>NZ_DATMST010000192.1:0-12143 GCF_035565275.1 Sphingopyxis sp.
CTACAGCAATCGTATCCGTTGGCAGATTCCGCGCTGATCGCGCGACCGGATCTGTGTTTCGAACTTATCGAATATTTTGAGAGGGATTTTCCAGTATGTTTAATCTGATCGCAAATGCCGCCGCTGCGGCAGCACCGGCCCACGATGCAGGGCTCAGCCTGATGCCCGCCGCGATGTGCGTGAAGGAAGAAGGCGCGAGCCCCTACGGTCTCGTTCCCGCATTGTGCGAAGGCGGCATCGTCTCGCAGGTTACCTTCCTCGTCCTGCTGATCATGTTCGTCGGCACGCTCTACATCCTGTTCACCAAGCTGTTCGAACAAAACAAGGTGATGAACCAGGGCAAGGCCGTCGACGCCAATTTCTGGCGCGCTCCGACGCTCGCTGACGGCGCTTCGAAGCTCGAAAAGAACAGTGCGTACCGTCAGGTCGTCGAAGACGGTCTGCGTGCCAACGAAGAGCACAACAAGCTGACCGACCCCGTCGAAGCCCATGACTGGATGCACGGAACGCTCGAGCGTTCGCAGAACCACATCAACTCGAAGCTGAACTCGGGCCTCGCGTTCCTCGCGACGGTCGGTTCGACCGCGCCGTTCGTCGGTCTGTTCGGTACCGTTATCGGTATTCTTCGCGCCCTCGTGAAGATCGGTGCGTCGGGCCAGGCTTCGATCGACACCGTCGCCGGTCCGGTCGGTGAAGCTCTGATCATGACCGCCATCGGTCTGATCGTGGCCGTTCCCGCGGTGCTCGCGTTCAACTGGCTCCAGAGCCGCAACAAGTCGATCGCCCGCCGTCTGTCGACCTTCTCGAACGACGTTCTCGGTTCGATCATGTCGAACGGCCAGGTGAAGCCGGCTTCGATCGCTCCGGCGAAGGCTGCTGCTCCGGCCGCGGCACCGAAGAAGGCCTGATTAGGTCTGCTGGATCCCCGCCTTTGTCGCCACGTGGCGACAAAGGCGGGGTCCGTTGGACAGGGAAGGCGGGCTCCAGGCGCGCCGTCCCGATGTCCGTGACAGAAATTTTGTGACAGGATGCTAATCCTATGGCGATGAGTGTAGGCGACAAGGGCGGCGAAGAAGCCCCAATGTCCGAAATCAACACGACTCCGCTCGTGGACATCATGCTTGTGTTGCTCATCATCTTCCTCATCACGGTTCCCGTGGTGTTGGAGACGGTGAACCTGAAACTGCCCGACGTGGCGTTTGAGGTAACGACGACGAAGCCTGAGAATGTGCTGCTCTCGATCCGTTCGGCTGATACCGACGGCGATGGCGAGCCCAACCCCGAGAGCACGGCGTGCGAAGTTTACTGGGGCCAGACCCCGGTCGATTCGAAGCAGTTGCTGGAACGTGGACAGAAGAAACTCGAGCAGCTGCTCGAAGACATCGGCGGACCGCAGAACATCACCGAGGAAAATTTCCCCGAAGTTCACATCCGTGGCGACGTCAACACCCCGTACCAGTGCATCGGTGGCGTGATCTACACGATGCAATATGCCGGCTTCCAGAAGATCGGGTTCATTTCGGAACCGGCTCCTGGTTCGGGCACCGTGGGCCGCCTGTAAGGGCGCGCTCCGTTTAGGAACGAAGGAATAATCGCATGTCCATGGCAGTTGGAGATCGGGACGAAAATGAACCGATGATGGACATGAACACGACGCCGTTGATCGACGTCATGCTCGTGCTCCTCATCATGTTCATCATCACCATCCCGGTCCAGACCCACGCGGTGAAGATCGACCTGCCGGTCCCGACCGACAGCCAGAGCAATGTCGACCCCGAAAAGAACAAGGTGATGATCGATCCCGCGGGAACGATCACCTGGAATGGTTCGCCGGTCGATCTCGCTCAGCTGGCGCAGTATCTGGAACAGACCAAGGCTCTGCCGGTCGAACCCGAACTGCAGGTTCAGCCCGACCCCTATGCACGCTATATCGTCGTCGACAATGTCATGGCGGTGATCAAGCGCAGCGGCGTCGGCAAGCTGGGCTTCGTCGGCAATGAACAATATGCCCGCGTCTTCTGATCCCTGATCGAAGACACGAGCGACAGGACGGGGCCGCGAAGCAATTCGCGGCCCTTTTCATTTTGATTCACTTCGAATCGCGTTTCCGGTCGAGCTGAGCCAGCCTCGTCCCCGCCTTGCCGGGGGGACGCATCTGTTACCCACCCAAAAGCGGGCATAATTCTTGGTCAGGAGATCAGGCTGCCCTCTTAGCCTTCGGTGCCGGGGTCTTGGGCTTGTAGCGGCAAAGGTCGTTGACCGGGCAGCGCCAGCATTCGGGCGTGCGCGCCTTGCAGATGTAGCGGCCATGCAGGATCAACCAGTGGTGCGCGCCGACGCGGAAAGGCCCCGGCGTGTCCTTTTCCAGTTTCTTCTCGACTGCCAGCGGCGTTTTGCCCGGCGCGAGGCCGGTGCGATTGCCGACGCGGAAGATATGCGTATCGACCGCAAAGGTTTCGGCCCCGAATGCGCAATTCATCACGACATTGGCGGTTTTGCGCCCGACCCCGGGGAGCTCGACGAGCGTGTCGCGGTCGGCGGGGACCTCGCCGGCGAAATCGCGCACGAGGATCTCGCTGAGCGCGATGACATTCTTCGCCTTGGCATTGAACAGCCCGATCGTCTTGATGTGCTGCTTCAGGCCGTCCTCGCCCAGATCGACCATCGCCTGCGGGGTCTTCACCTCCTGAAACAGCTTGCGTGTTGCCTTGTTCACCCCGACGTCGGTCGCCTGCGCCGACAGGACGACCGCGACGAGCAGCTGATAGGTGTTGCCGAACTCGAGTTCGGTCTCCGGGCTGGGATTCAGCTCCGCGAGCCGGCGGTAGAATTCGAAGATGTCGGCCTTCTTCATCGCTGTTCGGACAGTCCCAGCACCTGCGGCATCGTGTAGCGTCCCGGCTTCTGGCCGATCAGCCACCGCGCGGCCCGGACCGCGCCGCGTGCGAAGATCATGCGGTTTTCGGCGCGATGCGAAAGCGTGATCATCTCTTCAGGCCCTGCAAAGATAACGTCATGATCGCCCGCGATGGTGCCGCCGCGCAGGCTCGCAAAGCCGATCTTGCCGTGCCCGCGCGCGCCGGTGACGCCGTCGCGGCCGCGTTCGGAGCAGGTGGCGAGGTCGATGCCGCGCCCTTCGGCCGCCGCTTGCCCCAGCAGCAGCGCGGTGCCGCTCGGCGCGTCGACCTTCATCCGGTGGTGCATTTCGACGACTTCGATATCCCAGTCGGCATCGAGCCGCGCGGCCGCCTCGCGCACCAGATGCGCGAGCAGGGTGACGCCGAGCGAGGTATTGCCCGTCTGGAGCACCGCGATATCGCGGGCCGCATCGTCGATCAGATAATGATGGCGTTCCTCCAGCCCCGTCGTACCGATGACGATCGGCGTCCCGGCCGCGGTACAGGCGTCGAGCGTTGCTTCGAGCGCGGCGGGCGAGGAAAAGTCGACGATTACATCGGCGTCGGCCGCCAGCTTCGCGACATTGCCCCCCTTGTCGACCCCGCAGCTCCGCTGTCCCGCCTCGGAGATCGCGGCGGCGAGCGCGACCCCCATCCGCCCTTCGCTGCCGATAATGCCGATGCTGGTCATGATCCGATTCCCCGTTCGCCCCCGGCGTGTCGAAGGGCTATCCTTGCTAAACCGCCGCTTTGAAGGAAGAACGATCCTTCGACAAGCTCAGGACGAATGGAGTTACCGTGTTCCCGATCCAGAATATCGTGATCCTGACCGGCGCGGGCGTTTCGGCCGAGAGCGGTATCGACACGTTCCGCGACGCCGGGGGATTGTGGGAACAGCACCGCGTCGAGGATGTCGCGACCCCCGAAGCTTTCGCGCGCGACCCCGATCTGGTGCTGCGCTTTTACGACATGCGGCGCGAGGCGATCCAGACGAAGGCGCCGAACGCTGCGCACCGCGCGCTCGCGCGGCTCGATGCCGAATGGCCGGGCGAACTTCTGATCGTCACCCAGAATGTCGACGACCTCCACGAACGCGCGGGCGCAAAGCGGCTGATCCATATGCACGGCGAACATCTCAATGCGTGGTGCACCGCATGCGACAACCGGGTTCCGTGGACCGGACCGTTGCTCGACCGGCCCGCCTGCAGCGCGTGCGGCACGGTGGGCACCCTGCGCCCCGATATCGTCTGGTTCGGCGAGATGCCGTACCGGATGGACGAGATATACCGCGCGCTGAACCGCGCCGACCTGTTCGTGTCGATCGGCACCTCCGGCGCGGTCTACCCGGCTGCGGGTTTCGTGCGCGAGGCGCGCGCGTCGGGTGCGCGGACGCTGGAACTCAATATGGAGCCAAGCCAGGGCAGCTACTGGTTCGACGAGGCACGGCAAGGGCCGGCAACGGCGCTGGTGCCGCAATGGGTCGGAGAGATGCTGGGCGGGTGAGGCGGGTGCGCAGGCTGCGGGCAGGCGGGTTTCGACCGGTGGCTGCCAATTCATTCAACGTCACCCCGGACTTGATCCGGGGTCTATGACTTCAGCGCCGCGGTGGATCCCGGATCAAGTCCGGGATGACGAATGGCGGCTTCCCACCCCAAAGCCGACCAATTACCGGCGCGAAGCGAAGAAGTCCCTCAGCAGCGTCGCCGCTTCGTCCTCGCCGATCCCGTCATAAATCTCCGGCCGATGATGGATCGTCGGCTGCACGAAGGTCCGCGGGCCATGTACGACCGCGCCGCCCTTCGGGTCGTCGGCGCCGTAATATAGCCGGGCGATGCGGGCATGCGCTATCGCGCCCGCACACATCGCGCAGGGTTCGAGAGTCACATAAAGATCGCAGCCGTCGAGCCGCTCATTGCCCAGTTTCGCTGCCGCGGCGCGAATCGCGACGATTTCGGCGTGCGCGGTCGGGTCGTGCGATTCGCGGGGACGATTATGCCCTTCGGCGATGATCCGGCCGTCCTTGACGATCACCGCGCCAACGGGCACCTCACCCCATTCCGCGGCGATACGGGCCAGATCGAGGGCGCGGCGCATCGGTTCGGGAAGGGGGAACGGGGGCATAAAACTGCCCTATTCGCTTGACGAATCTCCGGCAAGCCGATAAGCGCGCGCCTTTCCCGGCTCACTCCGGTTCTGTGCTTCCCGTTTTGCGGGAAGTGTCCGGACGCCGATACGAAATTTTTTGAACCAGTTTTTTGGACAAGGACGAAGACCATGTCGCGCATCTGCGAACTGACCGGCAAGGGCCGCCAGGTTGGCCACAATGTCAGCCACGCCAACAACAAGACCAAGCGCACCTTCCTGCCCAACCTGCAGAATGTGACGTTGCTGTCGGATGCGCTCGGCAAGGGCGTGAAGCTGCGCGTGTCGACCCACGGTCTGCGTTCGGTCGAGCATAATGGCGGTCTCGACAACTGGCTGCTGAAGGCCGGCGACGACCAGCTGTCGACGAATGCCCGCAAGGTGAAGAAGGAAGTTGCGAAGAAGCTGGCCGAAAAGGCCGCCTGAACGCTTCCGGATCGCTGACGCATCGAGGCCGCCGGTTTACCGCGCGGCCTTTTTGCTGTCCGGCGCCTTTTTGGCCGGCGTCTTTCGGGGTGGCAGGTCGACGAGCTCGAATTGCAGCAGCAGGCTGCGCTGCCACGTGTTGAAATTATCGTCGGCGACGAGCCACAGCCAGGTCCGGCCCTGCTCGACCGAAACCGCCGCGCCTTCGTAATTTTCGGCGAGCGGTCGGGGCACGCGCCCTATCGTGCGCGCGTGGACGACGGCGTCCCTGCCGATGTCGGCGGGATCGAGAATAGCAACGATCGTCGTGAAGACCGGATCGAAGCCCAGCCGCCGGTGCAGCAGCAGGACGCGTCCGTCGGGGAGCGCCGCTGCATCGCTGACAAGTCCGCGGCCCGCTGAATCATAGAAAAAGCGAATCGGCGCGGGCCCGGGCGCCGCGGGGTCACCGCTGTAGATCAGTGCCTCGCGCCCGCGCGGATCGTCATCGGCGTCCTCGGAGAAAACGACCGTGCGCCCGTCGACGAGCCGTGCCATTGCTTCGGGGCCGCGGTTCACCGGCCAGCGCGGTTTCGGCAGCGCGCGGCGCGATTCGATTTTCGAAAGACCGGCATCGAGCCGCCAGATCTGGTTGATATTTTCGAGCGCAATCCAGGTCTTGCCGCTTTCGGGATCGGTGAACATCGCTTCGGCGTCGGCCATCGCCTTGCGCGCCGGGCGCCCGTCGGGGGTGGGGAGCGGGCGAATCCGGACGCCCGACACCACGCCTCGCGAATCGAGCGACAGGCGCGTCGAATAGCCATTGTCGCCGACGAGCAGGAACTGCCCCGGGCCCGTACGGGCGAGCGCCGAAAAACCGCCGAACCGGCTGTGCGGGCTGACGAGGCGCCAGCCGCGGACGAAGCGCATGGTGCCGGTCGTGGCCGGCGCCATGACCAGCGCGCGCGCCTCGGCCCGATCAGTGAAGTCCTCCGCCGGATACCGCACCACGGCGCCGGGCATCGGCCCGACGGCGACGAAGATCAGGGCGGCAGGAAGCAGGCGGCGCATCGGCGCGGGGTTAGGACGCGCGCGGGCGAAAGGAAAGCGTCCTGCCGCAGAAAGCTGAACGCGAGCCAACAATGATGTTCAGGCTTGGCTCAATGCGAATCGGGCAAAACATCTTCATCGACCACAGCCCCGAAGGGCCAAACGACGAAAAAGGAGAATGACGATGAAAAAGATGGTGACTCTCTCGATCGCCGCCCTGATGTCCACCGCGACGCTGGGCTTGGCAACTCCCGCAGCGGCGCAGAACGGCTGGTACGACCGCGACGGCTATTCGAGCTATGACGCGCGTTATGGCCGCGACGACCGCCGTTACGACCGCCGCGACTATCGCCGGGACAACCGCCGCGATTATCGCTCGAACCGCAACTATTACCGCGGTGACCGCCGCAATTATCGCCAGTGTGACAACGGCACCGGCGGCACCGTGATCGGTGCGATTGCGGGCGGCCTCGCCGGTCATGAAATCGCCGGTCGCGGCGACCGCACGGTCGGCACGATCATCGGCGGCGCTGTCGGCGCCATCGCGGGTCGCGCGATCGACAAGGGGAATGACGGCTGTCGTTAAGAGATAGTCCCGACCCCCAATATTTCCTTCCTTCCCTGACCCCGACCGGCTCTCCCGGGCGGGGTTTTTCTTTGCCCGGTGCGGCCGCGGGAGGAGACGCTTGCCATCAGCGCGACCGGAGCCTAGGTTCGAAACCAAGTGCACGCCCGTATTTCTGCGGGCGCGTGAGCAGAACAGGTTATAATAGCCATGCGGCAAATGGCAGCGCCATCAGGGCGACCGCCGCGGCCCGGCCCGGCGGTAAAAGGACGAAACAAGGCAGGCGGCGACGCACGCCCGATGCCGTTCACGCGGCCGCGCAGCTATGCCGCGATCGACCTTGGCACCAACAATTGCCGGCTTTTGATCGCGCGCCCCCAAAATGGCGAACTCGTCGTCATCGACGCTTTTTCGCGCATCGTCCGCTTGGGCGAAGGGCTGCACGGCAGCGGGCGGATCAGCGACGCCGCGATGGACCGCACCGTCGCCGCGCTGTCCATCTGCGCCGACAAGCTGCGCCGCCGCCACGTCTCGCTGTCGCGCGCCGTAGCGACCGAAGCCTGCCGGCGCGCGGCGAACGGCGAAGAACTTGCCGAGCGCGTAAGGCGCGAGACGGGCATCGTTCTCGATATCATTTCGGCGGCGGAAGAGGCGCGACTCGCCGTCTTGGGCTGCCACAACCTGATGGAGCCCGGCGATGGCCCGGCGCTGATCTTCGACATCGGCGGGGGGTCGACCGAACTGATGCACGTCGATGTGGCCGACCATGACGTCAAGATCCACGACTGGATCAGCGTGCCGTGGGGGGTCGTGTCGCTGACCGAACATGCCCCGCTTCCCGACGACAGCCTCGCGGGACGCCAGGCCGCCTATGCGCATATGCGCGAAGTGACGCGCGGCGCCTTTTCGGATTTTGCCGCGCGCGCCGAACGCTTCGCGGGGCAGCCGCTGCGCCTGCTCGGCACCAGCGGCACGGTGACGACGCTTGCCAGCGTCTTCCTCGACCTGCCGCGATACGATCGCCGCGCGGTCGACGGACTCGTCGTCCCTTCGGACGCGATGCGCGACATCAGCCGCCGCCTCGCCGACGCGAGCATCGCCGACCGCGCCGAAATCGCCTGCATCGGCCGCGAGCGCGCCGACCTGGTGGTGGCGGGCTGCGCGATTCTCGAAAGCATCATCGACCTGTGGCCGGCCGCGCGGGTGGGTGTCGCCGACCGCGGCATTCGCGAGGGCATCCTGCGCACGCTGGCGATGCAGGGCCGCGACATTCCCGTCACCCGCCGCGAGTTTCGCAAATGAGCGGCGGAAAGGGCGGTAGCGCCAAAGGATCGGGGGGGCGCGGCGGCCTGCACGTGCGGGTCAAGACCGCGAAGAAGCGCAGCGTGTCGTCGACGCGCTGGCTGCAACGCCAGCTCAACGACCCCTATGTCCGCCGCGCGCAGGCCGAAGGGTATCGCTCGCGCGCCGCGTACAAGCTGATCGAACTCGACGAGAAATTCGGGCTCCTCAAGAAATCGCGCGCGGTGGTCGATCTGGGCATCACCCCCGGCGGCTGGTCGCAGGTCGTCCGCAAGGCGAACCCGCGCGCGCGCGTCGCGGGGATCGACCTGCTCGCGTGCGAACCGATCGAGGGCGTCGAAATCCTCGAGATGGATTTCATGGACGATGCCGCGCCCGATGCCCTGATCGAGGCCTTGGGCAGCGCGCCCGACCTCGTCATTTCGGACATGGCAGCAAACACCGTAGGCCATCCCCAGACCGACCACCTACGCACCATCGGCCTGGCCGAGACTGCAGCTGATTTCGCGGTGCAAAATTTGCTGCCCGGCGGTGCTTTCGTCGCCAAGGTCTTCGCGGGCGGCGCCGATCGCGAATTGTTGACCTTGCTCAAGCGCCATTTCACGACGGTCAAGCATGCAAAACCGCCCGCGAGCCGCAAGGGATCGCCCGAGCTCTATGTCATCGCCCAAGGTTTCAAGGGACGCCGCGAGATCGAAACAACGGGCGTGGAATAGCGCGAGGTAATCAGAGCTGGTCGAGCCCGAAATGCTCGGTCCCGAACGGCCGGGCGTGGCGCAGCGCGAACCGCGGGGTCTGTTCTGACGCACCTCGCGCCAATTTCGTCTCATCGCAGCGATTGACCGGCGCGCCGAAACCGATGTAACGGCCGCGCAGCGACAGGTTCCCCGGCGACGGGGACTAAGAGGGAACGGGAAAACCCCGGCTGCCCCTGCAACTGTACGCGGCGAGCCATCGGCCACATGCCATTGGAACTTCGGTTCCGAGAAGGCGGCCGACCGGCGCTGACCCGCAAGCCAGGAGACCTGCCCGTCGCGTCGTCTTTCGCGCGGACAGGGTGTGCCGGGCGGACGGGGGTGAACCCGCATGACGACAAAGCTGGCCGCGTTCGCGCGGGGACGCTGTCGTATGCCGCAAAGGCGCCGACGTCGAACCCGCACGCACGCGGCGTCGTCGATGAGGTTACCCATGTTGAATCCTGTTTTCCGATTGTCCGTTTCGTTTGCCGTGCTTGCGGCTGCGTCCCCCGCCTTCGCCGACGAGGCATCGACCGCGCATGCCGTCGCCGCCGACGGCGACAGCATTATCGTCACTGCCACCCGCGCGCCGCTGACGCTCGACGAAATCCCGTCTTCGATCGCCGTGCTCGACAAGGCGGCGATCGACCGCGCGCAGGATATCGGCGTCACCGAATTGCTCCTGCGCACCCCGGGCATAAGCATCGCGCGCAACGGCGGCTATGGCACGTCGACCTCGCTGCGCATCCGTGGCGCCGAATCCGAGCATACGGTGACGGTGATCGACGGGGTCAAGCTCAACGATCCGTCGTCGACCGGCGGCGGCTTCAACTTCGCCAACCTGCTCGCCGGCGATATTTCGCGGATCGAGGTGCTGCGCGGGCCGCAGTCGATCCTGTGGGGCAGCCAGGCGATCGGCGGGGTGGTGAACATCGTGACCGCGTCGCCCGAAAAAGCGCTAGAAGGGAGCATCGACCTCGAGGCGGGGTCGCGGAAAACCGTCAGCGCGCGCGCCGCGGTCGGCGGCCGCACCGGCCCGCTGGCATGGCGCATCGGGGGCCAGCGCTTCACCACCGAGGGCATTTCGTCGCATGCCAGGGCGTTTGGCGGGGTCGAACGCGACGGCTATCGCAACTATAATCTTTCGGGCCGCGCCGAACTTGCACTCGCCGACAATGTCAGCGTCGATGTGCGCGGCTATTATTCCAGCGGACGCGTCGAATTCGACGGCTTCAACACCGACAGCAACGATTATGGGCTGAACAAGGAATTCGTCGGCTATGCCGGACTGAATTTCGCTCTCGCCGGCGGCCGCTTCCGCAACCGCATCGCCTATGCCTATACCGACACCAACCGGGACAATTTCAACCCCGACCGCGCGCGGTCGCAGAGCTTCGAGGCCGACGGCAAGAACAAGCGTTGGGAATATCAGGGCAGCTTCGACATCAGCGAACGGATTACTGCGATCTTCGGGGTCGAGAACGAGCGCTCCGATTTCCGCAGCCGCTCGCCCTCGGCGTCGCTTGCAACGCCGCTGCCCGATTTCGTGCGCGGCAAGGCCGAGATCACGAGTGCCTATGGCCAGCTCAGCATCGAACCGTTGGAGGGGCTAACGCTGAACGGCGGCGTCCGTTACGACGACCATAATCGCTATGGCGGCAAGACGCTGTTCGCGGCGGGCGGCGTATGGCGCCTTCCCACCGGCACGGTGCTCCGCGCAAGCTATGGCGAGGGGTTCAAGGCGCCCTCGCTCTACCAGCTGTTCAGCGAGTACGGGAATGTCGCGCTCGACCCCGAACAGGCGCACGGCTGGGAAGCGGGCGTCGAGCAGCATCTGTTCGCCTCCAGGCTGGTCATCGGCGCGACCTGGTTCGACCGCACCACGACGAACCAGATCGACTATAATCCTTGCTCGCCGCCCTCTGACGACCCTGACGCCCCCCCTGCCGACCCGATGTGTTTCGTGCCGGGCAGCAGCCCGGCCGTCCCGCGCTTCGGCTATTACCTCAATCTCGCGCGCAGCGAGGCGCATGGCCTCGAAGCCGCCGCCGCGCTGACCCTCGGCGGATTGAAGCTCGACGGGAATTATAGCTGGATCGTTGCCGAAGACCGCTCGCCCGACAGCGACAATTTCGGTAACTGGCTGCCGCGCCGTCCGCGCCACACGGCCAACGCGTCGGCAAGCTATGCGTTCGATTTCGGGCTCGAACTCGGTGCTGCGGTGCGCTGGTCGGGCAAGAGCTATGACAATGCGAGCAATGCGACACGGCTCGACGATTACACGCTCGTCGACCTGCGCGCCGAGCTCAAACTGTCCGACGAGGTGAAGCTGTTTGCGCGCGCCGAAAATATCTTCGACGAGCAGTATATGACGGCGTTCCGCTATGGCTCGCTCGGCCGCAGCATCTATGCCGGCATCCGGGGCCGGTTCTGATGATCGCGCTTCGGCCGGGCGGCGCGTCGGCGCTCTGGATTTCGCTGCTGACGGCGGCGAGCACGGCAACGACGCTCGCGCTCGGCTGCGCGACGCCTTTTCCGGCGCTCGCGGCGCTCGCTGCGGTGCATATGCGACGCCGCGACGGGATCGCGCTCATGCTTCTGGCGTGGGCGGCGAGCCAGTTCGTCGGCTTCTTCCTGCTCGATTATCCGCGCGACGGAAGCACGCTCGGCTGGGGCGTCGGTCTCGGCACCGCGGCAGTGGGTTCGGCGCTGGCGAGCCATGCTGCGCTGCGAGCGCTGGACTACCGGTCGATTGCGGCACGGCTCGGCCTTGCCTATGCCGCGGGCTTCACCGCGTTCAAGGGCATCATCCTCGCGTGGGCGACCGTTCTCGGGGGGCTGCACTCGGTCATGGCGCCCGACCTGCTTGCAGAGCAGTTCGTGCGCAACGGCGCGATCCTGATCGGCCTCTATGCGCTCTATCGCGCGCTCCTCGCCGTCGGCGTTCCCGCGCCGCCGCGAGCGGTCACGGCCTGATGCTGACGCGCGTCGACCCGGGTCCCGCGGTGGTGGTGTGCAATAGCTGCCGCCACAGCCGCGGGGCGC
>NZ_DATMST010000193.1:0-32836 GCF_035565275.1 Sphingopyxis sp.
CTGCGGGCCGGGCGAAGGGCGGGGCTGCATCATGCGGGCGCGTTCGCGCTATGCGCGGCGAGGGCGCCCGGCTTCGGGCCGCCCGTGGCCCAGTCGAGCAGTTCGACCACATGCACGACGGGAATGTCGGTCCCGCCGGCGATCTGGACAGCGCATCCGATATTGGTCGTCGCAATGACGTCGGGGCGCAGCGCCTCGATTTGCTGAACCTTGCGATCGCCGAGCTGCCGCGCGATCGCCGGCTGCAGGATATTATAGGTCCCGGCGGATCCGCAGCACAGATGCGCCTCGGCCGGGGTCCGGACGCTGAAACCCGCATCGCCGAGCAGGGCGGCGGGGAGCGCGCCCGCCTTCTGCCCGTGCTGGAGCGAGCAGGCGGCATGATAGGCGACCGTGAGATGCTGCGCCTTCGCGGGCGGAAGCGTAATTTTCGAGAGAAATTCGCTGACATCCATCGCCAGAGCCGCCGCGCACCTGGCCCGCGATGCATAGACGGGGTCGTCGCGCAGCAGATGCCCGTAATCCTTGACGGTGCTGCCGCATCCCGATGCCGTGACGATGATCGCGGCACACCCGTCCTCGAGCGCCGGCGTCCATGCGTCGATATTGCGCCGCGCGGCTGCGATAGCCGCCTGCTCCTGCCCGAGATGATGCACGAGGGCGCCGCAGCAGCCCTCGCCCGGGGCGAAATGGACGCCATATCCCGCGCGGTGCAGAAGGCGGCTTGTCGCCGCGCGGATGTCGGGCCGGAGGACCGGCTCGGCACAGCCCTGGAGGAGCAGAACACGACCTTTGGAGCCTTGCGTCGAGATGGTTGCTGCGGGCGCGGGCAGGCGGCGCGGTGCGAGCTCGAGCATGGCGACGACCGGGGCAAGCTGCCGAATGCGTTTCAGCAGCGGTACGAACGGGCGCCCGAGCGCCGCCGCGCCGATCGCGCATCGGAAACGCGCGGGATGTGGCAGGATCGATGCCAGCACCCGGCGGATCGCACGATCGATCCACGGCCGCGTGTAGGAGCGTGCAATCCACGCGCGGGCGTGATCGATGAGCCGCCGGTAATCGACGTCGGCGGGGCAGGTCGTCGTGCAGGCGAGGCAGCCGAGGCACCGGTCGACATGCTTCACGGCCGCCGCCGGCGGGGTTCCGCCGCGTTCGAGCATGTCCTTGATCAGATAGATGCGTCCGCGCGGCGAATCGCGCTCGTCGCCGAGCAGCACATAGGTCGGGCAGGTGGCGGTACAGAAACCGCAGCGCACGCAATTGCGGATCACGGCTTCGGAGGCGGCGACATCGGGATCGGCGAGCCGTTCCGCCGTAAAATCAGTCCGCATCGGGCGCCTCCCAGCGAGCGGGGTCGAGAATGGCGGCGGGGTCGAACGCCGTCTTCACGCGCCGCGTGAGCGCGGCGACATCGGGATGAGACGGGTGCAGCGCGGGAAGGCGGCGTCGCAGGTCATCCGGCGCGCGGGTCAGCATCGCCTGCCCTCCGAGCCTGCCGGCATGCTCACGGACCGGAGCCTGATCGGCGTCGCGAGGAAGCGACAGCCAGACGAGCCCGCCCGCCCAATCGTAGAAATGGCGCCCGCCGATTGCTCTCAGCGCTTCGCCGAGTGCCGGGCCTGCCGACGGCGCGACGCAGGCGCGCCAAAGAATGTCTTCACCGGCAAGCGGTGCTGCCTCGCGGATGCGGCGCCACAGGGCATGGCTCTCCTCGCCTTCGATCGCATCGGCGGGGCCGAGAAGGCCGCGCAGCATCCGCGATCGCGCCGCGACCGAAGGGGCGAAACCCTCGAGGCGCAGCGCGGTGATGCCGTCTTCGGGCAAATGCGCCGCCCCGCTCACCTCGGCCGGCGATCCCATGGCCGCCGCCATCGCCTCAACCGCAGCGCGATCCTCGGCGATCCGGAAGAGCAATGTCGCCTCGACTTCGGGCCGGGGCACCACCTTCAGCGTTACCGAGGTCAGGGCCGCAAGCTGTCCCCAGCTTCCCGTCATGAGTTTGGGAAGATCGTAACCGGTGACATTCTTCATCACCGCGGCGCCGCCCTTGAAGCGTTCGCCCCGCCCGGACACGGCCTCGAAAGCGAGCATATGATCGCGTACCGCTCCGGCGGAAAGCCGTCGCGGACCCGAGACGGCGGCCCCGATGATGCCTCCGATCGTTGTACCTCCGGCCCCGCCGGACAGCGCGCCATGATCGAACGGCTCGAATGCGAGCATCTGCCCTTCGCTGGCGAGAAGGCGTTCGACATCCGCGAGGGGGGCCGCTGCGCCAACCGTCAGCAGCAGCTCGGCCGGATCATAGTCGATGACATGGCGAAATGCCGAGAGATCGATCCGGCGGGTTGTTCTGGCCGGGTTCCCGATCGCGCGCTTGCTGGCGCCGCCGACCAGTTCGACCGCTTCGCCGGCAGCGGCGCCCGCGCGGAACAGGTCGCAAAGATCATCGGCGGAAGCGGGAGAGGGGGATGCGGTCATGGTCAGAAACGCGGGAGGTCGGGGAAGGGAAGCTGGCCGCGGTGCACATGCATCCTCCCGAGCTCGGCGCAGCGGTGAAGCACGGGGAACATCTTGCCGGGATTGAGAAGAAGGTCGGGATCGAAGGCGCATTTGACGCGCTGCTGGTGCGCAAGGTCGGTCCCGCTGAACATCACCGGCATAAGGTCGCGCTTCTCGACCCCGACACCATGTTCGCCGGTGAGAGCGCCGCCGACCTCGACGCACAGGCGCAGGATGTCGGCACCGAACGCCTCGGCGCGTTCGAGCTCGCCCGGCTCGTTGGCATCGTAGAGGATGAGCGGATGGAGATTGCCGTCACCGGCGTGGAAGACATTGGCGACGTCGAGATTATAGTGACGGGAAAGCGCGGCCATCCGCGACAGCACTTCGGGCAAGCGCCGGCGCGGAATGCTGCCGTCCATGCAATAATAATCGGGCGCGAGGCGGCCGACCGCGGGGAAGGCGGCCTTGCGGCCCGCCCAGAAGGCCAGCCTTTCCTCCTCGCTTTGCGAAACGCGCAGGCTCTGCGCGCCATTTTCCTTCGCGATCGCCGACACCCGCTCGGCGAGATGCCGGCATTCGGCGGCGACGCCGTCGAGTTCGACGATGAGAAGCGCTTCGGCGTCGAGCGGGTAGCCGGCGCCGACAAAGGCTTCGGCGGCGTGAATGGCCGCGCGGTCCATCATTTCCATCCCCGCCGGGATGATCCCGGCCCCGATGACCGCGGCGACACAGGCTCCGGCGGCTTCGGCGCCCGGGAAGCCGATGAGGAGCGCGCGGGCGGTTTCGGGGCGCGGCAGGATGCGCACCGTCACTTCGGTGACGATGCCGAGCAGGCCTTCGGAACCGAGGACAACCCCGAGCAGATCGAGCCCGCCGGGATCGAGGTGGCGTCCGCCGAGCCTTATGATCGTGCCGTCGATCAGCACGAGTTCCGCGCCGAGCACATTGTTCGCGGTCAGCCCATATTTGAGGCAGTGCACGCCGCCGCTGTTCTCGGCGACATTGCCGCCGATCGAGCAGGCGATCTGGCTCGATGGATCGGGCGCATAATAGAAGCCGCGTTCGCTCACCGCGTCGGTGACCGCAAGATTGGTGACGCCCGGCTGGACCACCGCGATCCGGTCGTCATAATCGACATGGAGGACCCTGTTCATCCGCGCGAGGACGAGAAGCAGGCCGTCGGCGAGCGGCAGGGCGCCGCCCGACAGCGATGTTCCCGACCCGCGGGGGACGATCTTGATCCGATTTGCGTGGCACCAGGCGGCGATCTGCGCCACTTGCGCGCTCGTTTCGGGCAGCACGGCGATGAGCGGCGGCTGGCGGTAGGCTGTCAGCCCGTCGGTCTCATAGACGCGCAGTCCGTCGGCATCGTCGATGACCCCGTCTCCCGGGACGATCGCACGCATTGCGCGGGCGATCTCGTCGCGGCGCGCGATCGCGCCCTCGTCCGGCATCGGCATGCGCAAGGTCATGAGCGGCGGCCATGTGCTTTTCGTCGCGCCAGCCGGCCCGGCAATGCTACGCCGCCACGGCAATCCGGTTTGCAATCGGGCGAGGTCGGCGAATCGGCGGCGGGTCCGTCCGACGGGAACAGGGGGACGCAAGCAGCAAGCGCATCAGCGAGGCGAGGGCGGGTCATGCGTCTTTTCATAATATGAACGGTGTTGACATTAAAGTGCAAAAATATAATCATCGTTCACATGGAGAGAGAGCATCCTTGGAGCCGCTATTAGGGGGAATTTTGATGCGTGTGACTTTCGGTAAAAAGACGCTTCTTCTCACGGGCTTGGCCGCCGGTGCGATTTTGTCGGTGCCCGCCGGGGCACAGGAATCGGGGGAGGGCGGCGTGTCGCCGCCGGCGGCATCCGCCTACGACGAAACGATCGTCGTCACCGCGCGCCGCCGCGACGAGACGCTCTTCGAAACGCCCTCCACCGTCACGGCGGTCAGCGGCCAGACGCTGCGCGACAGCGGCGTATCGGACATCCAGTCGATCATCGCGCTGACCCCCAATGCGGTCATCCAGAGCGACCCGTCGAACTTCAACACCTACATCAATATCCGCGGCATCCGTCAGTCGGACGTACAGGCCGAACCCAATTTCGGCCTCTACCGCAACGGCATTTTCAATGGCGGCCAGCGCAGCAACCTCGGCCCGATGGTCGACGTCGAGCGCGTCGAAGTCCTTCGCGGTCCGCAGGGCGGCCTCTATGGCCGAAGCGCGGTCGGGGGCGCGGTCAATGTCGTCTACGCGATGCCGAAGGACAAGCTCGGCGGCTATGCGTCGGCCCGATACGGCCGCTATCAGCGCGCCGAACTCGAAGGCGCCATCAATCTTCCCGTGAGCGACGATTTCGCGCTTCGCGCGGCGGGTTGGTTTTTCGACCAGAACAAGGGTGAATTCTACAACGTCACCCTTGATCAG
Source organism: Sphingopyxis sp. (assembly GCF_035565275.1). Taxonomy (GTDB): domain Bacteria; phylum Pseudomonadota; class Alphaproteobacteria; order Sphingomonadales; family Sphingomonadaceae; genus Sphingopyxis. The sequence continues at coordinate 4,928 of NZ_DATMST010000193.1, forward strand.
GAGGTCGACAAGAGCCGCAGCAGCGGGGTCCGGCTCAGCGCGCGTTACGCGCCGGGCGATGATCTCGAAATCCTCTGGTCGGGCGAATATTCGCGTGGCAGCGGGCCGGCGACGCGAAGCTTCGCGCCTGACGGTGTCACCAATTTCCTCGTAACGAGCGCGCCCGAAACCCCGCGCACGATCGCCCGCGACACGCCGTCCCACAGCCGGTCGCGGACCTATTATCTGTCGCAGACGATCAACTATGACAGCGACATCGGCCGGTTCAGCCTGCTCGCCGCCTACCGCAACTACAAGCTGACCGGCACCGACGACCAGGACGGCACCGCCATTGCGCCGACCGACGCCCCGCTCGCGCTCCGCCAGCGGCTCGACCGCGCCGAGGGCATCAAGAACGGCTATGTCGAAGCGCTCTGGTCGTCGAACGGCGACGGCCCGCTGGGCTGGATCGCGGGCGCGTCCTATTTTCGCGAGCGCTTCGATTTCTCGCGCATCATCACGACGACGATGGATTTCGATGCGCTGGCCGACCCGGTCAACGCGACGATTGCCTGCGGGGCCTTGCTCGGCGGCTCCTTCACGCCCGGCGACCCGACCTGCCAGACGATTCCGGGCGGGCCGAGCGTGGCCTTCGTCACCAGTCCCTTTCCGGCAATCGGGGTGCGCTCGGGGCAGGGCGGGCTGCCGTCGCTCGGCTCGCAGATCAATACCGAGGCCTTCTCCGCCTTTGCCGAACTGACTTACGACATCGGCGACGCGCTCAGCGTGACCGGCGGGCTGCGCTACACACACGACATCAAGAAGCTCGATTATGATCAAAGCGGCCTGGCCGTCGATCCGCTTTCGGATGCCTATCTCTCGGCTCTGTTTGCGAACGTGCTGCCGGCTTATTCGCTCAAGGTACGCAGGACCTTCGACAATTGGGCGCCGAGCCTGAATATCCGGTACCAGGCCAGTCCCTCGGTCAATCTTTATGCCAATTATTCGACCGGTTTCCGGCCAGGCGGCTTCAACACCACATCGACGACGCCCCAGTTCGTTCCCTATGACCAGGAAGATGCGAGCAACTATGAGCTCGGTTTCAAGGGCTTGTGGATGAATGGCAAGCTCGGTTTGAACCTCGCCTTCTTCTACATGACGCAAAGCAATCTCGTTCTCTCGCAGAACGATCCGATCGCGCCGCCGCAGTTCGGCTTCTCCTATCTCGCCAATGTCGGCGACGCGCGCACCTGGGGGCAGGAAGCGGAACTGTTCGCACGGGTCGCCAACGGGCTCGATGTCGCGGTCAGCGTCGGCCATCTCGACGCCAAGTTCACCGGCGGAGCGTCGAACGGTGTCTCGGTGAAGGGCAGTCTCATTCCTTTCTCGCGGGAATGGACGCTGAATGGCCGGATCGCTGCGGAGGTTCCCGTATCGAATCGTGTGAACTTCGTGGCCAATGCCAATTGGCGGCTCGAGTTCGGCGGCGTCCTGCTGGACCAGATCGACTACGAGAATCTCAGCAAGCTCGATCTCACCGCCGGCTTCAAGTTCGGCGACGTACGCGTCGTCGGATATGTCAACAACCTGTTCAATGACCGTGTGGTCGAATTCATCTTCGGCAATGGCCTGCAGTCGCTCTCGCGCGGCCGGACCTATGGCGCGGAGGTTTCCTTTACCTTTTAGAAGCGGGGGGGCGGGCGGGAGCATCTGCTCCTGCCCTTCACCTTGGATCAGCCCTCGCGAAGCTCGGCAACCGCTGTTCCGTCGACGAAGCTGCGCACCACATCCTCGACGAACTGGGTAACACTGCCGCCGTCGCCGTCGGAGAATTCGATCTGGTTTTCGCTAATGTTGCGTGCGAGCCCGTACATCAGGCAGAAAAGGCCATAGCCCACTGGTAGTCGGGCATGGCTGAGTGCGCGGTCGCCCGGCACATAGCGCGGTTCGCGATAGACGAATTCGACAAGCTGGGCGAAAGCGGCATCGCTTGCCTGCCGGAAGCGGTCGTGCGTAAAGCTGCCGGGCACCTGGCCGAACATGATGCGGAACAATTGTTTCTCGCGGATCGCGAATTCAACGAAATCGAGCGTTGTTGCGACGAGCGCGTCGATGCGGTTGTCGGCCTTCTTGATCAGCTTGGCCTGCGCCCGCCTGCGCGTGTCGAATGCGTCGGCGGCAATGTCGAGGAACAGCTGATCGAGGCTGGCGAAATGATTATAGAAATTCCCCGGCGTGACGCCGACCTCGCGCGCGAGCCGGCGAACCGATACATCCTCGAAGCGCTCGGTTTTCAGTATCTTGCGTGCGGCCGCAATCAAATCGTCCGCGACATTACCCTTGTGATAGGCGCGCGTCGCGCCAGCAGCTTCTCCCACGGTCCGGCATCCTTTCAAACTTCGGTCGTTCCTAATGGAGAAACGCCGGTCAGTCGACTGCCATGAACAGTATATCCGCTTGCGGCCGGGCGGCTTTCGGGATGCCGGCCGGCTGCTCGAGACCTTTTTACATCGCGTCCCGCCCAACGCCGCTTTGCGCTCCTGCGCGCCGGCCGCGGAGCGGGCCCTATTTCAGCAAGTTCAGATCGATCGCGCGGGCGATCGCCGCATAGCCGGCATCCGACGGGTGGACGCCGTCGCCGCTGTCGAAGAGCGGCGCCAGCTGCGAGGGCTTTTCCGGATCGGCCGCGAGCCGGTCGAGATCGATCACCCCGTCGAACAGCGGCGTGGTTCGCATCCAGGCATTCACCGCTTTGCGAATCCCGTCGCCTTCGGCCGAATGATAGTTCGGACCGGCCTTTCCATAGGGGAGCAGGGTGACGGCGAACAAACGGATTCCCTTCGCGCGGACCCGTTGCGCGATTTGCGTATAGGCGGAAATCATGTCGCTTGGCGACGGGACTTGCTGCTTTGCGGAAACCGGCATGCCGATATCGTTGATGCCGACAAAAAGGACGAGGCCGCGTACATTGGGCTGCGAGAAGACGTCGCGATCGAGCCGTCCCGGCGCGGAGATTCCGGCGCCGCTGCTCAGCAGGCGATTGCCGCCGATCCCCTCGTTGACGATGCCGATATCGGTCATGCCGGCCGCCTGCAGGCGTTCTGCCAATATGTCCGGCCATCGCCGGTTGGCGTTAAATGTCGAGGCCGCGCCGTCGGTGATCGAATCGCCAAGTACCACGATCGTTCCCGCGCGCGGCGAAGCCGAGGCGACCTCGACGCCGCTGACGATATAGCGAATGGAACTCGGCAGCGGCGCGGTCAGTTCGGGCTTGTCGGTTTCGTTCCTTGCCGACATCCAGGTCCAGTTGTGGCCAAATCCATGTGCGGTGACATGGGGAACCGGCCCGGGGACATAGATGCTGATCGCAAGCTCGGCGAGACCTTCCACCGGCAAGGCCACCGCATCGCTGACCAGCGCAGCGCCCGCGGCGATCATGGCGGTTCCCGTTCCACCAAAGGTCACCGGGCGATCGGTGCCCGGAACGATCTTTCCATCGCGAAACAGGGCGACGCGGACCGAACCCAGGCGGAGCGGGACGCTGCCAAGTTCGTTCGACAGGCGAAGCCGGACGGCGGATCCCCCTGCCGACAGGCGGACATGCGTCCGAATGGTCGCATCATAGATCGGAAATGCCGCCGGGTTTGCGACCGCGCCGGCCAGATCGGTGGGAGATGCCCCCCAGCTTCCGATCCAGCGCTCGGTCGATTTCGCGTCCGCCGGGCTGGCGGCCAGAACGGCCAGGGCGGCGATCAGCGGCCCGATGCCTTTTATCCAGCGCAATCTGCGATCCTTCCAGTCTGGAGAGTGGTGGCCGACCCGGCGCGCCGGCTCAATCGGTGGGTACCAGCAGCCCGTGGCGCGCGAGGATGGCCTGCACCTTCGCGACCGGCAGCCCCGGGCAGGCATAATCGTCGCGCCCGACCATCGTCTCGTTGCCGAAAATGCTGTTCATGATCGCTTCGTGGGTCGCCTCGATCGCCGCCTCGTAGAAGGGCGTCATGCCTTGCTCGCCGACATAGGCGGCGTTGACGATCCCCTCATGCTGTTCGACCGCGTCGCTGTTGGCGGTCGAAAAGGCGAGAAACAGATCGCCCGATTCATTCGATGCGACGCCGCCCGAGCGGGCGATACCGAAGGCCGCCCGGCGCGCCACGCGGCGGAGCTGGTGCGGCATCATCGGGGCATCGGTCGCGACGATGCCGATGATCGAACCGTCGTCGGGGGCTTCCTCGGTGCCGGTCGGTATCTCGAGGCCGATCGGCAGACCGGCGAGCGTGAAGAGGCGGCGCTTGCCGAAGTTCGACTGGACGAACGCTCCGACTGTATAGGTCTTGCCGTCGAACTCGACCGCGCGCGACGCCGTTCCCGAGCCCCCCTTGAACTCGTAGCAGCGCATGCCGGTGCCGCCGCCGACGCTGCCTTCCTCGATCGGTCCGCTCCGCGCATCCTCGAACGCGGCGATGACATGCTCTTCGCGGACATGATGGCCGTTGACGTCGTTCAGCGGGCCGTCGTGGGTTTCGGCGGCGACCGGCAACCAGAAGGGCTGATCATTCTTCTCGCCCGGGCGTAGCCGCGAGAACAGCCATTTCGCGGTCACGTCGCGCGCGAGACCGCAGCTGTGCGTGTTGGTGATCGTGATCGGCCCGTCGAAACGCCCGCGTTCGTCGATGAAGGCCGTGCCCGACATTTCGCCGTTTCCGCTCATGCTGAACCAGCCGGCATAGGCACCGGCGTTGGCGCGTTCGCGGCCGTGCGGAAAGATGGCAGTGATGCCGGTGCGCACGGGCCCCTGTCCGACGACGAGCGGGCCCGATCCCTCGATCAGCGTGCAATAGCCGACTTCGATGCCGGGCACATCAGTAATCGCGTTCCACGGCCCGGGCGTGCCGACGAAGGGAACGCCTGCACCGCGTGCGCGCAGCTTGCCTCCGGGAGTGTGGTAATGCGGCGTGCTCATGCAGTTTTCTCCTTGATCGTGCGAAGTGCGGCGAGACTTTCTTCGATGAGGCGGTCGATGTCGGTTTCGGTCATCGCGGTGGACAGGACGATAAAGCCCTGCGGCGCGATGATGAATCCGCGCTCGAGCATTTCGCGGAAGAAAAGTTCGGCCCTGATGCCGGCGTCGGGATATCCTCCCATGGCCGCGGCGACATCACGGTAGGTCGCAATCTCGGCCTCGAGATGGAAAAGGCTGATCATCGACGTGGCGCCCCCGACCATGCCGGAGACGCCGGCGATCGTCAGTGCCTGCCGAAGCCCGGAACGCAGCCGCTCACCGAGCGCCGAAAGACGGTCGAAGGCGGGCTCGTCGAAAAGCCGCATCGCCGCGACGCCCGCCGCCATCGTCAGCGGATTGGCGTTGAAGGTTCCGCCATGCGCGAGCTTCGCCGAGCCGCGCGGATCGAACAACTCGTCCATGATCCCGGCCTTGCCGCCCACCGCGCCGATCGGAAGACCGCCGCCGATGATCTTTCCCATCGCCGTGAGGTCGGGGATGACCCCGGTCGCGCCCTGCGCGCCGTGGAAGCCGAGCCGCAGGCTATAGACCTCGTCGAAGATGAGGAGCGCGCCGAGCGACCGCGTTTCCTCGCGCAGCATCGCGAGATATTCGGGCGTTGCGGCGGCATAGCCGAGATTCTTGACCATCGGGTCGACGATCACACCCGCAAGCGTGTCGCCGTGCGCGCGCAGGATCGCCCGTGCCGCCTCGACCCGGTTCATCGGCAGAATGACCGTATCGGCCGCGGTGCCGGGCCCGGTTCCCGCGGGCGCCACGCTCGCCGGCGCGTCGGGATCGCCCCATTGGGCCGGATCGGGCGACACGCTGATCCCCGCGGTCCCGTCGCTGCCATGATAGGCGCCTTCGATCTTCGCGATCTTCGGGCGGCCCGTGAAAGCGCGCGCCGCCTTGATCGCGAACATCACGCCCTCGGTCCCCGAGTTGGCGAAACGGATGCGCTCGACCCCCGGAAGCCGCTCGCAGACGATTTCGGCAAGCTCGATCTCGCGCTCGGTCGGCATCGCGATCGAGGTGACGAGCCCTGCCTGTTCGCGGATCGCCGCGACGATCTCGGGATGATTATGGCCGTGGATCAGCGACGAATAATTGTTGATGCAGTCGATCCGCTCGACCCCGTCGACATCCCAGACGCGCGCGCCCGCGGCGCGCGCGGCATAGAGCGGGTGGGGCGGGAAGAAGATGGTGTGCCGCGAGTTACCCCCCGGCATCACTTCAAGCGCGCGCTTGTAAAGTGCGGAGGACAAAAGCCCTCCTTCGGTATGGACCGTCATCCTTCTTTCTCCCCTGTTTCCGCCTTGAGCCTCGCCCGCAGCAGCTTCTTGTCGATCTTGCCCAGCGTCACCCGCGGGAAATCGTCCACGACATGGATCTCACGCGGGACCTTGAAGTCGGCGAGCTGCGCACGGCAGCTCGCCAGCAGATGCTCGCTCGGGTCGCTGCCCGGATCGATCGGAAGCACGAAGGCGACGGGCACCTCGTCGAGCATCGGATCGGGCTTGCCGACGACCGCTACCTCGACGATGCCGCCGGCGCCCATCAGGACGCGCTCGATCTCGGCCTCGGCGACATTTTCGGCGCCGACGCGCAGCATATCCCGCTCGCGGCCTTCGAAACGCACATGGCCGTCGGCAAAAGCGGTGACGCGGTCGCCCGTCTCGAACCAGCCTTCGGAATCGAAGGAGGCAGCGGTCGCCTCGGGATTGTTCAGATATTCGGCGAAAAGCGAGAGACCCGCGATCCCGCGCAGCCAGAGCATGCCGCTCTCGCCAAATCCGGCGAGGCCGCCGTCCTCGCTTCGCACCTCGACCTCGTAACCCGGCGCCACGGTACCCATGCTCATCTCGCGCCCGGGAAGGCCGGTGACGGTGACGAGCGGCAGGCCGACGGTTTCGGTCATCCCGAACCAGCCGATGCACGGGATGCCGAAAGTCTCGATGACGATGCCCGGATTGAAGGCGCCGAGGCCCCAGCGCGTGACGCTGTGCCGCGCCGGTATCGGCTGGCCGAACAGCGCCTTCAGCATGAAGGGGATCTGTACGCCCCAAGTGCAGCCATGTTCGACAAGGCACGGCCAATAGCGGGTCGCCGAGAAGCGCGGCTGGACCACGAGGGTCGCGCCGGCCCAGAGCGTCGCGAGATGTGAATAGCAAAGCGCGTTGGTGTGGAAGAGCGGAAGGCAGCTGTGGCCGATGTCGTCGGGGCCGATGCCGCAGGCGATCGCGTTCGTCCGCGCGCCCCACAAGGCATTGGCGTGCGTCCACACGACCCCCTTCGGCCGGGCGGTCGTTCCCGATGTATATTGGACGCTTCCGAACGCCATCGGTTCGGGCGGGCGCCGCGAGACCGGAGTCCCTTCGAGAAGGCTTTCGAACCGGATCGCGGCGTCGCTGCGCGGAGCCGCCGCCGTCTCGCCGGGATCATGCGCGATGACCGCAATTTGCTCGATCCCGCTGGCGGCCTCGCGCAGCAGCGGCTCGAACGCCGGCTGGGTGATGGCGAAGCGCGCACCGCAATTCGCGGCATAATAAGCGAGCTCGTCGCGCGCGGACCGAATGTTGGTCGTCACGACGATGGCTCCGAGCCAGGCGCAGGCGTGCCAGGCGAGCAGGAATTCGGCACAATTGCCCATGTGGAGGAGGACGAAATCGCCCTTGCGCACCCCGCGCGCGGCGAGGCCGCCCGCGAGGCGCGTCACGGCGCCATGGAAGCGGCCGTAGGTCCAGCTTTCCGCTTCGCGGTCGAAAGGCGCCGCGATCAGGAAGACCTTGTCGGGATGCGCGGCGGCGCGCGCCTCGAGAAGCCAGGGAATGTCCTGCCCGGTAAAGGGATGAAGCTTTCCGGGGCGGATGCTGGTGGGTGCCGACATGGCGAGCTCCTCTCTCTCTTTCTGTTCTTTTCTCTTCGGCGATCAGTCTGCGGCGCGGAGCGCCGCGCGCAGCGTCTCGGCGGCCCGGTCGATGTGGCCGCGTTCGACGATGAGCGGCGGCGAAAGCGCGAGGATGTCGCCCGTCACGCGTGTCAGCAGGCCGCGCGCGAAGCAGTCTTCGAATATGGCGAACCCGCGTGTGCCCGGGCCGCGCGGCCCGGGCTCGAGTTCGATTCCGGCGACAAGGCCGTCGGTGCGGATGTCGATCACATGGGGTTCGCCGCGCAGCGCGTGAAGCGTGTCGGCCCAATAGGGAGCGATCGCCGCGGCGTGGGCGAAAAGCTGCTCGCGCTCGTAAATGTCGAGCGTCGCCAGCATCGCCGCCGCCGCGACCGGATGCCCCGAATAGGTATAGCCGTGGAACAGTTCGATGCCGTCGGGCGCGCCGGCGAAGATCGCGTCGCGGATCGACCCCGCCATGACGACCGCGCCCATCGGCACGACCCCGTTCGTCAGGCCCTTCGCCATCGTCATGAGGTCGGGCGTGACCCCGTAGCGCTGGGCCGCGAACGGGGCGCCCAGCCGCCCGAAACCGGTGATCACCTCGTCGAAGATGAGGAGAATGCCATGCGCCGAACAGATGGCGCGGAGGCGTTCGAGATAGGCTTTGGGCGGAATCAGAACGCCGGTCGACCCCGCGACGGGTTCGACGATCACCGCGGCGATGCTGTTCGCGCCATGCGCCTCGATCAGCCGCAGCAGGTCGTCGGCCCGCTCGGCGCCGAACTCGGGCTGGCCCCGGCTGTAAAGATTGCGCTCGGGGTCGTGCGTGTCGACGAGATGGTCGACCTCGGCGAGGAGCGGGCCGAACTGTTCCTTGTTGCGCGCGATGCCGCCGACCGAGAGGCCGCCGAAGTTGACGCCGTGATAGCCGCGGTTGCGGCCGACGAGGCGGTTGCGCTGCGGCTCGCCGCGGGCGGCATGATAGGCGCGCGCGATCTTGAGCGCGGTGTCGACCGACTCGGATCCCGAGTTGGTGAAGAAGACCGTATCGATGCCGTCGGGCAGGATATCGGTCAGCCGCTCGGCAGCGGCGACCGTATAGGGATTTCCCATCTGGAACGCGGGCGCATAGTCGAGCGTGAGAAGCTGCCGCGAGACCGCGTCGGCGATCTCCTGGCGGCCGTGCCCGGCGTTGACGCACCAGAGCCCCGCGACCGCATCGAGTATCTCGCGGCCGGCGGTGTCGCGATAGAAGATTCCTTCGGCTTCAGCGAGGATTCGGGGCGACGCGGCGAAAGCGCGGTTCGCGGTGAAGGGCATCCATAATGCGCTCATTTCACTCCCTTTGGTTCGAAGGCGGCTGCCTGTTGCATAATATGAACGTTGTATATATACGATGTTCTCCAGTCAACGACATTGCGGGCAGGGGGATATGGCGGCAGGCAAGGGCGATATTTTCGACCGGAAGGCGATTGCCGCGGTTCTGCCGCGCATCGACATGGTCGCGGCGCTCGAGCCCGCTTTCGCCGCGCTGTCGGCCGGCGGGGCGCAGCTGGCGGCCGTCGGCGAACTGCTCTTCAGCGACCCGCCGGGCGATGTGCATGTCAAGGCCGGCCATATCGCGGGCGACGCGCATTTCGTCGTGAAGGTCGCGAGCGGTTTTTACGACAATGGCCGCCTCGGGCTGCCTTCGAGTTCGGGCCTGTCGCTCCTCTTCGATGCGCGAACGGGCGGTCTGTCGGCGATATTGCTCGACGACGGGATGCTCACCGACGAGCGGACCGGGGGCGCGGGCGCGGTCGCGGCCAAATATCTCGCGCCCGCCGATCCCCTGTGCATCGGTATCCTCGGTGCCGGGATCCAGGCCGAGCAGCAGCTTCGCCATCTGCTCCCGGTGACCGGCTGCCGGTCGGCGCTGATATGGGCGCGGCGCGCCGACGCCGCCGAAGCGCTTGCGGAGCGCGCGCGCCAGATGGGATATTCGGCCGTCGTCGCGGAGTCGCCGGCCGCGCTTGCCGCGCAGTGCCGGCTGATCGTGACGACGACGCCTTCGGCCGTGCCGCTCCTCGACGATTGCGACATCATGCCCGGCACGCATATCACCGCGGTCGGCGCCGACGGCGATCACAAGGCCGAGCTGTCGGACGCGCTGATCGAACGCGCCGACCTTCGCGTCGCCGACAGCATCGCGCAATGCCGCGAGCGCGGCGAATTCCGGCGTTTGTCCGAGGCGGCGACGCTCGTCGAGCTTGGCGATGTCATTGCCGGGCGCGCGCATGGCCGGACCGCGCCCGACCAGATCACCATTGCCGATCTGACCGGCGTCGCGGTGCAGGACGCCGCGATTGCCAAGGCCGTGGTTTCCGCTCTTCAGCACCAACAGGATTGAGACGATGGCCTTTGAAACATTCCAGCTCGAACGCAACCAGTCGCTTTACGAGAATGAGGTCGAGATCAACCTCACCGAGAGCGGCGTCGAACCGCTGACGCTCGCCGAGCTCCTGACGCCCGAACAGCGCGCCGCGCTGCTCGATATCCGGCTTGGCTATAATTATACCGAGGGAACTCCCGAGCTTCGCGACGCGATCGCGACCTGGTATCCCGGCGCCGGTGCGGACAATGTCCTTGTCACCGCCGGCACCGCCGAGGCGAATTTCATCACCTATTGGACGCTGATGCGCCCGGGCGATGCGATCGCGATGATGCTCCCCAATTTCATGCAGTTTTCGGGGCTCGCGGCGGCCTTCGGTCATGAGGTGCGGCCCTTTTCCTACCGTCTGACCGACGCGGGATGGGAGCTCGATTTCGACGCGCTCGAAGCGGCGCTCGCCGACGGCAAGGTCCGTATCCTCGCGCTCGTGAATCCGAACAATCCGACCGGAACCGTGATGCGCGAGGAGGAAATGCGGCGCATCGTCGCGCTTGCCGACAAGGCGGGCGCCTGGATCGTTTCGGATGAAATCTACCGCGGTTCCGAACTCGACGACCGCCCCGAGACGCCGACCTTTTACGGCCTCGGCGACCGCATCGTCGTCACGTCGAGCACCTCGAAGTCGCTCGCGCATGCGGGGCTGCGGCTCGGCTGGACGGTGGCGCCCGAAGCGCTCGTCGCCGAGCTGATGGAACGGCAGGACTATACCACGATCGGAACGGGGCCGATGAACCAGTTCGTCGCCGCGCGGCTGCTCGAGCCCCAAGGGCGCGCGCGGATCCTGTCGCGCACGCGCTCGATCATCGCCGCCAATCTGCACATCATCGAGGCGTGGATCGGGCGCTGGAACGGACGCCTTTCCTATCGGCGACCCGATGCCGGCGGCATGGCGTTCGTCCGCTACGACTGGCCGATCGGTTCGGCCGAACTCAGCCGCATTGCGCGCGAACGCGAGAGCGTCTTCGTGGTCGCGGGGGAATGGTTCGGAATGGACGGCCATCTCCGAATCGGAACCGGCGGCGAGCCCCATGTGCTCGAGGAGGGGCTGGCCCGGCTCGATCGGCTGTTCGCGACGCTCTAGCTGCCCGCGCGTTTCAAACCAGAGAAATAACAGGATAAGAGAGGAATATGGCTGTGAATGACGTCGTAATCGTATCGACCGCCCGCACCCCGATCGGACGCGCCTATCGCGGGGCCTTCAACGACACCGGTGCCGCGACCCTCGGCGCGCTTTCGGTCCGCGAAGCCGTGCGGCGCGCGGGGGTCGATCCGGCGGAAATCGAGGACATCATCATGGGCGCCGCGCTTCAGCAGGGCGCGCAATTCTTCAACATCGCCCGCCAGATCGGACTCGCCAGCGGCTTCGGCACCTCGGTTTCGGGGATGACGCTCGACCGGCAATGCTCGTCAGGCCTGATGGCGATCGCGACCGGCGCAAAGCAGGTTGCCGACGACGGCATGGAAGTGGTGGTCGCGGGCGGTCTCGATTCGATCAGCCTTGTCCAGACCAAGCATATGAATTTTCACCGCGCCGAAGACACGAACGTCACCGCGGCCGCCCCGCATATCGGCATGCCGATGCTCGAGACCGCCGAACTCGTCGCGGAGCGCTACGGTATCGGCCGCGAGGCGCAGGACGCCTACGCGCTGCAGAGCCAGCAGCGCACCGCGGCGGCGCAGGCCGCGGGGCGCTTCGCCGACGAAATCGTGCCGGTGACGGTCGAAATGCTCCGCACCGACAAGCAAAGCGGCGAGACAAGCAAGGTGTCGGTCACGCTCGACGCCGACGAGGGAAATCGCCCGGGCACGACGCTCGAGGGGCTCGCCTCGCTCGCGCCGGTGCGCGAGGGCGGGACGGTGACAGCCGGGAATGCGAGCCAGCTATCGGACGGCTCGTCGGCGTGCGTCCTCATGAACGCGAAGTCGGCGGAGCGGCGCGGGCTGCAGCCGCTCGGTATCTACCGCGGCATCGCCGTCGCGGGCTGCGACCCCGAGGAAATGGGAATCGGCCCGATCTTCGCGGTCCCGCGCCTGCTCGAACGGCACGGGCTCAAGGTCGACGATATCGGCCTCTGGGAACTCAACGAGGCTTTCGCGGCGCAAGTGCTGCCGTGCCGTGACCGGCTCGGGATCCCCGACGAGCGGCTCAATGTGAACGGCGGCGCGATTTCGATCGGCCACCCCTATGGCATGAGCGGCGCTCGGCTCGTCGGCCATGCGCTGATCGAAGGAAAACGCCGCGGCGTCCGCTATGTCGTGATCACCATGTGCGTCGGTGGCGGCATGGGCGCCGCCGGCCTGTTCGAGGTCGCCTGATGGGGCCCGCCGAGCGTCTCGCGCAGCACCTGCTTCCGGTTGTCCGGGTCGAGGGCGAGGATCTGCGCTATGCGATCGACGATCGCCTCGCCGCTTATGACTGTCCGGGCGTGAGCGTCGCGGTGATCGAGAATGGCGAGCTCGCCTGGGCGGCGGGCTATGGCCGCATCGAACCGGGGGGCGCGGCGGTCGACGCCGACACGCTGTTCGCCGGCGCTTCGATCAGCAAGCCGGTGACCGCGATGATCGCGCTCCGCCTCGTCGAACGGGGGCTGCTGCGTCTCGACGAGGATATCAACGGCCAGCTGACGAGCTGGAAGCTCCCCGAAAACGCGCTGACGCGCGAGGTTCCCGTGACGCTGCGCATGTTGCTCGGTCACCGGGCCGGAACGACCGTCCATGGCTTTGGCGGGACATTCGGACCGCATGAAATGCCGACGGTCCACGACATATTGGAGGGACGCGCGCCGGCGCGCAACGAGCCCGTCCGGGTCGACAAGCTTCCTGGCGGCGATGCGCGCTATTCGGGCGGCGGCACGACGATCGTCCAGCTGATGATCGAGGAAGCGACGGGGAAGTCTTTTGCCGAGGTCGCGCAGGAAGAAATTTTCGAACCGCTCGGCATGACGCGGTCGACCTTCGCGCGCCCCTTGCCCGGGGCGCTGCAGGCGAATGCCGCGGTGGGCTACGAGAATGGCGAGGTCATTCCCTATCGCTACAGCTCGACCGCGAGCCTCGCGGCGGGCGGTATCTGGACGACGGCAAGCGACTATGCGCGCTTCCTCATTGCCGCGCGCGACGCGGCGCGCGGGGGGCGGCCCGATCTGCTTGGCGGCGAGCTCGCGCGGGAGATGATGCGCCGCGAGGGAACGAATGAATTCGGCCTCGGCTGGTCGCTGGTCGGCGAAGGAGACGAACGGCGTTTCGGCCATGGCGGGTCGAACCCCGGTTATCAGTGCGAGAGCTTCCTTTACGAGGGGAGCGGCAAGGGCGCGGTCGTGATGACCAACTCCGAATCGGGCCTCATCTTTTACTGGGAAGTGTTCAACGGGATCGCCGATCTCTACGGCTGGCCGGGCTTTCTGCAGCCGCCGAAACGCATCATGACCATCCCGCCGTCGGATTTCGCCCTGTACACAGGCGATTTCGATATTGTGAGCGGCGTGGAAATGCCGCTGCTCCGGATGTTCGTGAGCGACGGGCGGCTCCGGAGCGAGATTCCGGGCATGCGGGCAGGCGTTCAGGATGTGCTGCTCGACGACCGCGGACGCATGTTCAATCGCAATTCGCCGTTCGAGAGCGAACTCGTCCGCGACGCCGACGGCCGCGTCGTCGAGATCGTCGCCTATGTCGGCGGGACGACCGAAATCATGCGCGCGAAAAGACGGGGGACATCATGAAGCTCGAGATCGAACGGATCGACGCCCGGGAATTGCATCTGCCGCTCGAGGAACCGCGCGCGATCGCGCGCGGGGTCCAGACCCACGCCGACGTCATTCGCGTCGAGGCGATCAACGGCGCGCAGGTCGGCCGGGGCGAGGCGAAGCCGATGGAACATTATGGCGACTCGATTCCCAATGCCCTGTCGCAAATCGCCTCGGTGCTGCCGCTCCTCAAGGGCGGAATCAGCCGTGCCGGGCTGCTCGATATTCTCCCGCCCGGCGGCGCGCGCAACGCGCTCGATGCGGCGCTTTGGGATCTCGAGGCGAAGCAAAGCGGCTGCGACGCCGCCGGGATCGCCGGTCTCGCCCCGCTGGGCAAGATCGTCACCGCCTACACGATCCCGCTGAAGTCTCCCGCCGAAGCCGCGCGGATTGCCGCGCGCGAGCGCGATAGGCCGCTGATCAAGATCAAGCTCGGCCATTATGACGAGGATCGGGCGCGGCTCGAGGCGATCCGCGGCGCGGCTCCGGGCGCGACCCTCGTCGTCGACGCGAACGAGGGCTGGACGCTCCGCCAGCTCGAGGAGATGGCGCCCGTCGCGCGCGACCTCGGGGTCCGGCTGATCGAACAGCCGCTGCGCGCTGCGGATGACGCCGTGCTGGACGATCGCGATTTCGGGATACCGCTTTGCGCCGATGAAAGCTGCCATACCCGCGCGTCGCTTGACGAATTGGCGGGCCGCTATGCCTTCATCAACATCAAGCTCGACAAGAGCGGCGGCCTGACCGAGGCGCTCGAACTCGCGCGTGCGGCGAAGGCGCGCGGCTTCGGGCTGATGGTCGGGTGCACCAATGCTACGACGCTCGGCATCGCTCCGGCCTTCCTCGTCGCGCAGCTTTGCGACTTTTGCGATCTTGACGCGCCGCTGTTCCTTGCCGGCCGCGAGGCCGAGGAGCTCGCCTATGACGGATCGAGCCTCGACTGGTCGCTCAGCCGCCGGTGGGGCCGCCCATAGCGCGGGCGACGGCCTCCCCGGCGAGCAGGACGAGCGAATCGCGGATCGGGATCCCCGGCGCGGGCGGTGCGAGCATCGAAAGTTCGGTGCAGGCGACGAGAAGCGCATCGCATGACGATGCGAGCGCGCCCGCGAGCCGGGCATAGGCGGCCTCGGCCTCCGGCGAGCGCCCTTCGGCCTTGACCGACCGGATGACGTCGAGGAGGGCCTGCGCATCGGCGCCCTCGGGATGGATGGCGGTCAGGCCGCATCCGGCGAGCGGCGCCTCGTAGAGACCTGTGAGCCGGACCGCGGGCGATGCGAGGAGGCCGATGCGGGCGGGAGAGCCGGGGAGCGCGTGCATCGACCGCGCGGCGATCCCGACCATGTCGAGAAGCGGTATCGCCACCGCCTCCATGATGCGGGAATGATAGTGATGCGCCGTATTGCAGGGCATGACGAGGAAGTCGGCCCCGGCATCTTCGAGGCAGCGCGCCATGCGCTGCAACTCGGGGGCCGGATCCGCGCCATCGCCGTCGATCAGCGCGCGTATCCGCGACGGCACCTGCGGATTATTGTCGGTGATGACGTGGATATGGCCGTCGTCGTCCGCGGCCGGGGTCGCGTCCAGCAGCATCTGCTGGAAAGCGACCGCCGCCCGCGGCCCCATGCCGCCGATGACGCCGACCGTGCGTGTCACGCGATATAGCCCGGAAGGTCGAAAGCGTCGGGATAGCCGAAGAGCGCCGCCGAACCGCCGGTGTGGAGGAAGACGATATTCTCGTCCTTTGCGAACCGTCCCTTGCCGACGAGGTCGATCAGCCCCGCCATCGCTTTGCCCGAATAGACGGGATCGAGGAGGATGCCCTCCTGCTCGGCGAGCAGCTTGATCGCCGCGATCGTGCCCGGCGCGGGAAGGCCATAGCCTTCGCCGATATAATCGCAATTGGCGACGACTTGCTCGCGCTTCACGGCGCCGGGAAGGCCGAGAAGATCGGCCGTCTTGCCGCAAAGCGCGAAGACCGATTCTTCCTGCTTCTCGCGCGGCGCGCGGACGCCGATCCCGAGCACGGGGATGCCGCTATTGAGGGCGGCAAGACCGGTGACGAGGCCCGCCTGGGTTCCGGCGCTGCCCGTGCCATGGACGATATGATGGATCTCGATATCCATCGCGACCACCTGCGCGAGGATCTCGAGCGCGGCATTGGCATAGCCGAGGGCACCCACCGCGTTCGAGCCCCCGCCGGGAATGATATAGGGGCGCGCGCCATCGGCGCGAAGCCGGCTCGCAAGCGCTTCCATCTCGGCATTCATGTCGGCGCCGCCGGGGCGCTCGGAGATCGTCGCGCCATGGAGCTGATCGAGCAGGACATTGCCGTTCAGCCGGTAGGCGCCATCGGTCTTGCCGGTCCGGTCCTCGAGCAGGATATGGCAGCCGAGGCCGAGCTTTGCGGCGGCGGCGGCGGTCTGGCGCACATGGTTCGACTGGGTGGCGCCCTGCGAAATGATGGTGTCGGCGCCCTGGGCCAGGGCCTCGCCCATCAGGAATTCGAGCTTGCGCGTCTTGTTGCCGCCGGTCGAAAGACCGGTGCAGTCGTCGCGCTTGATCCACAGCCGTGGTCCGCCGAGCAGTTTCGTGAGTCGATCCATCGGTTCGAGCGGCGTCGACAGATGCCCGAGGCGGACGCGGGGAAATCGGGAAAGTTGCATAATTTGCTCCAGGACAGCCATGGCGGGAATGCGCATGGACAGAATTGACAGTCTTGATCCGGGTGCTACGATATAAACAATGTTCATATTTGCAAGAGGGAGCGTAGGCGAATGAGGCAGCGGGAGACCGGTCGCCGGGGTCGGCCTTTCGAAGGGCCGGGGATCGGGCAGCGGTGAAGAAGGTTCATCGCCTTGCCGACTATGCGCCGCCCGCTTACCGGATCGAATCGATCGGCCTCGATGTGGCGCTCGATCCGGACCGCACCATTGTCGAGGCGATGCTCGATATCGTCAGCGCCGATGCGACCGGCACCGGGACGCCGCTTGTGCTGGACGGGGTGGGGCTCGAGATCGAGACGCTGCTTCTCGACGGCAAGCCTCTGGCACCCGATCGCTATCGCTACGACGGCGAGAAGCTCACCATCGAAAATGTTCCCGCCGCCTTCCGCCTCGAAAGCCGGGTTGCCGTCTGTCCCCGGACGAACCGGTCGGGAAGCGGTCTCTTCTTCCTCGACGGCAAGCTGGCGACGCAATGCGAGCCGGAAGGTTTTCGCCGGCTGACCTTCTTCGCCGACAGGCCCGATGTGCTCGCGCGTTATCGCGTCCGGCTCACCGCGGACGAAACGGCGTTTCCGACCCTGCTGTCGAACGGCAACCTGCTGGTGACCGGACGATTGTCGGGCGGCAAGCACTGGGCGCTCTGGGACGATCCCCATCCGAAGCCGAGCTATATTTTCGCGATCGCGGCCGGGCGCTTCGAAACGCTCGGGGAAGATTTCGTCACTGCGTCGGGCCGCAAGGTGAAGCTTGCCATGCTCGCCGGCGAGGCGGCGATCGGCGATTGCGCTTTCGCGCTCGCAGCCCTCGCTCGCGCGCTGCGCTGGGACGAGGAGGTTTTCGGCCTCGAATATGATCTCGAGCGCTATAATGTCGTCGCGCTCGAGGGATGGGCCGGCGCGACCGAGAACAAGGGGCTCAACATCTTCGGCGCCGGGGGCATCCTCGCCGACCCCCGGATATCGACCGACGACGAGCTCATCACCATCGAACGGGTCGTCGGACATGAAGTGTTTCACAACTGGACCGGCAACCGCGTCACCTGCCGCGAATGGTTCCAATTGTCGCTGAAGGAAGGGCTGACCCGCTACCGCGACCAGCTCTTCATGGAAAGCCGGCTGGGCCGGGGCGCATGGCGGATCGAGATGGTGAAGGCGCTTCGCCGCAACCAGTTTCCCGAAGACGACGGTGCGGCTTCGCACCCGGTCCAGCTCGCCGAATATAGCGACATCGACAATTTCTATTCGAACACGATCTACGACAAGGGCGCCGAACTTATCCGGATGCTCGCCGCGCTCGTCGGCGAGGAAAGCTTCATCCGCGCGGTCCAGCTCTATCTCGAGCGGCACGACGGCGAGGCGGTCACGATCGACGAATTTCTTGCGGCGATCGAAGCGGTGTCGGGCCGCAAGCTCGGCGCGTTCCGCCGCTGGTATGAAAGCGCGGGCCGTCCCATTGTCAGCGCCGAGGGCGAATATAGGCCCGAGGCGCGGCAATATGTCCTGACCTTGCGGCAGCGAATGCCCGCCGGCGGCGCGAGCGAAAGCGCGCCTCTCCTGATCCCGGTTCGCGCAAAGCTGGTCGGGCCCGATGGCGCCGCCATGGGAGCCGAAATCCTGCTCGAGCTCGGCGATCACGAACAAAGCTTCGTGTTCGACGACATCGATGCGCCGCCCGTTCCATCCCTGCTGCGGGGCTTCTCGGCCCCCGTGTCGATCGCACCGTTCCTCGATGCCGCGGCGCTTGGCCATCTCGCCGCGCATGACGACGACCCCTTCGCGCGCTGGGACGCGGTCCAGCGCCTCGGGGTGGACTGCATCCGGGCGCTCGCGGCCGACGCGGCCTCGCCGCCCGGCGGAACGCTCGAGCATGTTTTCGCGGCCTGCCTTTCCGATCGTGAGATCGACCCCTTCTTCGCCTCGCAACTGCTGACCTTGCCCGACGAACCGGTGCTAAGCGAAGGCCTTGCCGTCATCCCGCTCGATGCGCACCAGATGGCCCGACAGCGCCTTCGCCGCGAAATCGCCGGCAATCTCGAAGCGCGGCTCTGGGCGCGCTATGCCGAACTCGGCGACGAGATGACGGGAGGCTTCGATCCGGTCGCGATCGGGCGCCGCAAATTGCGCAATATCTGCCTCGAATGGCTTTCGGCGCTGGGGCGCCCCGACATCGATGCGCTGTGCCTCAGGCAGGTATGCGAGAGCGGAACGATGACCGACAGTTTTGCGGCGCTGTCGATCCTCGTCGATCGCGATTGTCCCGAGCGCGATGTCGCGCTCGGCTGGTTCCACGAGCGATGGCAGGGCAGGCCGACGGTGATCGACAAATGGTTCGGCGTGCAGGCGCTGTCGCGGGCGCCTGGCGCGATCGACCGCATCATCGGCCTCGCCGGCCATCCCGATTTCGAAACCGACAATATGGCCCGGCTTCTCGCCTATTATGGCGGGCTGTTCCGGCAAAACCGCGTCGCGTTTCACGACCTCAGCGGCAAGGGCTATGCGTTCCTCGCCGACACCCTGCTGGCGATGGACGCGCTCGGGCGCGGGGGAGCGGCATGGGTGATGCCGCAGATCAACCTGTGGCGCCGGCACCAGGAGCCCCGGCAGAAGATGATGCGCAGCGCGCTCGAGCGGGTCGCGGGAACAGCCGGGATCAGCAGGGGCTTGCGCGAAGTGGTAGAGGGAGCGCTTCAATGACACGCAGCGTCGTGGAAACCGCCGAGGCCGTGCGCGCGGGTGCGATCAGTGCCGAGGCGGTCGTGGCCGAAGCCTTCGAGCGGATCGGGCGGACCGATGCGTCGCTCAATGCCTTCGTCGCGCTTGATCGCGAGCGCGCCGACGCGCTTGCTCGCGAAATCGATGCCCGGGTCGCGAAGGGCGAAGATCCGGGGCCGCTCGCGGGGGTTCCGGTCGGCGTGAAGGATATGGAGGATTGCGCCGGCTTTCGCACGACGCAGGGAAGCTGGTTCCTGCGCGACGCGCCCGTGCGCGACCGGGATTCGCACCATGTCGCGCGGCTTCGCGCCGCGGGGGCGATCCCGATCGGAAAGACCGCAACGGCGGAATTCGGCATGGATTCGGCCACCAACACGAAGCTTTTCGGCGTGACCCGCAATCCCTGGAATGCCGATACGACGCCGGGAGGCAGCAGCGGCGGCTCTTCGGCCGCCGTTGCCGCCGGGATGGTCCCGCTGGCGACCGGCAGCGACGCCGCCGGCTCGATCCGCGAGCCCGCGGCTTTCACGGGTCTCGTCGGCCTCAAGCCGAGCCATGGCCGTATCGCGAAGGAAAATGGCTTTGCCAACTGGTCGGTGCGCGGGGCGCTGACGCGGACGGTCGCCGATACTGCGCGCTATCTCGATGTCGCGGCGGGCCCTGACGATCGCGACCGCCAGTCGCTGCCGGCGCCGGGCTATTCCTATGAAAGCCGCATCGAGACGCTCGACGTCGCCGGGCTGCGCGCCGTCTGGTCCGCGGACCTGGGCTATGCGGTCGTCGAACCCGAGGTTGTCGACATCGCCCGGCGCGCCGCCGAGCGGCTGATTACGGCTGCGAAGCTCGTCGAGGTCGCAAGCGATTTTCGCCCGGTCAATGTCTACCGCCATCTCGGCGCGATCCAGCTCGTCAATCTCGAGGCTGATTTTACCGCGCAGGGTATCCTGCCCGATGGTTTCGATATGCTGAGCCCGCAGGTGCAATATTTCGTCGACCTGATGCGGCGTGAGGCGGCTAGCATCGACGTCAAGAGAAGCTGGGCCGAGATTCACCGTCTCGAGCAGCAGGTCGCGGGTTTCTTCGCCGACCATGATCTCCTTATGACCCCCGCCACCGCCTGCAGGCCTTATGCGGCGGACGGGCGCATTCCCGACCTTGTCGACGGCAGGGATGCGAGCGAGGGGGGCGCCGAGCCTTTCGGCGCGATGGCCAATATCTGCTGGAATCCGTCGATCTCGATCCCGGCGGGCCTCACCGCGGACGGGCTGCCGGTCGGCTTGCAGATCACCGCGCGCCGCCACCGCGACGACATTCTTCTTCGCCTGGCCCGGCTGCTCGAGCGCGAATGGCCCTGGACGCCGCCACCGGGGTACGAATGACATGCCGCTCGATATATCCATTGTCGGCCGCGAACTGGATGCGGTCGAGGTCGATCTGACCGCCCGCCGCTCGCTCGCTTTCGCGGCCGGCATCGACGATCCGGCGGAAGCTGGACTGCGCTGCGAGATCGCATCGCCCTTTCAGTGCGCCGCCTTCGAGTGGCTGAGCGCCGGCGGGACACCGCCCGGCACGCTCGGCCTCACGAACGAGGAGGCGGCGCGCGTCGTTCATGCGGCGCAGGATTCGACATTCCTCCGGCCGCTCCGGACGGGGCGGCGCTACCGGATCGTTCCGAGGATCGTCGCGGCGCGTAACATTCGCGCGGGCGCGCTCGTCGAGACCGAGGTGCTGACGATCGATGCCGGTGATGATGCGCCGGTGATCCGGACCCTGTCGTCGGCCATCTATCGCGGAACGCCGCTCACCGGTGCGGCGGGCGAGGGCCCCGTGCGCGCCGCAGTCGCCGCCGCGCCCCTGACCGAAGCGATAATCGTCCCGGTCGACCGGTGGTTGCCGCATATCTATACCGAATGCGCCGATATCTGGAATCCGATCCATACCGAACCCGATGCGGCGCGCGCGGTCGGCCTACCCGATCTCATCGTCCACGGGACCGCGCTGTGGGCGCTTTCGGGCCGTGCACTCGTACGGCGTTTCGCCGGCGGCGACAGTGCCCGCGCCGCCTCGCTGGCCGGGCGCTTTGTCGGCATGGCCTTTCCCGGCCGTCCGCTGACCCTGCGCCATGGCCATCCGGACGGGGCAGGGGATATCGCATTCGAGCTCGTCGACGGCGAGGATCGCCCTGTCGTGGCGGCGGGCCGGCTCAGCCTCCGCGGCTGAGCCGGGCTATCAGGCCGCGTCGTTCGCGGCCGGGATCGCGCGGCGTTCGATCCGCCGGCGGATGACCTCCTGCCGGGCGCGGGTGATCGGGAAGCGCATGATGATCAGGCTGGCCGCGAGCAGGCCGATCGCGGGTATCACCAGATAGCAGACCAGCAGGCTCATATTGGCGGCGGCGTCATTGACGCCCCCCACCTGATAATTTGCCGCGCCGAGCACCGCGAAAGCGATCCCGGCGCCGGCGGCCATCGCCGCCTTCATGATCAGCGTGTTGAAGGCGAAGAATTTGCCGGCCTTGTTGATCCCGGTCTTGAGGATGTCATAGTCGACGACGTCGCCGAGGATCGCCGCCGGGGCCGCATTGGACGGCGCGTTCATGAAGGCGCCGAGGCAGGTAATGAGGATCATCGGGAGCATCGCCATCTCCTGCGAGACGAACAGCAGGATCAGCGGGCGCGTCAGCACGTCGCAGGTCATCCCCAGCGCCCAGGCGCGATGCTTGCCGATCCGCTCGATGATCCTGAGCCAGATCGGCATCGCCGCGATCTGCACGACGAAGAAGAGGATCATCAGGAAGGGGAAGATCGAGCCAAGCTTCATATAGTCGGTCATGACCATCATGATCGTCGACAGATACATGCCCTGGCCGAGCCCCCAGCAGCCGATAGCCGCGAAGTAGAGCCAGAGCGGCCTGTTGCGCACGACGGCCTTGACGAAGATGCCGAGCGACGACGGAGGAGCGGGCGGCGCATCGCCGTTCGGGACGAGGAACGCCGCCAGAAGGACCGCGGCCGGCATCAGCAGGGCGTAGAGCCAGCCGATCGCGGTCAGCGTCGTTCCGGTGATTGCCGTTGTCTGCGTGAGGCTGAAGAGCAGGAGCGGCAGAATCCAGAAAACGAGGCTTCCGGAAATATTGCAGATCGCGACATAGGTCTGGATCCGCGATCGCTCCATATAGTTGCGACTGAGCTCGGTGGACCAGGCGTTGCGGGGAATCTCGAAAAAGGAAAAGCCGATATAGAGCGTGAATGCCCAGACCCCGAAATAGACGATGTCGGCGTCGGCTGGCGGACGGAAGAGAAAGAAGACCGAGAGCGCGCACATGATCGCGGCGGCGATGAGCCAAGGCTTGCGTTTTCCGAGGCGCGACCGCGTGCGGTCGGACAATATCCCGATTACCGGATCGATGAAGGCGTCGGCCAAGCGGCTGATCGTCGTCACGAGCGCGATCTGGGTAAGCGTGACCGCGGTGTTTGCGGCGTAGAAGGTCGGGATGACGATCGACAGCGGCAGCGCGATGAAGGCGTGCGGCAGCGCGGGCAAGGCGAAGAGGGCGATTTGCCGCTTCGGCAAGGGTGCGGGGGAGCCCGCGGTCGCGTCCTGCTGATGATCCATGTTGATTCCTGACGCGTCGAGGGCTGGAATGTGAACTATGTATATATTGTGACGGCGGTCAAGCGGCTTCTCAAAGGGCGGGCCGGACCTAGTCTCTTGCAGGCTGCCAGGAAAGATATTCTCGTCGCGGCTGCCGCCTTGCTATGCGCCACCTTCCGCCAGCTCGGCACGCCGAGCCGGGACTTCAACGGTTGGCGATGGATCGTGCCGTTGTGCCGCTTTGCCGCCCGGCGGACGAGCCCCGGCTCGCCGCCATTTCGGCGCACGCTGGAGGCACAGTCGAGGTACGATCATCTGAAATCCCTATTCCAACTATATGTATGATATGCGCAAATCCGGTCTTGATATATACGACGTATATTTTTAAGTGAGCCGTGAGGCGGCACCGGCGTGGGGGCCGGCGCCTCGGCAATCATCGGGCATCGCCGACCGCCAGCATTGGCCAGCCATTGGATCGCAAAGGGGCGTTTGTGATGACGGGAGAGGTTTTCGTGTCGACGGCGATGGTCGACGCGAATCAGCGCAGCGACTTCTGGCGCGAGGTGACGAAGCCGATATTCGATACGGTGCCATTCGGCGATGCGGGCGGGCCGCTGCTCGAAGGATCGGTCCGCACCCGGCCGGTCGGTTCGATGCTGGTGGGAAGCATCATGTTCAACGCGCAGCGCTACCATCGCGATCGCCGGACGATCGTGCAGAGCGGTCTCGACGACTATCTGATCCAGATTCTCACGTCGGGGCGCCTGACGGGCGATTTCGACGGGCGCGATGTCTCTGCCGTCGAGGGCGACATCTGCATTCTCGACCTCGGGAAGGCCCTCCGGAGCGAGGTGGGCGCAGGCAGCCGGCGAACGATCGGGTTGCCGCGGGCCGCGCTTGCGGCCGCGACCGGCCATGCCAGTCTGCACGGTACGGTTCTGCGCCGTTCGGCGTCGCTGACTCCGCTCATCGCGGCGCATGTGGAAACCCTTGCGGAGATGGCGCCGGGCCTCACCGGCGTCGAGGCCGCTGCGGCGGAGGAAGCCCTTGTCGTCCTCATTGCCGCCGCCATACGCGGAGAAGATGCGGCCGCCGTTCGCTCGTCGTCGTCGACGCTGCGGACCCGGATCGTCGCTTTCATCGACGATCATCTGGGTTCGCCCGGCCTGTCGGTCGAGCTCATTCTCGAGCGCTTCCGGGTGTCGCGTGCCCACCTCTATCGCGCTTTTGCGGCCGAAGGGGGCGTAGCAAAAGTGATCCGCGACCGCCGGCTCGACATGGCATTTCGCAAGCTCACCGCGACCGGATCACATGCTTCGATTGCCGAAACCGCGCGTAACCTCGGCTTTTCGAGCGGCAACCAATTCCTCCGCGCCTTCCGTGCGCGCTATGGCCTCACGCCGAGCGAAGCGCGGGCTTCGCTTCTGGAAAAGGGGCCAGCCCTGCTGCCCGGGCTCCAGGCGCATTTCCACGCCACGCGGCTGCGCCTGCCGCCTCGGTGACGGCGTTGGTGCCATTCGCATAGCAGTTCCCGACGGCGAATAGTCGCCGTCTTCATTCTCGGTGCTTCGGCTCGCGGTCGGGCAAGGGATTGCTTCGGCTATCCGCCGGCCTTCGTCCGGAGCATCGGAAATGAGACAAGAGGATGATATAAAGGAGACGCTACGCCGATCATCGTCTTGATTTTAAAGAATTTATTGTCCTTATTGCTTGAAATCCGGTGATGGATTTTCATTCACTAGGGGGCGGTGTGATCAGTCGAGATGCGAAACATGCGAGGCCCGGGATGGCTGAACATCCCGAGCC
The DNA here is from genome assembly GCF_035565275.1 of Sphingopyxis sp. Classification (GTDB taxonomy): domain Bacteria; phylum Pseudomonadota; class Alphaproteobacteria; order Sphingomonadales; family Sphingomonadaceae; genus Sphingopyxis. The sequence continues at coordinate 29,807 of NZ_DATMST010000193.1, forward strand.
TCGCGCGCCATGGGTGCCGACCCTGACGGGCATACCCATTCTGCGCGGCCCGGGCGGGTGCCTCGGGAATTGAGCTCGGCACTCACCTGAACAGCAGAATTTCCAGTGGATCGGGCCCGCCCATTTGGGCGCGGCCCTTGCCGGATGCGCGTGCATTGAAAAAGGGGCGAGAATGACGGGTGCGAAGATCAATGCGGGATTCCTTGGGAACAAGCTGCATCGCTCCTCCCCGACTTGCGGCGCCGTCCGCCTGCTGTCCGGCGTTTTGCTTGCCGCAGTCGCCATGATGGCGATGCCTTCGCCCGCGCAAACCGGCGATGAGGGCGGTGCCGACGCGGTGTCGATCCAGTCCGGCGGTCACGCGCCCGGGCCTTCCACGGGACGGAGCAACGACCCGGCCAATTCCATCAATGCATATCATCGGGGCGGGAAATGAGCAGCACAGCTATGGCCTGCGGCAAGAGCGCAAAGGCAAGGACGATCCCGTCCATGGTCCTGGAAGGTCTCGCGGAGGCGAAGAAATGCCTCGTCGCATTCTTTCTGTTCGCGAGCGGGCTTCTTCTTCCGTTCTTGATCTCGGTTCCGGCATATGCGCAGCAGACGCCGTTCCCGGACTGCAGTACCTCGGTCTATCTCGGGCAGAATATTCCCACGCAGCTGTTCCGTGTGAACACCGCGACCAATCCATTTACTTACCCGGCCATCGGAGCCGCCTATTCGGGTAATTACAACGCCATCGCCTACAATCCGGCGGACAATTTCATCTATGCGGTGAACCGGCAGGCCGGCCAGAATATCCAGCTCCTGCGTATCGGCTCGGGCGGCGGCGTCGTCGTCCTCGGGGATCTCATCGGCAGCATCAACGCGACGCCGGGGGCCCCCATCGCGGGCGAAATCGGCGCCGACGGCTTCTTTTATCTCAAGCATGGCGACAGCCAGGTTTTCAGGATCAATCTTGCGACGCGGGTCGCAAGTTCTCCGATAGTTATGTCGCAGGCCCGCGGCACTTTGGATCTCGCTTGGTACAACGGACTCCTCTACGGGCACGACGGAACTTCTCTCTACACGATCAACCCTGCTAATGGCCAAGTACAGGTGAAGGGCGCGTCGAATCATGGCTTCGGCGGCATGGTCAGCGCGTCTAACGGCATCTTCGGGATCGACAACAACGGCGGCTTTTATCAGATCAATCCGCAAACCGGTGCCACGACGCTGATTTCCGCGTCTCCTACCACGACCAATAATGACGCCGCCCATTGCCTCGACGCCCCGCTGCAGTTCGGTGCCGACCTCTCGATCACCAAGACCGACAACGCCACTTTCTATATACCGGGCGCGAGCCGGACCTACAGCATCGTCGTGCGCAATAACGGGCCGTTCGGCGTCCAGGACGCGCTGGTCAGCGATCCTTTGCCCAGCGGGATCACCTCGGCAAGCTGGACGTGCGGCGGCGCCACCGGCGGCGGCTCATGCGGGCAGGCGAGCGGGACCGGAGCCATCGTCAACCGGCCGGTGAACCTTCCGGTCGGAGCCACCGTCACCTTCACCACGACGCTGCAGATACCGGCAGGCCGGACGGGGCTCCTCAGCAATGTGGCCACCGTCACGCCGCCCGACACGGCGCTCGACTCCAACATGGCCAACAACACGGCGACCGACGTCGATGCGGTGGTGGCGATCTCCAAACAGCTTTTTGCCGAGAATGGCTCGATTGCGAATTTCGCCGAGCCCGGCGAGCAGCTGACCTACCGGATCACCCTGAGCAATCCGGGCAGCGTTGCTGTCACCGGCTATAGTGTCATCGATACGCTCGATCCCAATACGAGCTTCGTCAGCGCCAGCGTCGGCGGCGTGGCGAGCGGCGGCAATGTGACCTGGACAGGTCTGGCTATCCCGGCCGGGGGCTCCCTTGCACTCAATCTCGTCGCTTCGGTGAACGATCCATTGCCCGCCGGGCTTTCGCGGATCGCGAATATCGCCCGGGCTCCCGGCGGCCCCGTGCCGCCCTGTCCATCGGCTCAATGCGTGCAGACCCCGATCGCTACGTCCGTTACCTATAGCAAGAGCACAAACGCAACGAATGCGAGGATCGGCGACGTCATAAACTATACGCTGACGGCCCGGGTTCTTCATTCTGCGACCACCGGCATCGTCACGCTCACCGACACGCTCGGTGCGGGCCTCGATTTCACGGCGGTGACCAGCGCGGGAGCGTTCACCTGTAATGGAGCGAGCCCGCTGGTCTGCACCTTGCCGGCTGGCACCGCGGTCGGCACGTACAGCCTGACCTACACCGCGACGGTCAATGCCACCGCCACGGGCAGCGTCACCAACGCCGTCGTCGGCACGGGCGGCGGCGGGGGCAACCCGGCCTGCGCGGGCGTCTGCGGCACCAACACGCCGCTCGTCGCGCCCGAGGTCGTCTTCGCCAAGTCCGCGAGCACCGCGGGGCCGGTGAAGGCGGGCGACGTCATCACCTACACGCTGACCACCACGATCGCGAACTCGAAAACCACCTCGGATGTCGTCCTGCTCACCGACACGCTCGGCACGGGCATCGACTTCACCGCGGTCACCAGCGCGGGCCTCTATACGGTCGACGCCTCGGGCGCGCCGGTGGTGCGCTTCACCCTGCCGGCGGGCACGGGCCCCGGTACCTATGCGGTGAGCTATACCGCGACGGTGAACGACCGGGCGAGCGGATCGGTCAGCAACGCCGTCGTCGGATCGGGTCCTGACCAACCGACCTGCACCACGGGTTGCGGTACCGAGACGAGCGTCGAGGATCCGGTCGTCACCTATTTCAAGAGCGTCTCGGCTCCCGCGGCGACGGTGAAGGAAGGCGACACGCTGACCTATACCCTGACCGCCACGGTCGCAAATTCCGCGACCACGGGCGTTTTCACGCTCACCGACACGGCCGGCGCCGGCCTCGACTTCGGCGCGGTGACCAGCGCAGGCGCCTTCACCTGCAATGCGGCGGACCCGCTCATCTGCACCTTGCCCGCGGGTACTGCGGTCGGCACCTAC
>NZ_DATMST010000194.1:0-1976 GCF_035565275.1 Sphingopyxis sp.
GGCGTCGGCGGCGGCGCGCGCGGCGCCCGCGGCGAGGTCGAGCGTCGCGATGCGGTCGCTGATCCGCATCGCGCGCTGGATATGCGGGGCGAGCACGCGCAACCCGCGCTTCAATCGTTCGACGTCGCGGTCGCCGGGCCCCGGCAGCATCAGCCCCAGCCGGTCGCCGTCGTGCCGGTCGAGCAGCACCCCGACAAGCCGGTCGATGCCATAGGGTTTGAGGAAATTGCGGAAGAATTCGGTTTCATAGAATTCCTCGCGCGTCATGATGTCGAAGCTGTCGACGACGCTGCCGTTGCCGTAGCGCTGGAACTTGCGCGACCAGGGGTGATTGCCCGCATAGACAGCGGCGTAGATTTCCTGGATGCCCGCGGCGAGCCCGGTTGCCGCAACGAAGCGCGCGCTCGGCGGATTGCTGCTTTCCCACAGGATGAAGCCAGCTTCCCAACTGAGCGGACAGAGCGCGGCGGTGATGCGGGCGAGGGTTTCGTTCCAGCTTTCGGGATGGAGCACCGAATCGTAGATTTCGCCGATCAGCGCGTTGAGCACCTCCCATTCGGCCGGCGCATTATGGTCGGACGGAAAGGCCGGGATATTCGCCACCTGCATGCACTTCCCCCCAGAAGACCCGCAGCGATGCCATTTGAGAGCAGCGCAGCGATGATGGCAAGTGCAATGCGATAAAATGAAAATATTCTGTCCCCTACCCGAGTGGGTAGCGAAACAATCTGCCGAATCGGCCATGAGAAGGATGCGACCCGAGGAAGGTGGAACCAAGGCCATCTTGCTCTCTTGAAGTCCGCCGGCTTGCCGGCGGGCTTCATTTTTGTGCGCGACGGGGTCGGCGGTCCGTCGCCCGGTCGGGATAAATGCCGACGACTATTCCGTCTTGAGATAGACTTCGTGCCAGAGCGTTACGAGCCCTTGGGCATCGAAGGCGAGCAGCAGCATCGCCTCGAAGCATTCGATGCTGCCGTCGATGCGGCGGACCGTCGCGGTCATTGCGAGCACGGTCGATGCGCCTTCGGTGATGGTCCGGTGAACGGCATAGTCGATCGCGGCGATCGTCGCGCGAAAACCGTTGAGAAATTCGAGATAATTGGTGTGCGTCGCGGGGTGGACGCGCCCGTTGGCGCAGATGGTGAAGGCGGGGGCGAATTTCTCGCCGATCACGGCTTCGCTGAGTACCGCGTCGTGCAGCAGATGGCGCCTGTTCCAGTCGAGGAGGTCGCGGGCGAGTTGATCGCTGTTCGCGTGGGGCAAAATCTGTTTCTTTCGTCGGGAGGTTTGGAGGTCGGGAGCGGGGCGGCACGCGCGTCAGCGGATCCGCTGCCCGCCCTTCCACATCATCGTCGCGCGGCCCTGCACCGGCATGCCGTCGAAGGGGGTGTTGCCCGCCCACGCCGCCATCTTCTTCGCATCGACCTGCCACGGCGTGTCCGCATCGACGAGGATGAGGTCGGCTTCCTTGCCCACGGCGAGGCTGCCGGCGTCGACGCCGAGCAGGCAGGCAGGTGCGCCCGCGAGCAATTCGAACAGGCGGCCGGGCGAGATATGGCCGTCGCGCACGAGGTTGAGGCCGAGGGCGAGCAGCGTTTCGGCGCCGGCCATGCCGGGCAGTGCCTCCGCAAAGGGCAGGCGCTTGTCCTCGGGACCCCGCGGGTCGTGGCCCGAGGCGAGGATGTCGATCGTACCGTCGGCGATCGCGGCAAGGCACGCGTGGCGGTCGTCCTCCGACCGAAGCGGCGGCGACAGGCGCGCGAAGGTGCGAAAATCGCCGATCGCGGTGTCTGAAAGCAACAGATGCGCGGGGGTGATACCGCAGAGGACGGGCAGCCCCTTCGCCTTGGCGGCGCGGATCAGGTCGAGCCCGCGCGCTGTGGTGACCTGCCGGAAATGGACGGGCGCGCCGGTTTCCTCGACGAGTGCGAGGTCGCGCGCGATCGCGATCGCCTCGGCAATCGCGGGGGCGGAGG
>NZ_DATMST010000195.1:0-7818 GCF_035565275.1 Sphingopyxis sp.
GGCACGGTCGGATCGGGCCGGCTGGCGCGCGAAGGCGGCGACTTCCGCCGCTTCATGGCGTCGCCCGAAGCCGACGGTGCGGTGCTGGCAGCCGCGGCAGCGCTGCGCCAGGCGCGCAAGCTGGGTGAGGGCAGCGCGACCGATCTGCTGATCGTCGGCCTTTCGGCCACCGACTATGTCGGCCATGGATCGGGCACCGAAGGCAGCGAGATGTGCCTCCAGATGGCGGGTCTCGACCGCGAACTCGGCGATTTTTTCGCGCGGCTTGACGCGACCGGTATCGATTACGCTGTCGCACTCACGGCCGATCACGGCGGACACGACATGCCCGAACGCAACCGGCAGAATGCCTGGCCCGCCGCCGAACGCGTCGACGCGGCGCTCGATCCCGAGGCAATCGGCAAGGCGGTCGGCGAGAAGCTCGGCCTGCCGCAGCCGCTGCTCCACAGCGACGGCCCTTTTGGCGACATGTACCTGTCGAAGACGCTGACGGCCGCGCAGCGCAAGGTGGCGCTCGCCGAGCTCGTCGCGCGGTTCCGCGCGCACCGGCAGGTCGAAGCGGTGGTGACAGCCGACGAGCTGGCAAGCCGCCCGATCTCGAAGCAGGCGCCCGATACGTGGAGCATGCTCGACAAACTGCGCGCGTCGTATAACCCTGATCGTTCGGGCGATTTCATCGTCGTCCTGAAGCCGCGCGTCACGCCGATCCCGGAATCGGGTCTCGGCTATGTCGCGACGCACGGGTCGGTGTGGGATTATGACCGGCGCGTACCGATGCTGTTCTGGCGCAAGGGGCTTACCGGCTTCGAACAGCCCAATGCAGTAATGACGGTGGACATCCTGCCGACGCTGGCCGCGCTGATCGGCCTGCCCGTCGATGCGAACAAGATTGACGGCCGCTGCCTCGACCTGTTGTCGGGCGCGGAAAGCAGCTGCCGTTAAAGGACAAGAAAAGAAGGACCTATGACCAAAGCCCTGCGGAATTTCTCCGGCCGACTCCTGCTGGTCGGCTGCGGCAACATGGCGGGCGCGATGCTCGATCGCTGGCTGGCGGCGGGGCTCGATCCGGCGCTGGTCGCGATCGTCGATCCCTTCGCGACGCCGCGCGATGGCATTGCGCAGCATGCGTCGCTGGACGAATGGCAGGCGACCGGGGGCGTCGCCGACTGGATCATGCTGGGCATGAAGCCGCAGCAGCTGGGTGACGTCGCCGACGTGCTCGCGCCGCTTGCGACCGGCGAGGTCCATCTGCTGTCGATCCTTGCGGGCGTATCGCTCGCCGACCTTGCGCAGCGTTTCCCCGCAGCGGGCGCGCAGGTTCGCATCCTGCCCAACCTCGCCGCGCGCATCGGTGCCGGCGTGTCGGCCGTCGCGACGCTGGGCGATGCCGATGACAAGGCGATCCACGCACTGCTCGATCCGCTTGGCCAGACGGTCACGCTCGCCGACGATTCGACGATGGATCTTGTCACCGCCTTCACCGGAAGCGGTCCGGCTTTCGTCTTCCGGTTGATCGAATCCTATGCGGCGGCGGGCGAACGGCTCGGTCTTTCGGCCGACGATGCGCTGGCGCTGGCGACCGCGACCTTCGGCGGCGCGACCGCGCTGCTCGCCGACAGCGGCGAAAAGCCCGGGGTACTGATCGCGCAGGTCGCGAGCAAGGGCGGGACGACGCAGGCGGGGCTCGACGTCCTCGATGCCGACGGTCAGCTCGCCGCACTGATGACCAATGTGCTGCGCGCGGCGCGCGATCGCGGGCGCGAGCTTGCCGACATCGCGCGCGGCGAAGGTTAGGCCAGGGTCAGGATCCTAGCGGGCTTCTTTGCCCAGCGCCGCGATCCGGGTGCGGTCGCGCACGGGAACGAGGGCTTCGCTGACCTGCCAGAATCCGGTCACCGCCTGTTGTCCCGCATGGGTATAGGCGCGGCTCATCGTGTCGCGCAGCACCCCGAAGATGGCGGCTTCGAGCGCGCGTCCGGAATCGGTCAGGCGCAGCTCCTTTTGCCGCCGGTCGCGGTTGCCGGGCCGCGTCGCGAGCAGCTCGCGCGCTTCGAGCTCCTTCACTACGCGGCCGAGCGATTGCTTGGTGATGCCGAGCAAGGCGAGCAGGTCGGAAATCGCCAGCCCCGGCTGGCGCGCGATGAAATAGAGCGCGCGGTAATGCGCGCGCCCCAGCTCCTTCTCGGCGAGCCGCGCATCGATCGCGCGCCAGAGCGAGGCGTGGGCGAAGAACAGAAATTCGATGCCACGGCGCACTTCCTCCTCGCGCAAGAAAAGGGCAGAGGCAGCGGGTACTTGTGAAAGAAAATTTTCATCCGGCATAGTCGCTACCGTTGCGCGCCGCGCCGGTCTTTGGCAAGAGGCCCGCTCCATAAACCCGCTGGAGCCGGGGTTTCGATGGAATCGAACGGGTCGCTCCAGCTTCTTTGTCTTACCGCGTTTTCCGGGTCATCAGATGGTTCCGCCTGACCTGAAAACGCTCCAGCCACAGGTGTTTTCGCATGTCCGCTCCCGCCTTCGCCCGTCTCCCGCACCCCAATCTCGTTGCGGACGATGTACGGGCGGCGGCGATCGCCGATCCGGCGTTCGGGCGTGTCTTTACCGACCATATGGTGTCGATCCGCTATTCGGACGAAAAGGGATGGCATGATGCGCAGGTGATGCCCCGCGGCCCGCTGACGCTCGATCCGGCGACCGCGGTGCTCCACTATGCGCAGGAAATTTTCGAAGGTCTGAAGGCGTACCGGCTCGACGACGGATCGATGGCGCTGTTCCGCGTCGAGGCGAATGCCGCGCGCTTCAACGCCAGCGCGCGCCGCATGGCGATGGCCGAACTGCCCGAGGAGATGTTCATCGCCGCGGTGAAGGAAGCCGTCGCAGCCGACGCCGGCTGGTTCCCGCCGGTCGATGGCGGCGCGCTGTATCTGCGTCCCTTCATGTTCGCGAGCGAGGTGTTCCTCGGCGTCAAGCCCGCCGCCGAATATCAGTTCCTCGTCATCACCTCGCCGGTCGGCAATTATTTCAAGTCAGGCGCGCCCGCGATCTCGCTCTGGGTGTCGGAAGATTATACGCGCGCCGCGCCGGGCGGTACCGGCGCCGCCAAATGCGGGGGCAATTACGCATCCAGTCTCGTCGCGCAGCGCGAGGCGATCGCCAAGGGCCACGATCAGGTCGTCTTCCTCGACGCTGCCGAGCATCGCTGGATCGAGGAACTGGGCGGAATGAACATGTTCTTCGTCTTCGACGACGGCAGCATCGTGACCCCGCCGCTGACCGGCACCATCCTGCCCGGCATCACGCGCGACGCGATCATCACGCTGGCGCGCGGCGCCGGCCTGACGGTGCGCGAGGAACCCTATGCGATCGACCAGTGGCAGGCCGATGCGGAGAGCGGCAAGCTGACCGAAAGCTTTGCCTGCGGCACCGCCGCCGTCGTCACGCCGGTGGGCAAGGTGACGCGCGGCGACACCAGCTTCACGATCGGCGCGGGCGGCCCGGGGCAGGTCACCGGCATGCTCAAGGACAAGCTCGTCGACATCCAGCGCGGCCGCGCCGAAGACACCCACGGCTGGGTGACCCGCCTCTGACCGGCTAGCTTGCCAAGCGGCCGCGAGGCGTTATAGACGCGCTCGCACCGGCCCGTTGGGGCGTCGCCAAGTGGTAAGGCAGCGGCTTTTGATGCCGCCATTCGCAGGTTCGAATCCTGCCGCCCCAGCCAGCCGGTGCTCTTTCGAACAACCTGAACTGGTCGGCTTTCAGCGAAGAGCCGCAGGCTTTCGTACCCGGACGGGTGTCACGGCCATTGCACAGGCGCGTCGATAAACTCCGGGCAGGCTCACGAGGCGATTGCGCCCGGCGCCGCCATCGGTAAACAGTCCCGCGGTTCGATAGGAGAATATCATGCGTCTTACCCTTGCGCTTATGCTGATGCCCGCCCTGCCGCTCGTCATGGCCAATACACCCGCTCCGACGCAGGCATCGCAGGCGGAAACGCAAGACGCGGCGCTGCTCCGGTTTCTCGACCAGGCGTTCGACGAGCGCCTTGGTCTCTCGCCCGAGAGTCAGACGCACCTCGGGCTCAAGACTCACTACGACCGTCTCGACGATTATACGCCTGCCGCCGCGGTACGCGAGCAGGAACTGGCCGAGCGGCAGCTCAAGGACATGCGCGCGCGGTTCAGGCCCGAACAATTGGGCGAGAGCGCACGGGTGAGCTACAGCCTGTTCGAATATGAGGTCGAGCGCGGCCGTGAATCGCTGCGGTTCCGGCAACTCCGTTTCCCGGTCACGACCAATGGCAGCCCTGCGGGGGATATCCCCGTCCTGCTCATCAACAACCACAAGGTCGATACGGTCGCCGATGCCGAGGCTTATATCGCCCGCCTGCGCGATACCGACCGGGTGATGCGCGAGGTTGCGGCGGTGATGCGCGAGCAGGCAGCGGCGGGGATCGTTCCGAACAAGGTCAATTTCGCACCCGCGCGCGCCGACGCGAAGAAGGTGCTGGTCGGCGCGCCGTTCGACAACGGACCCGATTCGACGCTGATGGCCGATTTCCGCAAGAAGGTGGACGCGCTCGACGCACCGGCGGCGACGAAAGCGAAGTTGATCGCGGATGCCGGCGCAGCGCTGAAAGGACCGTTCCGGAGCGGCTATGACGTGTTGCTCGGTGCGCTCGATGCGATCGAGCCGCAATCGAAGGGCAATTTCGGGGTCTGGAGCCTGCCCGACGGCGCGGCTTATTATGCCGACCGGCTGAAAACCTCGACGACGACCGACCTCACCGCCGACCAGATCCATGATCTCGGCCTGAAGCAGGTCGCGGCGATCCGCGGCGAGATGGAGGCGATCAAGGCCGAGGTCGGGTTCAAAGGGACGCTCGAGCAGTTTTTCGACCATATCCGCACCGACCCCAAGTTCAAATATCCGGACGACGCGGCAGGGCGCGAGGCGTATCTGACCGACGCGCGCGCGGTGATCGCGGCGGCGATGGCGGCGGCGCCGCGCTATTTCAGCGTGCTGCCGAAAGCCGCGCTCGAAGTCCGCGCGGTCGAGAAGTGGCGCGAGGCGACCGCGCCGACGGCATTCTATAATCCGCCGTCGGCGGACGGAACGCGGCCCGGCATCTATTACGTCAACCTGGTCGACATGAACCAGACGCAGAAGGTGCAGGTCGCCGGGATCGCCGCGCACGAAGGGGCGCCGGGGCATCATTTCCAGATCGCACGTCAGCAGGAACTCACCGGCATTCCCAAGTTCCGCAAATTCGGCGGCTACGGTGCCTATGTCGAGGGCTGGGGGCTCTATTCCGAGCGGCTGGCGAACGAGATGGGCGTCTACAAGGACCCTTATGACCGGTTCGGGATGCTGTCGCTGCAGGTGTGGCGCGCGATCCGGCTGGTGCTCGACACGGGCATCCATTCGAAGCGGTGGACGCGCGAGCAGGCGATTGCCTATTTCAAGGCGAACAGCTCGGTGTCCGAGACCGATATCGCGCGCGAGGTCGACCGCTATTTCAACTGGCCGGGGCAGGCGACGAGCTACATGGTCGGGCAGCTGAAGATCGCCGAACTGCGCGCGCGCGCCGAGCGCGACCTGGGGTCGCGTTTCGACATTCGCGAATTCCACGAGGCGGTGCTGGGTGAGGGCGCACTGCCGCTCAGCGTGCTCGAGGCGCAGGTCGACCGCTATATCGCGGCGAAGCGGCGGTAGGGACGTTCAGGCCGCGGGCGCGGCGGGGTCCACGCAGAGCGCCTTGATCTCGCCCGGCTGCAACGTCCGGGCGAGATGGACGAACGATCGCCGCGCGATCGCCTCGAGCATCGGCATCGCCGAGCGCCAGGGTTTGTCGAAGCCCGCGAACAGCGTCAGCCCCTCCATCGATCCCGAGATGAAGAGCGCCAGAATCTGGCGCTCGTCGTCGGGCAGCGCCGGATTGATCTCGGCGATCAGTTCGTTGAGCGAGACGCGCGCGCGCTCGTATAGCTCGTTCATCCGGTCGTGGACGAAGGCGTCGTGGTTCGCCATCGCCCATAGTTCGGGGAAAAAGCGCGTCGTCTTCTTCGTCGTGATATCCTCGAGGATCAGCATCACGAGATTTTCGAGCCGGGCCTCCGCGCTTGCCCCGGGTTCGTGGATGATCTCGTCGAACGATTCCTCGTAGCTCGATATCACCGCGTTGAGCAGCTCGCGGATCAGCTCTTCCTTCGAGCGGAAATAATAGTTGAGGTTGCCGACGTTCATTCCCGATTCGGCGGCGATGCGGCGCAGCGTCAGCGCGGCCGATCCCTGGTTCACGAGCAGCGCCAGCGCCGAACGGAGAATATGCTCGAAGCCGTCCTGGCCGCGGGCATAGCCGCCCGTGCGCGGCGTGATTTTCAGGTCGGGAACAATGAAATTCGTCAAGATTCAGCAGCCTCCGGCGCTTTCGTAACCGCCTCGCGTCCTTAGGACAAGTGACCTAATTTTGTCGCGTGACTAAATTTGGACATACGAACAATATTATTGCGAATCGGCCGTCAGAGCCTTTGTCACCATGAGGAGGGAGTGCCGGGATGCTGCGCATCGCGAAGGGAACGGCTTTTGCCGCATTGATGATTTCCGCCAGCGTTTCGGTCGCCGCGGACTTTCCGCAGCCCTTGCCCGAAGAGCCCGTCCCGACGGTCTCCGAATTGCCCGACCGCTATCCCGCGAGCTGGGTTTTCGTCCACGATCTGCACTTCAACAGCCTGCCCGACGGACGCGCCGCGATCGTCGACGTCGGCGCCGAAAACAACAATCTGCGCGGCCAGATTCCCGTCGCGCAGTTCGGCAATATCCTGCCCTCGACGACGCGCGGCGAAATCTATGTCGGCGAGACCTTCTATTCACGGTTGACGCGCGGCGAGCGCACCGACGTCATCACGATCTGGGATACGAAAACGCTGGCGCCGAAGGACGAGATCGTCCTGCCCGGCGGCAAGCGCGGGCTGTTCGTGACGCTGCGCAACAGCCTGCAACTGACCAACGACGAGAAATGGGCGCTGGTGTTCAACTTCACGCCGGGGTCTTCGGTGACCGTGGTCGACCTCGATGGCCGCAAGATATTGTCGGATATCGACCTGCCGGGCTGCTCGCTCGTCTATCCCACCGGGCCGCGCGGCTTCACCTCGCTGTGCGCCGACGGGACGATGACGAGTATCGCGCTCGACGCCGCCGGCAAGGCCGGGCCTGCGATCACCAGCGAGGCGTTCAACACGATCGATGACGATCCGTTGTTCATGACCCCGGCGATGGTCGGGCGGACGGGGTGGTTCGTCAGCTTCAAGGGCAATTTGCGCGCGATCGACTTTGCGGGCGCCGCAGCGAAGGACCTTGGCGGTTTCGCGATTCCGAAACAGGCGGGCGGCGAACCCGAATGGCGCCCCGGCGGCTGGCAGGTGATCTCGGCCGATCGCGCCGGCCTTCTTTATATACTGATGAACCCCAAGGGCATCGAAGGATCGCACAAGGACGGCGGCACCGAAGCATGGGTCGTCGACCCGAAAGCGAAGACGGTTGTCCGCCGCATCGCGCTCAAGAATCACAGTGTGTCGATCGAGGCGACGCAGCAGGACAAGCCGCTGCTCGTCGCGTCGCGCCCGGACGGATCGCTCGACGTCTATGATGCGGCGAGCGGCGCGTTCGTACGCACGGTCGCGAGCGTCGCGCACGATCCGATGACGATGACGGCGGCGCGCTGATGTCGGCGGTGTTTCCGGTGCTCGCGCTGTTCCTCGCGATCGTGCTCGCGGTGGCGGCGGCGCACAAGCTGGCCGAGCGGGCGCGGCTGACGCAGGC
>NZ_DATMST010000196.1:0-3252 GCF_035565275.1 Sphingopyxis sp.
GCCGCGGCGAGGGCCTGCGCCGCATCGCTCGCATCCCAGGGCGTCTCGCGCCCGCCGAACTGCTCCTGCACGCGAAAGTCGCCCGACGCGGGCCGTTTGACGATCGCGTGGCTGAATCGACCGCCAAAGAAGAAAAGCGAATATTCGCCGTCGGTCAGGATGCCCGGCATCATCGGCTGGACGAGCCGTCGCTGACCGATCGCGTCGGACGGGAGCGGCGCGCCGGGTGTGATGCGGTGCGTTCCGTCGGCACCGCCCGAGATCGCGGGCTTGATGACGACCTCATCGGTCATCAGTTCCGACGTCGCTTCGGCAAGGCTCGCGTCATCGAGCATGTCGACCTCGACCGTCGGCACGACCGCGACGCCCTTTGCGCCCAGTTCGGCCAGATAGGCCTTGTCGCTGTTCCAGCGCAGCACCGGCACCGGATTGACCACCGGCAGCTTTTCCGCCTCCAGACGGTCGAGCAGCGCGTACCAGACCGCGACGTCGCGCTGATATCCCCAGGCGAAGAGCGGCAGCACGAGGTCATGAGCTGACAGGTCGCCGGGATCGGTCCACACCCGTTGTTCGACGATCAATCCGGCGGCGGTCAGCGCCGCCGCCTTGCGGGCAAAGGCGGGCTGCCACTTCTCGTAATAGTCGGGCGCCGGGACGAGGATCGCGACGCGGGGCTGGAACGGCATTATCTCCCCAGCAATCCGCGCGCCTGCCCGGCAATGTGCGACAGCATCGCACCGTTCGGGTTCGGGATCATCCGCGCGCGGTCGACCGTTGCCCTGAACTGCTCGACGCGCGGCGCATGATCGGCAAGCCATTTGGTTACTGCCGCGTCGAGGTCGCCCTTCGGCAGCCCGGCGAGGAAGGTCAGCCGCATCTGCTGGAAATCGCGCGCGAGGCTGTTGACGAGCAGGCGTTCCCACGGATCGGCAGGGCTCATATGCGCCGCCAGCGTCTGCGCCCAGTCGAGTCCGAGCGCCTCGCCCAGATGGGTAAAGGCGCGGGTCACCGCGATCTCGTCGTCGCCGCGCCGTTCGGCGAGGTCGACGATCCCGATCGCACCATCGGTCTTGAACAGCCGCACGACCGAAGCGGTCAGCGTTTCGGGCGCCCCGGCGTCGAGCAGCTGCTGCGCCAGCATGTCCCACTGGCGCTTGACCGAGGGGCTGAGCAGCGCATCGACGCCCGTGGTCAGGCGGTCGACCCCCGGTTCGAGCCGCGCGACGACCGGCCCCGCCTGTGACAGCGTCTGGGTGACACGCAGCAGGTCGGCCATTTGCGAGGTCATCGCCGATGATGCCTGCGCGAACAGCGACAGGCGAACGCTTTCATCGATCTTCGCTTCATCGAGCGCTTCCCAGATCGCGGGCATATCGAGCAGGCGCTCGACCGCGACGAACGCCGCGGCGATGTCGCCGAGCGCACAGCCTTCCTCTTCGACCAGTTCGAACGGGTGGACGATCCCCATGCGGTTGATGATACGGTTCGCCACCTTGGTCGCGATGATTTCGCGGCGCAGCTGGTGATCGGCGATAGCGGTCGCGAAATCGCGCTGCATTTCGTCGGGGAACGCCGCCGCGAGGTCGCTGCCCAGCGCCGGGTCGTCCGGCAGGTCGCTATGCTCGATCGCATCCTGCAGCGCGAGCTTCGCGGTCGACAGCAGTACCGCGAGTTCGGGCCGCGTCAGCCCGCGCCCTTCGGCAGCGCGGCGCAGCAGCTCGTCGTTCGCCGCGAGCCCTTCGACCTTGCGGTCGAGCCGGCCCGAAGCCTCGAAGGTTTCCATCAACCGGACGAGCGACGGAACCGCCGCCGATCCGCCCTTTTCGGCGATCGACAGCGCAAGCGCCTGCAGCCGGTTATCCTCGAGCACCAACTCCGACACATTGTCGGTCATGCGCACGAGCAGCGCGTCGCGGTCGCTCTGGGCAAGCCGGCCTTCGGCCATCTCGCGATTGAGCGCGATCTTGATGTTGACCTCGTTATCCGAACAGTCGACGCCGGCCGAATTGTCGATGAAGTCGGTGTTGATCCGCCCGCCCTTCGCCGAGAAGGCAATACGGGCCGCCTGCGTGACGCCAAGGTTCGCGCCCTCGCCGACCGCCTTGACGCGCAGGTCCTCGCCATCGACGCGCAGCGCGTCGTTCGCGGGGTCGCCGACTTCGGCATTGTTCTGGCTCGCCGCCTTCACATAGGTGCCAATGCCGCCGAACCAGAGGAGATCGACGGGCGCCTTCAGGATCGCCGAGATCAGCGAGCCGGGATCGATTTCGGATACCGACAGGCCAAGCAGTGCCTGTACTTCGGGGCTGAGGGGGATGCTCTTCTGGCTGCGCGGGAAGACGCCGCCACCCTTCGAGATCAGCTTTTTGTCATAATCGTCCCAGCTCGACCGCGGCAGATTGAACATCCGCTCGCGTTCCTTCCAGCTCTTCGCCGGTTCGGGGTTGGGATCGAGGAAGATGTGGCGATGGTCGAATGCGGCGGTCAGCTGGATCGCCTTCGACAGCAGCATGCCATTGCCGAACACGTCGCCCGACATGTCGCCGCAGCCGACAACGCGGATCGTGTCGGTCTGCACATCGACGCCCATTTCGGCGAAGTGGCGCCGGACCGACAGCCAGGCACCCTTGGCGGTGATGCCCATCGCCTTGTGGTCATAGCCGTTCGACCCGCCGCTTGCGAAGGCGTCGCCGAGCCAGAAGTCGCGTTCCATCGCGAGGGCATTCGCGACGTCGGAGAAGGTCGCGGTGCCCTTGTCGGCGGCGACGACGAAATAGGGATCATCGCCGTCGTGGATCACGACGCCCTTCGGATGTACCACCTTGCCGGCCACCAGATTGTCGGTGATCGACAGCAGCGAGCGGATGAAGATGCGGTAGCATTCGGTCCCCTCGGCGAACCACGCATCGCGGTCGAGCGACACGTCGGGCAGCGCCTTGGGATAGAAACCGCCCTTCGCGCCGGTCGGCACGATGACGGCGTTCTTGACGCGCTGCGCCTTCATCAGCCCGAGAATTTCGGTGCGGAAGTCGTCGCGGCGGTCGGACCAGCGGAGCCCGCCACGCGCGACCGGGCCGGCGCGCAGGTGAATGCCCTCGACGCGCGGCGAATAGACCCACACTTCGCGCCACGGCACCGGCGCCGGAAGTCCGGGCACCTGGGAGGAATCAATCTTGAACGCGAGCGCGTCGTTGGCGGCGGGTGCGAAGGCGTTGGTGCGCACGATCGCGAGCACAAGGGCGCGCAGGCGCC
>NZ_DATMST010000197.1:0-2857 GCF_035565275.1 Sphingopyxis sp.
GCTGCCGACGCCCGAGCGTTCGAGCAGGCGGGCGAAGCTGTCGCCGCTGCCGAGGGTGGCGGTGAGTTCGATTTGCGGCCGTTCGGGGGTCTGCGTCAGCGGGCGGACGGCGTCGGTCGCCGCCATATGCCGGCCGGTGTCGCCGCCGAACGCCAGCGGCACGATCATCTGCGCGCGCGCCTCGTTGAAATCGGACGCGCCGGCCGCGGTGCCGCCGATCTCGATCGGGCGGATGCCGGGAAAGGTTGCGATCGCGATTCCGCAAAGCAAGGTTAACGTCGCAAGCCCGCGCCACCATTCGGCCGAGCCGATATTGTCGCCAAGGTCGGGAACGAGATCGAGCTGCGCGAGCCGGTCGCGCCAGCCCGGTCGGGTTTCGGAATCGCCATCCGTGCGTCGCAGCGGTATCGCCTGCGACATCGTGAGGGCGGCCGCATTGCCGGACATCCCCGCGATGGGTTCGTGACGCTGGAACAAATTGCAACCCCCGCTCGGCAGCCTCCGCAGTTCCGGCCGCCGAATGATGTTTTCGAGGCCATGTCTGTAAAGAAAGGTCGTTAAAGTCAATTTAATGGCAGATTCGCCGACACAGGTTGCGGCAAGGCGTGGCGGGGTCGGGATATTATGCGCACACTGCGGAAAAATATGCCTGTTAGGCGCCGTTTGACGATCCGTTGTTGCACGGCGCCCGCGCCCATGCCAGCGTGGGAGCCAAGACAATGACGTCATTCTCCTCCCAGCCGGTCAAGGCTGTCCTTGGCCCCACCAACACCGGCAAAACCCATTTGGCGGTCGAGCGCCTGACCGCCCATGCGAGCGGCATGATCGGCTTTCCGCTGCGCTTGCTCGCGCGCGAAGTCTATGACCGCGTCGTCGCGATCCGGGGACCGGCGGAAGTCGGGTTGGTGACAGGCGAGGAACGAATCATGCCACCCGGCGCGCGTTACCTGCTCGGCACGATGGAAGCGCTGCCCGTGACGCGCGACGTCGCTTTCGTCGGGATCGACGAGGCGCAGCTTGGCGCAGATCCCGAACGCGGGCATGTGTTCACCGACCGGCTGTTGCGCGCGCGCGGACGCGAGGAGACGATGATCCTGGGGTCAGCGAGCATCCGCACGCTCGTCCGCGATCTCGTGCCCGAAGCCGAAATCATCACGCGCCCGCGCTTTTCGACCTTGAGCTACGCCGGCGCCTCGAAACTCTCGCGCCTGCCGAAGCGATCGGCGATCGTCGCCTTTTCCGCCGAAGAAGTCTATGCCATCGCCGAAATGCTACGCCGCTTCGCGGGCGGCGCCGCGGTGGTGATGGGGGCATTGAGCCCCAAGACGCGCAATTCGCAGGTCGCGATGTTCGAGGCGGGCGAAGTCGATTATCTCGTTGCCACCGACGCGATCGGCATGGGGCTGAACCTCGACGTCCAGCATGTCGCGTTCGCGAGCCTGCAGAAATTCGACGGACGGCGGCTCAGGCGGCTGACGATTTCGGAAATGGCGCAGATCGCCGGGCGCGCGGGGCGCCACCAGCAGGACGGCAGCTTCGGCACCGTGGGCCTGCCGCAGGGCGGCTTCACACCCGAAGAAATCCACGCGATCGAGGGGCATCATTTCCCGCCGCTCGCGAGCCTGTTCTGGCGCAATCCGACGCCGGGCTTCGGCTCGCTCGACCAGCTTCTGTCCGATCTTGCCCAGCCGCCGACGCAGCAGGGCCTGCGCGCCGCGCCCGAAGCCGTCGACATCGCGGTACTCAAGCATCTTGCTGGCGACATGGAAGTCCGCGCGCGCGGCGGCGATTTCGACGCGGTCCAGCGATTGTGGGACGCGTGCGGGCTTCCCGATTTCGAACAGCTGGGCGCCGAACATCACAGCCGCACCGTTTTCAAGCTCTGGCAATGGCGCACGAGCGGGGACGGAATGATCGACCCCGACTGGTTCGCGCGGCGCCTTGCCCGACTGAACGACGTCGAGGGCGATATCGACCAGCTTGCGAGCCGGATCGCGGCGGTGCGCACGCTGTGCTTCATCGCGCAACGCGGCGACTGGATCGCGGGCGCCGCTGGGTGGACCGAACAAACGCAGGCGCTCGAATCACGGCTGTCCGACGCCCTGCACGCCGCGCTTGCCCAGCGTTTCGTCGATCGCCGGCTTGCGCTGCTGCTCCGCGATGCGGGCCAGCGTAACGCCGCGCTGCCCGTGGCGGTCGGCGCCGACGGCACCGTCGCGGTTGACGGCGAGGCGATCGGCACCCTCAAGGGTTTCCAGTTCAAGGTCGATGCCCAGGCGCGCGCAAGCGACCACCGCATGCTGCTCGCCGCCGCGGAAAAGCATCTGCGTGCCGAACTCGCGCGGCGAGCGACCGCGCTGGCCGAAGGCGACGACAGCGCCCTGTCGCTGGTCGCCGAGCCCGAAACCATGCCGCGCCTCGCCTGGCACGGCCATGTCGTCGCGACGCTCGCGCGCGGACCGACGCTCGTCCAGCCGGCGATCCAGATCGATCCTTCGCTCCGTCGGCTGGAACCCCAGCAGGTGCAGGCGATTTCAGAGCGGCTCCAGCGCTTTGTCGCGACGCAGCTCGCGCGGCACGCCGGCCCGCTTGCCGCGATGGGCGAGGCAGCCGGCGACCTGTTCACGCCCCCGCGCGTGCGTGCGCTGCTCGCCGCGCTGACCGACAACAGCGGGATGATCGGCCGCGCAGGCGTCGAGGATCAGCTCCATGCCCTCACTCCGGAAGAGCGTCCGCAGCTGCGCAAGCTCGGCCTTACCATCGGCTCGCTCGACATTTTCCATCCAACGCTCCTGAAACCCGAAGCGGTGCGCTGGCGCGCGGCGCTGGTCGCGGCGCAGCAGGGCACGCCGGTCCC
>NZ_DATMST010000198.1:0-8388 GCF_035565275.1 Sphingopyxis sp.
GTCAGCTGCGCCTGCTGCAGGACCTGCGCAAGGCCGTGATGCGCAATGAACTGATCCTGCATTACCAGCCCAAGTTCCCGGCCGCGGGCGCGAACGAGGAAACCTTCTACGGCTTGCTCGCCGTCGAAACGCTCGGGGTCGAAACGAATGCCCAGCGCGAGAATGTCCGCGCCGACCGCAGCGCCTGGCGCGCGCTCGAGGACCTGCCCAACGTCCGTGCCGCGATGGCGTTCGCCGAGATCGGCGAGGATACATATGCCGGCACGCTGCTCCGCCATCAGGCGCTGATCGGCGACGCGCGGCAGCACGAACAATTGCTCGCGATGGCCGGCGCGCTCAGCCTTCCCGAAACGCAGCTCTATCTCGCGCACAACACGCCGCAGGGCCGCAAGCTCGCGGCGCAGACCCGCTATCCGCAGCCCAAATGGGAACCCAATGGCGGGTGGAAGGTCGACCCGGCGCTCGTCTTCGCCCACACGCTGCAGGAATCGCGCTTCCAGCGCACCGTCGTCAGCCCCGCGGGCGCCTTCGGCCTCATGCAGGTCCGCCCCGGCACCGCGCGCGACATCGCGCGCTGGCGCGGCGACAGCGGTACCGGCGACCTGCGTATCCCCGCGGTCAACATGGACATGGGGCAAAGCTATCTGCAATATCTGAGCCGCGATCCGTCGACCGGCGGCCAGCTGCCCAAGGTGATCGCCGCCTACAACGCCGGCCCCGCGCCGATCGCGCGCTGGCAGTCCGAAATCCGCGATAATGGCGACCCGCTGCTCTATATGGAATCGATCCCCTATTGGGAAACGCGCGGCTATGTCGGCATCGTGCTGCGCAATTACTGGATGTACGAAGCGCAGCAGGGCAAGCCATCGGTCAGCCGCGCCGCGCTGGCGCAGGGCAAATGGCCGCGCTTCCCCGACGGCAAGGACCGCACCCGCCTGACCTATGCGGGCAACCTCGCCAATGCCGATTGACGAAAGCCTTGTCTTCAAGCCTGTCCGTATCGCGCTGCTGACAATTTCGGACAGCCGCAGCGCGGCCGACGACCGGTCGGGCGACAAGCTCGAGGAATTGCTGACCGGCGCGGGGCACATCCTCGCCGCGCGCGCGATCATCAGGGACGAAACCGACCTGATCGTCTCGCGCCTCCACAACTGGATCGACGACCCGGACGTCGACGTCGTGATCACCACCGGCGGCACCGGCCTCACCGGCCGCGACGTGACGCCCGAAGCGCTGCACCGGCTCGACGGCAAGGATATTCCCGGTTTCGGCGAGCTGTTCCGCTGGCTCAGCTATCAGACGATCGGCACCTCGACGATCCAGTCGCGCGCCTGCGCGGTCGTCGCGCGCGGCACCTATATTTTCGCGCTGCCGGGCTCGACGGGTGCGGTCACCGACGCATGGGAAGGCATTTTGTCGACCCAGCTCGACAGCCGCCACAAGCCCTGCAACTTCGTCGAACTGATGCCGCGCCTGACCGAATAGGCATTTCGTTCTTTCTTTGTTCTCATTGGCGCGATATCCTGCGCCGATGGAATCAACCAAGCCCCTGCCCCCGATTGCGGGCCGCGGTGCGCCGACCAATTTGCGGCCGACGCGCACCGGCTCGGCCGAGCGCATCGCCGACGGCGACTGGCTCGACGCGGCGGAGGAAATCGACGGCGAAGCGCCCCGGCTGCGCACGACGGTCACGGTCGAACATCCCAAAACGATCATCGCGCGCAACAAATCGCCCGACGTCGGCTTCGACCGCTCGATCAATCCCTATCGCGGCTGCGAACATGGCTGCATCTATTGCTTCGCGCGGCCGACCCACGCCTTTCACGACCTGTCGCCCGGCCTCGACTTCGAAAGCAAATTGTTCGCCAAGCCCGATGCCGCGAAACTGCTCCGCACCGAACTCGCGAAGCGCGGCTACACCGCGGCGCCGCTCGCGATCGGCACCAATACCGACGGATATCAGCCGATCGAACGCGAATGGGGCATCACGCGTTCGGTGGTCGAGGTGCTGGCCGAAACCCGGCATCCGCTGATCATCACGACCAAATCCGACCGCGTGCTGCGCGATATCGACCTGCTCGCCGACATGGCGCGCGACAATCTCGTCGGGGTCGCGGTGTCGGTGACGTCGCTCGACCCCAGGATCGCGCGCACGCTCGAACCGCGTGCGCCGCATCCGCGCCGCCGGCTCGCGGCGATCCGCGCCCTGATCGATGCCGGCGTGCCGACGCAGGTCAATATTTCGCCGATTATCCCCGCGATCACCGATCACGAGATCGAGGCGATCATGGCTGCCGCCGCCGATGCGGGCGCGATCCGCGCCTCGTACATATTGATGCGCCTGCCCTTCGAAGTCGCGCCGCTCTTTCGCGCCTGGCTCGCCGCGCACTACCCCGACCGCGCCGACAAGGTGATGCACATGGTGCAGGACATCAGGGGCGGGCGCGACAACGATGCCGGTTTCTTCACGCGCATGCGCGGCCAGGGAGTCTGGGCGCAGCTGATCCGCACCCGCGTCAGACGCGCCGCCCGCGAGCACGGCATGGACCGGAGCTTCCCGCCGATCCGCAGCGACCTGTTCCGCCCACCCGAACGCGACGGTCAGATGGAGCTGTTCTGAACAATAATCGTCGCCCCCGCGAAGGCGGGGGCCGCTGGCAGCATGGAGCCGATGATGGCGCGACAAGCCTATGTCTACATTATGGCCAACAAGCCGACCGGAATCCTCTACATTGGCGTGACCGACAATCTATCGGCCAGAATTTCCCAGCATCGCACAGGAACAGGCTCCGGGTTCTGCAAGAAATGGGGTTTGAACCGACTGGTTTATGCCGAGCCATTCGACCGGATCGACGAAGCAGTTGTTCGGGAAAGGGCGTTGAAGAAATGGAACCGCGTTTGGAAACTCCGCCTCATTTCGGAAGCCAATCCCGAATGGACCGACCTGCTCGAGACCCTCAACGGTTGAGCAAGACCGACAGCGGCCCCCGCCTTCGCGGGGGCGACGTTTTTTCCTTACGCCTCCGCCAGCGATCGCAGTCTGTAATCCTTGTAATCGTCGCGGATCTGGCGCTTCAGGATCTTGCCCGTCGCGGTGTGCGGCAGTTCGTCGACGAAGACGATCTCGTCGGGCAGCCACCATTTGGCGACCTTGTCCTTCAGATAATCGACGATCGCCGCCTCGCTCGCGTCGACGCCGGGTTTCCTGACAATCAGCAGGATCGGCCGCTCGTCCCACTTGGGGTGATAGACGCCGACCGCAGCCGCTTCCTGCACGCCCGGCGCGCCGACCGCGGCATTTTCGAGCTCGATCGAACTGATCCACTCGCCGCCCGACTTGATGACATCCTTCGCGCGGTCGGTGATCTGCATGACGCCATCGGGGTGCAACACCGCAACGTCGCCGGTGTCGAACCAGCCGTCCTTGTCGGCCGCGTCGGCATCCGCCTTGAAATAGCGCTGGATGATCCATGGTCCGCGGCATTGCAGCCGTCCGCTCGTCACGCCGTCACGCGGCAGGACATGGTCCTCGTCGTCGACGATGCGCAGTTCGACGCCATAGGGTGGGCAGCCCTGCCGGCACACAATGTCGACCTGTTCGTCAAAGCTCAGCGCGTCCCAGTTCCACGGCCTTTTGCCCATGGTCCCGATCGGGCTCGTTTCGGTCATCCCCCAGGCATGGCCGACCACGATTCCCGCGCGCATGAAGCGCTCGATCATCGCGCGCGGCGCCGCCGATCCACCGATGATCACGCGCTCGAGCTTGCCATATCCGATACCGGTCGCATCCATATGTGCAAACATCGCGATCCACACCGTCGGCACCCCGGCGCTGTGCGTGACCCCCTCCTCGTGCATCAGGTCGCACAGCACCTGCGCGTCGTTGGTCGCCGAAAAGACGAGTTTCGCGCCCACCGTCGCCGCCGCGAAAGGCACGCCCCAGCTGTTGGCATGGAACATCGGGACGATCGGCAGGATGACACTGCGGTTCGACAGGCCGAACACGTCGGGCTGGATTTCGGTGATCGCATGAATGACGTTCGAACGATGCTCGTAGAGGACGCCCTTCGGATTGCCCGTCGTACCGCTCGTATAGCAGAGCCCGACCGGATCGCGTTCGTCGAGCGCGACCCATTGAAAACTACCGTCCTCGGCGTCGATAAGGTCGCGATACGAAAGATACCCCTCGCGCGCCGGCGCGTCGAACAGGATGAAATGCTCGACCGTCGGAAGCTGCGGCCGCAGCCGCTCGACGATCGGCAGGAACATCGCGTCGAAAAACAGCACCCGGTCTTCGGCATGGTTGATGATGTAGATCAGCTGTTCGTCGAACAGTCGCGGGTTCACCGTATGCAGCACGCCGCCCATGCCCGCGCTGCCGTACCAGCTGACGAGGTGATGCCCGTGGTTCATCGCGAGCGTCGCGATCCGGTCGCCCTTGTTCATCCCCAGCTTTGTCATCGCGGCGGCGAAGCGGCGCGCATCCTTGCCGACCTCGCCCCACGTCGTTCGCGTCAGGCTACCGTCCGCCCAGCGCGAGACGATCTCGCGCCCCGCATGCTCGCGCGTGGCATGGTCGATCAGGCTGGGAACCAGCAGCGGCTGGCTTTGCATTCCGAACATCAGGCATCCTCTATTCTATCGTTGCCTCCTAGGGATAAGGTCGGAGGCAAAGCGCGCGCAAGGCAAAACAGAGGGCCGCGGCACCGAAAGGGGCCGATTTCAGCCGGGAAGACCATCCATATAGGGGACATCGGCCAGATCGGCGTCCCAGTCGGCGCGGCTCGCGCAGCAAATATGCGCCGTCGGGCGGATATCGACGGGCCCGTCGAGGCTTCCTGCCGGAACGACGAGCAACGCACCGTCCATTCGCACCCCGGGAAGTGCCGAACCGCAGGTCATGCAGAAACTGCGCTCGTGCCTTGTATCGGGCACGCGGAAGGTTGCGATGTTCGCTTCGCCCGACTGCCAGACGATCGTCGCACTGGAGGCGAACAGGTTCGCGCCGTGCGCTGACCCGCTGTTCTTGCGGCATCGCGAGCAATGGCACAGGAAAAATGCGTCGAAATCGCCCGACACTTCGAACTGCACGATGCCGCAAAGGCAGCTTCCGGGGGTCTTGCGGGTCGTCGCCATGACCCGGCTACCGAACCCGGAATTCGCGCGGAGCGACGAGCGAAAGGGCGGGTCCGGTTACCCCGGCGACCATTTCGAGGCGCGACACCGTATCGGGACCGAGCGCGAAACGGCGACCGAGTTCGATGCAGATATCGTCGCCGGTGAGCGGATCGGACGTCGTGATCACGACCTTTCCGCGTGCATCGTCGCGCCTTTCAAGCAATCGCGCGATATCCTCCATCGCGTCAGGCAACTCGACCCGGCACGTGAGTTGAAGCGCCGCGGTCGCCGCAATGTCAACGAGCGACTGCGCGCCGCGCACCGTCACGCGCGGCGTCTCTTCGCCTTCGAGCAGGTCGAGTTCGACTGCCAGGATCGCGCAGCCGCCGTCGGCGGCGAGCGCCTCGAGAATCTTGCCCGCCTGTTCGTCGAAACAGCTCGACTGGAACTGCCCGCTGCGGTCGGACAGCGTCAGGTTCAGGAAACGGTTGCCGCGCTGCGACACACGCGGCCGCGCGCTTTCGACCATGCCCGCCATCGTCATCGGGATACGCGTGCCCGGCGTCATTTCGACGTTGGCGCAGATGTCGCCATAGCTGCGCGCCCCGCGCGCGGCGATGATCGCTTCATATTGCTCGACCGGGTGCGCCGAAAAGTAAAAACCGAACGCCTCCTTCTCGCGCGTCATCCGCTCGGCCAGCGTCCAGGGTTCGGCGGCGGGCAGTCGCAACGCGGGCACGGTGTCGATCTCGCCGAACAGGAAATCCTGGCCGATCGATCGTTCGCGCGCGTTCACGTTGGCCGACCCGAGCATGGCCTCCGCGCCGGCATAGACGCGCGGCCTGTCCGCCTCGACGCTGTCGAAAGCGCCCGCTCCGGCGAGCGCCTCGATCTGGCGGCGATTGAGCTGCCGCGGGTCGATGCGATTGGCAAAGTCGTCGAGACTCGCGAAATCGCCCTTGATTCGCCGTTCCGCGACAAGCGCTTCCATCGCCTTTTCGCCGACGCCTTTCAGCGCGCCGAGCGCATAGCGCACGGCCAGCCCGTCGTCGGTCTGCCCGACCGAGAAATCGGCTTCGCTCTCGTTGATCGACGGCGGAGCGATCGCGATGCCAAGGCGGCGCATGTCGTCGATGAAGATCGACAATTTGTCGGTCTGATGGCTATCGAACGACATCGACGCCGCGAAGAATTCATGCGGATAATGCGCCTTGAGCCAGGCGGTCTGATACGACAGCAACGCATAGGCGGCGGCGTGGCTCTTGTTGAAGCCGTAACCCGCGAACTTGTCGATCAAATCGAACAGCTCGTTCGCGGCCTTGGCGTTGATCTGGTTATGCTCGCCGCAGCCCTTGACGAACGTTTCGCGCTGCGCGTCCATCTCGGCCTGGACCTTCTTGCCCATCGCGCGGCGGAGCAGGTCGGCGCCGCCGAGGCTGTAGCCGGCAAGGATCTGCGCCGCCTGCATCACCTGTTCCTGATAGACGAAGATGCCATAGGTTTCGGCGAGGATGCCTTCGAGCAGCGGGTGCGGATAGGCGATCTTCTCGCGCCCGTTCTTGCGCGCGCCGAACAGCGGAATATTGTCCATCGGCCCCGGACGATAGAGCGCGACAAGCGCGATGATGTCGCCGAAATTGGTCGGTTTCACCGCCGAAAGCGTGCGCCGCATGCCTTCGGATTCCAGCTGGAACACCCCGACCGTCTCGCCGCGCTGCAGCAGGGCATAAACCTCTTCATCGTCCCACGCGAGCGCATCGAGATCGACGTCGACCCCGCGCAGCGCGAGCAGGCGGCGAGCCTCCTTCAAAACCGATAGCGTCTTCAGGCCGAGGAAGTCGAATTTCACCAGCCCCGCGGTCTCGACATATTTCATGTCGAACTGCGTCACCGGCATGTCCGAGCGCGGGTCGCGATAAAGCGGGACGAGCTGGTCGAGTGGACGGTCGCCGATCACCACTCCGGCGGCATGCGTCGAGCTGTGCCGCGGCAGGCCTTCGAGCTGGCGCGCCATGTCGAACAGGCGTCGCACGCCGTCATCCTGCTTGTACTCGGTCATCAGCTCGGCGACGCCGTTCAGCGCGCGTTCGAGCGTCCACGGGTCGGTCGGATGGTTCGGCACCAGCTTCGCGAGCCGGTCGACCTGCCCGTAACTCATCTGGAGCACGCGGCCGGTGTCCTTCAGCACCGCGCGCGCCTTCAGCTTACCGAAGGTGATGATCTGCGCGACGGTGTCGCGGCCGTATTTCTCCTGCACATAGCGGATCACCTCGCCGCGCCGCGTTTCGCAAAAGTCGATGTCGAAGTCGGGCATCGACACGCGTTCTGGATTGAGGAAGCGCTCGAACAGCAGGCCGAGCTTGAGCGGATCAAGATCGGTGATCGTCAGCGCCCACGCGACCACGCTGCCCGCACCCGAACCGCGCCCGGGGCCCACCGGGATATCGTGCGCTTTCGCCCATTTGATGAAGTCGGCAACGATCAGGAAGTAGCCGGGGAAGCCCATCTGGACGATGACGCCGACCTCGAAATCGAGCCGCGCGACATAGGCTTGCCGTTCTTCGTCGCCGAGATCGGGATAATGCGCGAGCCGCGCCTCCAGCCCGGCGCGCGCGTCGGCCGCAAGCTGCGCCGCCTCGCCTTCACGGTCGCCGGCGAGGCTCGGCAGGATCGGCGCGCGCTTCGGCGCCATGAATGCGCAGCGCTGCGCGACGACGAGCGTGTTGTGAATCGCCTCGGGCAAATCGCTGAAGGCGTCTTCCATCGCCTCGGCGGGTTTCAGCCAGGCTTCGGGGCTCGAAACGCGGCGGTCCTCGCTTTCGACATAGGCCGATTGCGCGATGCACAGCATGGCATCGTGCGCGGCGTGGAAATTCGGTTCGACGAAACTCGCCGGATTGGTCGCGACGATCGGCAAGGCGCGCGCATAAGCCATGTCGATCAGCGCCTCTTCGGCCGCCGCCTCGACCGGATCGCCGCGCCGCGACAGTTCGATATAGAGCCGGCCCGCGAACAGCGCTTCAAGCTGTTCGACATAATCGGCGGCAGCGGTCTTCTGTTCGCCCGCAAGCAGCCGCGCGAGCGCGC
The DNA here is from genome assembly GCF_035565275.1 of Sphingopyxis sp. Classification (GTDB taxonomy): domain Bacteria; phylum Pseudomonadota; class Alphaproteobacteria; order Sphingomonadales; family Sphingomonadaceae; genus Sphingopyxis. The sequence continues at coordinate 8,206 of NZ_DATMST010000198.1, forward strand.
CCTCGCCGCCACCGGTCAGGCAGAGCAGCCCGTCGGTCCTGCCCGCCATCGACGCCAGCGTGACATGCGGGTCCTGTTCGGCCGGGCGGCCGAGATGCGCGTCCGACACGAGCGCGCAGAGATTGTTGTAGCCGGCCTCGTCCTGCGCATAGAGCGCGAGCCAGTCGATCAGCGGCGCGCCGC
>NZ_DATMST010000199.1:0-1889 GCF_035565275.1 Sphingopyxis sp.
GGCGCCGATCGGTCTCGGCTGCCGCCGCTGTACGCGCACCGGCTGCGTCCAGCGATCGATGCCGCCGCTGGGACGCCCGCTGCGGTTTCGCGAGGGCGAGCGCGGGGTAAGCGCGTTCGATTTCGCGGGGGATTAGGACCAATCGACATTCAGCCTCTGGCGGTCTGCAAATGGCGGCCTTCCGCGCTTCCGGTGCTCACGTACCAAAAGTACGCTGCGCTCCGGAACACGGAAAACCACCATTTTCAACTCACCAGAAGCTGAATGTCGATCGGCCCTAGATCCGGTCCATGCGAAGCCAGCGTTCGTCGCCGAGCCAGGCTTTCGAAAGGGCCTTTTTCGCCGCCGCCGCTTCGAGCTTGTATCCGCGCGCTGCTTCGCTGCGGCTGAGGCCGTAAAGCGCCCAGCCATTATTTGGTGTCTGTGCCAGCGCGCCGCGAAAGGCGGCGCTGGCGTCGTCGTATCGCTTCGCCTGAAAAAGCGCCGCGCCGAGCGACTGCTTCACCGGATAATACCAGTAGGTCGGCTCCTGATAGGGAAGGCGGCCCTCGATTTCTTCGGCCTGACGATAGAAGGTGATCGCTTCGCCGGTGCGCCGCTGCGCGGCGGCGAAACGGCCGCGTGCGACGAATTCGGCAAGCATCACAAGCTGATCCGCCGGGACGCCCTGATCGATCATGCCCTTCAGCGCGCCCGAGGTCCTGAGGCGTTCCATCGCGGTCATTTCGCGTTCGAAGCCGGCGCGATCGCGAAGCCGGGCATAAGCGACGCCCCGCGCATAATGGCGCATCGCGGTCGGATAGGCGAGCCGCGCGTCGGGGGCGGGCATGGCGAGGATCGCCTTGGCATCGGCGAATTGCGCCATCGCGAAATAGGGCGCGGCGTCGATCGACTGGATCCACGCGATCCTTGCCGAGGTTTCGGGATCGAGCACGGTGCGGAGGCGTTTTGCTTCGCGGATCGCGGTGTCGAGGTCGCCCGCCATCTGCGCCGAGGTCACGATGAAGTGGATATTGTGCGGATAATAGCCGTAGCGCACGAGGCCCTTGTCGTTCGTGCTGCGGATATAGGCTTCGTCCGCGCGCGCCGCCGCGACGTTGACGCGGATCGAATCGGCATGGCGGCCGCGCAGCTGGTAGATATGGCCGGGCATGTGGACGAGGTGCGCGGCGCTGGGCGCGCGCGGGTCGGCGAGGCGATCCGCCGCGGCCTCGGCGCGCTGTGGATCGGTCGATTCCATCAGGTGGATATAGAGATGGTTCGCCTGCACATGCGCGGGATTGCGGCGCAGCACGGTTTCGACGAGCCGCACGGCTTCGCCGCTGCGTCCCACCGGCGTCCGCTTGTCGGTCTCCCAGTAATTCCACGGGCTGGTGTCCATCGCCGCCTCTGCGGCGAGCACAGCGACATCGTCGTCGCCGGGAAAGCGGCGCGCGACGTCGAGCATCGCGTCGGCATAGGCAGCGTCGAGCGCAGCGCGGTCGGCGCCCGGATCGCGCGAATAGCGGCGTGCGACCGCCTCGATCAGCGCGCGTTCCATCGGGGTCGCGCCGCTGCGCAGGGCCATCGCACGGTCCATCGCGTCGAGCGCCGCGGCGTGGTCGCGTTCGTCCATCGGCGCGTTGATGTTAGGGCCGAGCGCCACCGCTTCGCCCCACCAGCACATCGCGCAATCGCGATCGAGGCGCTGGGCCTCGCGGAACGAGCGCACCGCGCCGGCATGGTTGAAACCGTAGGTCAGCAGCAGCCCCTGACTGAAATAACGCCGCGCCTGTTCGGCGCGCGTCGACAGCGGAAAGGGGGACGCGGCGAGATCGGGATAGAGCGGAATCCGGTCGGCGCCGCTGGCCGGGGCGGCAATCGCCGCGGCGACGAGCAGGTTGTTCGCC
>NZ_DATMST010000200.1:0-5660 GCF_035565275.1 Sphingopyxis sp.
ACCGGAAGCGGGAGCGGCGGCGGCACCAGGGCGGTGTGGCGCAGCGGCGCGATCCGCGACAGCGATTATCCCCGCGACGCAAGCCGCGCGAAGATTGGCGGGGAGGTCGAAGTGCGCTTCACTATCGAAGCCAGCGGCCGCGTCAGCGGCTGCCGCGTGACGCGATCAAGCGGCGACGCCACGCTCGACGAAACGACGTGCCGCCTGATCGAAGAAAGGTTCCGCTTCAAGCCCGCGACCAACGCGGCTGGCGCGCCGGTCGCAAGCCCATATGGCTGGCGGCAAAGCTGGTGGCTCGAACGCCGGAACTAGGCATTTTCATCGATTGCGACAATATCGCGAACGATTCGCATTATTATTTGACTTTGCAATCGACTCTCAATAGCGGCAGCCCGTCCATAACAAGGGGGTAAAGCCGTGAAGCCTACGACGTCCGCCACTTTCCTGGCGCTCTCCTGCGTCGGCAGCCTGATCAGCACCACGGCCATGGCGGCCGACGCCGGTGCCGATGCGTCTTCCGAACAGCAGACCGAGCGCGAACGCCGCGACGAGCGCGAACAGATCATCGTCACCGGTCAGCACTACCAGACGCAGCAGGAATCGCCGAAGTCGACCCGCCCGGTGCGCGACACGCCGCAGACCGTCACGGTGATCACCGGCGAGACGATCGAGCAGCAGAATCTGCTGACGCTGCGCGACATGCTGTCGACGGTTCCCGGCATCACCTTTGGTGCGGCGGAGGGCGGCTCGCCCCCAGCCGACTCGATCAACTTCCGCGGCTATTCGGCGGGCAGCGACATCACGCAGGACGGCGTGCGCGACAGCGCCGCGTACAACCGTTCGGACTCGTTCAACCTCGAACAGCTCGAAATCGTCAACGGCGCCAATTCGGCGCAGAGCGGCGCCGGCTCGGTCGGCGGCTCGATCAACATCGTGACCAAGCGCCCGCTCGACGAGACGCGCGTGATCGCGACGGGCGGCATCGGCACCGACAATTATTATCGCGGGACGGTCGATGCGAACCTGCGCGTCAACGATCTGATCGCGGTGCGCCTTAACGCGATGGCGCACAAGAATGACGTGCCCGGCCGCGACGTCGACAATTACAAGCGTTGGGGCATCGCGCCGTCAATCAGCTTCGGCATGTCGGGTCCGACCAAGCTGACGCTGCAATATCTGCATCAGGAAGACGACAATATCCCGCAATATGGCGTGCCCTATTACGACGGCCTCGTCGCGGGCGTCGATCGCAGCGACTATTTCGGATACCGCAACGTCGACCGGCAGGACATCACCGTCGATCAGGCGACCGCGATCCTCGAACATGACCTGAGCGACACCTGGTCGGTCCGCAATCTCGCGCGCTGGCAGCAGGTCAGCCAGCTGACCGTCGTCGGCCCGCCGCAGGGCACCTACTGCCTTTCGACCGGCGTGACGCCGACAGGCGGCAGCTGCACGACCAACGTTGCGGGTTTTGGCGATTTCACGGTCCCCAACGGCTATTACTACATCGGCGGACCGCGCGGAAACCTGCGCGATTCCAAGAACGAGCTGATGTATGACCAGATCGATTTGCGCGGGACGTTCAACACCGGCGCGATCGAACATACGCTCGTCATCGGCGCCTCGGCGCTGTGGGAAAAGTATACGCTGAACAGCGGCAACGCGCTCCGCAATCCCGACGGCACCGCCTTCTATTCGCGTTATCCGCTGGTCAACATCGCCAACCCGAACGAAATCGTCATCGGCCCCGCCCTGCCCGCGGGCTTCTCCTATGGAAGCAACGTCTATGACGGCCCGGTGAACTTTACCTACACCGGCCGCACGGTCGGCGAGGTCGACAATTATTCGGTCTATCTGTTCGACGCGATGAAACTCGGCAAGTTCGAGGTCAACGGCGGCGTCCGCTATGAAAAGAGCAGCGGGTCGAGCCGCGGCGGTCTCGGCATCCCGACGGTCACCAGCTACGACAACAATCTCTTCTCGTACCGCATCGGCCTTGTCTACAAGCCGGTCGAGGCGGTGACTCTCTATGCGGCGTTCGGCAATTCGAAGACGCCGTCGCAGTCGTCGGTGAACGGATCCTGCACGGCACCTAACGTCGACGGCCTCAACGGCAACTGCAACGTCAAACCCGAAGGCGCCAAGAATTACGAGGTCGGCGTCAAGGCCGAGGTTGCCGGCGGCCGCCTGTTGCTGAGCGCCGCGGCGTTCCGTAACGAACGCGACAGCTACCGCGTCAACTCGGGCGACGTTACGCTGCCCGATCAGGTGCTGGAAGGCCATTCGCGGGTCGACGGTATCGCGCTGAGCGCGGTCGGTCAGATCCTGCCCGGCTGGTCGATCACCGCCAACTACATCTATCTCGACAGCGAGATCCTGCAGTCGGTGTCGAATTACTGCCTCGCCAATCCGGGCCAGGGTACCTGCACCAACTCGGTGGCGGTCCCCGACCCCGTCGCGGGCGCGCATCTGCAGAACACGCCGAAACATTCTGGCAGCCTGTTCACGACCTATGAACTGCCCTTCGGCCTGAAGATCGGCTATGGCGCGACCTATCAGGGCAAATATGATTTCAACCTGCCCACCGCGACCAATGCGACGATCATCCGGTCGGACGACTACTGGGTCCACAACGCCTTTCTGGCGTATGACTTCACCGATCGCATTTCGGCGCAGCTCAACGTGAAGAATTTCACCGACAAGCTCTACTACACCCGCATCCGCAACAATGGCTGGGCGACCCCCGGCGACGCGCGGTCGGCGGTGCTGACCCTGACGGTCGGCCTTTGACGACCCTGCCGGGAGCGGCCCTGTGCCGCTCCCGTTATTGATCGCATCTGGTATCTGTGGCAGCGCCGGGCGGTAACGCCGAAGGGATTTCCCGCCCATGTTAATTGCCGTTCCCGACCTGCTTTCGCCCGCCGAAGTGGCGGAGGTGCGCGCGATCATCGATGGCGCCGAATGGATCGACGGTAACGCGACCTCGGGGCACCAGTCGGCGCTCGCCAAGCATAACGAACAATTGCCCGAGGATAGCGATCCCGCGAAGCAGGCTGGCCGGCTGATCCTCGAAGCGCTCGGGCGTTCGCCGGTCTTCTTCGCTTCGGCGCTGCCGCTCAAAATCTATCCGCCGCTGTTCAATCGCTACGGCGAGGGACACGAGTTCGACACGCACGTCGACAATGCGATCCGCATCAAACGCGGCAGCGATTTCCGCATCCGCAGCGACCTGTCGATCACCGTCTTTCTCGAAGCGCCCGACGCGTATGACGGCGGCGAATTGCTGGTCGAGGATCATTACGGCGTCCAGCGCGTCAAGCTGCCCGCGGGTCACGCCGTCGTCTATCCTTCGTCGAGCCTGCACCGCGTCACGCCGATCACGCGCGGCCGGCGTGTCGCATCGTTCTTCTGGCTGCAATCGATGGTTCGCGATGCCGAGAAAAGACGCACGCTGTTCGATCTCGACCGCGCGGTGCAGCGGCTGACCAGCGAACTCGGCGGCAAGGACCGCTCGGTGATCGAACTCACCGGCGTCTATCATAATCTGCTGCGCCTCTGGGCGGACAGCTGAGGCCCTCATATCGTCATCCCGGACTTGATCCGGGATCCATGATCCTGACGTCTGCACATATGGACCCCGGATCAAATCCGGGGTGACGATGGAGGCGGAAGGACGGTGCTCCGCACCAAGTGATCGCGCCTAATGCAGCATCGCGCGCCAGCCATGCGACAGATATTCCCGGTCGCCCGCCACCACGCACGCAGCCAGTTCCTGTCCGTCGGCAAGCGCAATGGCCGCTTCGGCGCCCAGCACCGTCAGCGCGGTCGCCCAGCCGTCCGCCATCATGCACTGGCGATGAAGCACCGTCACCGACGACACGCCGTTGACGATCGGGCGGCCCGTCGCAGGATCAAAGCTGTGCGAATAGTGCCGCCCATCCGCCACAAAGCCGCGGCGATAGTTGCCGGATGTCGCAACCGACAGGTCGTGCAGCGCGATACGCCAGGGTGCGATCGACGATGATGGCGGCATCTCGACGTCGACCCACCAGGGCTGCCCGTCGGGGCGGATCCCCTCGCCCCGCAATTCGCCGCCGACTTCGAGCAGGAAATGCCGCACCCCGTTGCCCAGCAGCCACTCCGCTACAAGGTCGACGCCATAGCCCTTGGCGATTCCCGATAGGTCGAGCGCGGCGCCACCGGTGCGCCGGATACGCCGCGTCGCCGGATCGAAATCGATCGTCCGGCTTGCGAGGACATCATCCCCTTCGGGTATCTGCCCGACCGGGCCGGCGCCGCCGAAACCCCACGCGTCGGTCAGACGCCCGAGGCCGGCGTTGAACGCGCCGCCGCTTTCGCGCGCAATTTCGCGCGCTGCCTCGACGACACAGGCGAGTTCGCCCGGCACCTCATGCCATTCGCCCGGCGCAGCGCGGTTGAAACGCGACAGGTCGGACTCCGCCTCCCACTGGCTCATCTGCGCGACGACCAGATCAAGCGCCGCCTGAACGCGGCGCGCGGTCGCTGCCGGCGGCGACACCGCGTGCAGCGACCAGCTGGTTCCCATGGTTTCGCCGGAGAAGCTTTCGATCCTCGCCCGCGCGCCGCGCCCCGCAAAGGCGGCGGGCGTCAGCGCACGGGGAATCAATATGCGGTCGGTCAGGGCGCCAGCACTTCGAGCGTCGTGACATAGCTCGCGCGGCGCTGCGGTGTCGCCGGAGCCGCCTCGCCTTCCTCGCGCTCGGTGCGCGGCGTCGTGACGTTCAGCCAGTACATGCCGGGTTCGGTCCAGTTGATCTCGACCTTGCCGTCGGCACCGGTCTTGAGATCCATCTGGCCAAGCTGGTCGCGGTACCGGATGCCCCCGGGGATTACGGTGACCGGAAGCCCCGCCGCGGGCTTGCCGTCGAGCAGGAACTGGAAGGTTGCCGCCTCGCCCGCAATCAGGTCGTTCGGATGGGTGACCGGAACCAGCTCGATGCCCTTGCCGGTCGGCTTGAAAAGCGTCGTCGTCGGTTCGCCGACGGTCACGAAAATCTCGTTGCGATTGCTCGATTCGGACGTTTTCACGTTGGTCGCGCCGGCAGGAATGCGCTCGGCGAGATTGGCGGTCGTCGTCCCGCGCGGCAGCCGTTCGGTCTTGCCGGCAAGGTCATAGGTGCCCATCACGCCGTCGGTCGCCGATGCGATCCGCCATGTGCCCTTTTGCGTCAGATGGACGTCGAAGGTGCTGCGATAGCGGCCGGTCGCCTTGTTCTCGATCGCCGCCTCGGTCCCGTCGGGCGCCCACGCCTTCATCGCGTCGAGGCGCAGCGGCTGGTGCTCGAAATAAAAGAGGTCGTTCGATACTGCGGCGTCGACGGTGACCCACACATCGTCGCCCGACAAGACGGTCGACGACGGCATCATCCACTGGCGGTGCGCCGAAGCCGGAACGGCAACCATGGCGGCAAGAGCGGCGCCCGCCGCGAAACCCCAAATATGCTTTTTCATCATCCTGTCCTTCCCTGTTCAGCGAAAGGAAACCGAGACGGCCCCCAATTCAGTCGTTCCCGCAGCGCGTCCGCCCGCCCCGGCCTTTGCCGGCCAGCTGAAGGGAATGCGCAGAAGCTCGCGCCCGCCGACCTCGCGCGCCGCCTCGATCACCAGCGTGTACT
>NZ_DATMST010000201.1:0-3085 GCF_035565275.1 Sphingopyxis sp.
CCGGGCGACGGCGAGGCCGCCGACAAGCGCCACGCCCCCGCGACGCTGCGCAATCGTGAAGCGATTGCCGCTGTCCTGGCCGACTGGCTGCCGGCATCGGGAACGGTGCTGGAGGTCGCGAGCGGATCGGGCGAGCATGCGGTCCATTTCGCCGCCGCCTTTCCCGGGCTTGACTGGCAGCCGAGCGATCCCGACCCCGCGGGCCTGACCTCGATCGCCGCGTGGCGTACCGAAGCCGGGCTGGCCAATATCGCGCCGCCGCTGGCGATCGATGCGGCGGCCGCCGAATGGTCGGTCGACCGCGCCGACGCGATCCTTTGCATCAACATGATCCACATCAGTCCCTGGGAGGCGACGCTCGGCCTGTTCGCGGGTGCGGCACGGCTGCTCGCAAAGGGTTCGCCGCTCGTCCTTTATGGACCCTATATCGAAGCTGACGTGCCGACCGCGGCGAGCAATCTCGCGTTCGATGCCAGCCTGCGCAGCCGCGATCCGGCGTGGGGGCTGCGCGATACCGATGCGGTCAAGGCGGCCGCGGCCGACGCGGGGCTGGCCTTCGTCGAGCGCCGCGCGATGCCCGCCAACAACCTGATGCTGCTGTTCCGCCGCACCTGACGGACCTGACAGGATCGACGATCGGCGCTTTACGTCGCGCACGCAGCCGCTAGCTTTCCTCCAATTGCGCACAAAAGACGCGATTCGAGGAGAGAGGCGATGCCCCGCGACGTTTCGGAGCTTTTCACGTTCGACGAATTCCTGACCCATTGGGCGGGCGAGCGGCCCGACCGGGTCGCACTGCGCGAGGAGGATCGCGTCTATTCCTATGCCGAACTGGAAGACCGGACGGCGCGCGCCGCTTCGGCACTGATTGCGGCGGGGCTGAAGAAGGGCGACCGCATCGCGTGGATCGGCAAGAACAGCGACCTCTATTTTACGCTCTTCTACGGCGCGGCGCGCGCGGGCATCGTGATGGCGCCGATCGGCTGGCGGCTGTCACCCGCCGAATGGGCGTTTATCGTGAACGATACCGGGGCGAAGATGGTCTTCGCCGGGGCGGGGTTCGAAGATCTGGCCGGCCAGCTTGCCGGGCGGCTGCAGAACGGACCCGCGATCGTCGCTGCGGCGGACGCGTGGGCGCTGATCGACGGCGCGGTGCGTACACCCTTCGCGCCGTCGGCGGCGAATGACGCTGTGCTTCAGCTCTATACCTCGGGCACGACGGGCAATCCCAAGGGCGCGGTGCTGTCGAACGGCAATCTGTTCGCGCTCCGCAAGCATTCGAACAGCCTCGACCTGCCCTATACCAAATGGGAGGACGACGAGGCGGTGCTCGTCGCGATGCCGTGCGCGCATATCGGGGGTACCGGGCTCGGCATCATGGCGCTCGCGGCGGGGCTTCCCGGCGTCGTGCTCGCCGAATTCAACCCCGACGGCGTGTTCGACGCGGTCGAGCAGCACGGCGTCACGCGTTTCTTCATGGTGCCCGCGGCGCTGCAGATGCTGCTGATGCACCCGCGCTGTGCCGAGGTCGACTACAGCCGCCTCAAATATATCCTCTACGGCGCGGCGCCGATCCCGCTTGAACTGCTGCGCCAGTGTATCAAGGTCTTCGGCGCGCAGTTCATCCAGGCCTATGGCATGACCGAAACGACGGGGACGATTTCGATGCTGCCGCCCGAGGATCATGACCCGGAGGGCAACAAGCGCATGCGTTCGGCCGGCAAACCGCTGCCCGGGGTCGAGATTCGCGTGGTCGATGCGGCCGGCGAGCCGCTGCCGACGGGCGAGGTGGGCGAGGTCGTCACGCGGTCGTCGAACAATATGCTCGGCTACTGGAACCTGCCCGACGCGACCGCGAAAACGATGACCGACGACGGCTGGATCCGCACCGGCGACGCGGGGTACCTCGACGAGGACGGCTATCTCTATATTCACGATCGGATGAAGGACATGATCATCACCGGCGGCGAGAATGTCTATCCGGCCGAGGTCGAAAGCGCGATCTTCGGTCACCCTGCGGTGCAGGAGGTCGCAGTGATCGGCATCCCCGACGAGAGGTGGGGCGAGACGGTGAAGGCGGTGGTCGTCGCCAAACCGGGCACAAGCGTCGAGGAAGCCGATATCATCGCCTGGGCCCGCGAGCGCATCGCGCCCTTCAAATGCCCTCGCAGCATCGACGTGATCGCGGCTCTGCCGCGCAATGGCAGCGGCAAGATCTTGCGCAAGGACCTGCGCGCGCCATATTGGGAAGGGTATGAGCGGATGGTGAATTGAGTGGGCAGTCAGGGGTATCGGCCTCACGGCAAAATCCGCCGCCTCGCTCACTTCTTGCTGCGGCGCCGTTGACACCTGGCGCCCCAAATCCTATATCGCGTCCATACCCCATCGTCCGAGATAGAGCCTGACTTTGCGCAGCGGGCTGTACGGATAGGGCGGCGGGGATTTCGACAGCGTTGGAAAGCTGCGGTAAACCGGCGACGGTTGCCTGCGGCTTTTTTCGCGTCGATGCGCTCGCGACCTGATTTTTCTTAAGGCGAGACAATCACTTATGGCGACCAAGGCGAAGTCGGTGGGCAAGGCCCTCGAAGCAACCGCAAGCAAGCGAATCCGTAAGCTGTTCGGCAACATCCACGAAGCGGTGGAGATGCCCAACCTCATCGAGGTGCAGCGCGAATCATACGAACAGTTCCTGCGGTCCGACCCCTCGGTCGGCTATGTTTCGGGCCTCGAGAAGACGCTGCGCAGCGTTTTCCCGATCCGCGATTTCGCCGGCACCGCCGAGCTCGACTTCGTCCACTACGAACTTGAAGCGCCGAAATACGACGTCGAGGAATGCCGTCAGCGCGGCATCACCTATGCGGCGCCGATGAAGGTCACGCTGCGCCTGATCGTCTTTGAAGTCGACAGCGAAACCGACACGCGGTCGGTCCTCGATATCAAGGAACAGGACGTTTACATGGGCGACATGCCGCTCATGACCGAGAACGGCACCTTCTTCGTCAACGGCACCGAGCGCGTCATCGTGTCGCAGATGCACCGTTCGCCGGGTGTGCTCTTCGACCATGACCGCGGCAAGACCCACTCG
>NZ_DATMST010000202.1:0-2067 GCF_035565275.1 Sphingopyxis sp.
GCCGCGACGCAGCCGGGCGAGGTCGGCGAATATAGGCCCGCGAGCGCGCCGCCCGAGATCAGGCGGCACGCGGCGAAGCGGCCGTACTGCGTCCCGAAGCGGAGGTTGTCGCGCACAGTCAGCTTTTCATTGGCGTAGAAACCGCCGACGAGCCAGTCGAGTTTCCCGTCGAACGCCTCGCCCTGCACCCGCAGTTCCTGCGTGAAGGTGTGGAACTGGCGATAGGCATCATCGCTCGGCGCGCGATAGAGGATGTCGACCGAACCATAGTCGAGGTCGCCCGCCTGCCCGGAACGATATTCGCGGTAGCCGGTGATCGACGTAACCGTCGCACCGCCGAGGTCATAGTCGATCTGGCCCGAGAAGCCGTAATCCTTGGTCTTCCCGGCAAAGCTGCGGCCGGGGCTCACCCAGATGTTGCGGTCATAACCCTGGTTGAACGCCGCGAGCGGCTGGCCGAGGTCGCGAAGCACATTGATGATATTGTTGCCGTTGGCTGCGGGCACCCCGCCGACCGACAGCGGGCTCGACGGGTTGTTGAGATTGCCGATCGCGGGATTGACGCTGTTGTCGATATAGGTCGCGCCGCAGCATTTCTCGTTGCGATAGGTATAGTCGGCGATCAGCCGGATCGACAGCGCGTCGGTCGGCTCGAACAAAAGCTGGCCGCGTACGAAATAGCGATCGCGATCGTTGACGTCGGTGTTGTTTGCGGCGTCCTTGAGGAAACCGTCACGCTTGACCCAGATGCCGTCGATGCGCGCGGCGAGCGTGTCGGTGATCGGGCCGGTGACGCTGCCGCCGATCCGCCAATAGTCGTAATTGCCATAGGTGACTTCACCCGTGGCGCCGAATTCGAAGCTCGGCTTTTTCGAATAGATGCTGATCAGGCCCGCCGACGAATTGCGGCCGCCGAGCGTGCCCTGCGGGCCGCGCTGCACCTCGACGCGATCGATTTCGCCGAGTTCGTTGAGGCCGATACCCGAACGCGAGCGATAGACGCCGTCGATGAACACGGGGACCGAGCTTTCGAGGCCGGGGTTGTCGCCGACGGTGCCGATACCGCGGATACGCGCCGAGCCGTTCGCTTCCGATCCGGTGGAAGAAACGAGCAGCGACGGGGCGACCTGGTTCAGCTGGCGGATGTCGTTTGCGCCGCTGTTCTGCAGCGTTTCGGCACTGACTGCCGAAATCGCGACGGGCACGTCGGCGAGACGCTGGGCGCGACCCTGCGCGGTGACGACGATTTCATTGTCGCCCGCGGCGGCAGTGGTCGCGGTGTCGGCCGCATCCTGGGCAGCCGCATCCTGTGCAAAGGCAGGTACCGCGGTAGCAGTGATTGCAATCGAAAGCCCCAGCGCGCTGCTACGCAGTAATCGGGCGGCAAGAAGGGAAGAAGATTTCATATCGGGCACTCCTCTCAACATTTAATTTTTTTTGTTGCGAGTGGAGCATAACTCAATTGCCCCGCCTTTCCAGCGGGAGGCCCGTATTTACGTCGTTTTTGACGGGGTGATGCTTTTTGGCCACAGGCGAAAAGCGCCTGTCCGGCGATGACCGAAAGCTAGTTCGCCGCGACCCTGCGGCTTGCCGTAGCGTCATCGGCCGACCCGCCGGGACACGGGAAGCAGAGCCGCCGGCCCTGCGCGACGAGCATCGCGTGGTAGGCACCGGCAAAATTGGCGGCGATGGCAGGATCGTCGACGGCAAGCCCGCCGGTCAGGCTGCCGTAGGCGGGCAGTATCAACCGACGGTCGTCGCCGGCGAAGCACGGGCGCGAAACGAGCCGGCCGCGCGAGCTGACCCGGAGCTTGGGGTGGAAATGCCCCGAAACCTCCGGCCGCGTTTCGCTGGCGAGGCTCTGGTGGCGAAAGACGATGCCATCGACGACGATCTCCTCGGCGATGGCGCCGCCCCACGCTCCGCCACTCAGCCCGTCATGATTGCCCGCGATCCAGAGCAATTGCGTCGAAGCCGCCTGCGCGTGCAGCCGTGCGGCGATCGCGGGCGCAATGCGTTCGGCGGCGGCGCGGTCGTGAAAGCTGTCGCCGAGGCACCAGACCGCGC
>NZ_DATMST010000203.1:0-32616 GCF_035565275.1 Sphingopyxis sp.
GCCGCCCGAGGTCTTCTCCTCGGCTTCGATGCGGCGGACGACCACACGGTCGTGCAAGGGACGGAAATGCATGCATAACCTCCATGTTGCATAACGATATGATAAGCCGGCGCGCCTGTCCGGGACGCGCGGCGCCGATGAACTAGGAAGCGATTTTTTTCGCTTCAAGAGGTTCGGTGAAATTTTTTTCGCTTTCTCGCCAGCGCGAAACAAATGACGCTTATCAAGGGGCTAGCGCCTCTTGACTCGACTCGCTTCGCTTCCAAAATCTGTCTCTGCGGCACCCTGCCGCACGACGAGAAAGGAAAGGCTACAAGGAAGGAGGCACGATCATGTCCGAGCCGTTTTCCCGTTTTCTTCACCCCTTCGACGTGGCGCGTCACCCGAGCCTCGAGCCCGAGGTCAAGCGCGCGCTCCTTGCATCCTGGGCATCGGACCGCTCCGCGGTCCGCAACAAGCCCGCGCTCCGAAAACCGCCGGGCACGAAGCGCGCGGTTCCGGTCGACGACGTGCTCGCCGCGCTCCGGTCGTTGGACGGCGGCGAGGCGCGCGCGCCATGACCGACCGGGCGCTGATCGCGCAGCTGGACGGCTACGGGCTGACGACCGCCGAAATCCACTACTACCGGCCCGATCATCCCTCGCTGCTCCAGCTATATGTCTGGCAGGATTATGATCTTCCGCCGGACTTTCCGGTGCTGTTCGATTTTCTGGCGATGGGGCGGCGCCAGATCGAAGCCGCGCTTCATTCGGTACGGATCGCGCACGAGGCGCTGATCGGCCCGGCCGAGTGGAGCGCGGCCGATATTATCCGGTCGATTGACTGACGCTCGTTCTGGCGGTGGCGCCATCGCCGCTGGGGCGCCCCGAGGACCCTTTGAATTGCGGGGCCGCGCCGTTGGCAGCGGCCCCGCCGGATTTTACGCGTTTTCGAGGCTCTTCTCTTTGGACGCGCCGATCCGGCGCGGTTCGGCATCGCCGCTGCCGATCTCGATCTTGCGCGGTTTCATCGCCTCGGGAATGACCCGGTTGAGCTCGATCGCCAGCAGGCCGTCGGCGAAGCTCGCCGCGCCGACCTCGATATAGTCGGCGAGCTGGAAGTGCCGCTCGAACGCGCGGCGCGCGATGCCGCGATGAAGATAGCTGCGCTTTTCATCTTCTTCCGCCGGCTTGCCCGACACGCTGAGCTGGTTCTGCTGGGCGACGATCTCGATCTCGTCGGGCTTGAAGCCGGGGACCGCGAGCGTGATGCGGAAGCGGTCGTCGGCCTCGCGCACGATGTCGAAGGCGGGAAAGCCGTCCGACGTTTCGCTGCGCTGCCCTTTCTCGAGCAGGTCGAAGAGGTGATCGAAGCCCACCGTCGAGCGGCGGTAGGGGGTAAAGTCAAAGTCGGTTCTCATTTCCAAACCCTCCTGATTGAAGCAATTCGGGCATGAGATGCGCCGGTACACAGAGCCGGCGCTCTCCATGTCCTGCAGACCCGGTCAATCCGGCATCTGGAACGAAATTAGGAAGCGAATTTGCTGTTTCAAGACATGTCGCCGACGCCGGATTGCAGTTCATCGCAGAGGTGGAAGAGGGCCATCGCACCGTAAGGTGCGGAGCCGCAGTGTGCGGCTCCGCGGCTGGTCAGGCAACGCGGCTCCCACCGGTGTCGTAGCTCCAGGTGGCGATCTGGTCCTTGACCGCCAGCTTCAGCTTCTTGAGCCGCGCGATCAGGACCTCGTCGGGTCGGCGCTGCCGCGCTTCCCGATCGATTTCGGCGTCGAGGCGGGCATGCTCGCGCCGCAGATAATCGATATGTTTGCTGGACATCTTCTTCTCCATGCCAAGTTGAGGATGTTCCAGCCCGAGCGGCTGCGGCGTGGATGTAGGAAAGCTATGGTCAGGATTTCAAGGGGTTGAAGTGTCCGCCTGTGGGAGACTGTCGGAAGCTGTGAAGAGCATCGCGCGGCGCCCCGCAGGGAAGGCACGACAGCCGGCATTGGGAAGCAAAGATGTAGAGGCGGTCGGCGCGCTACAGCTAAATCGTCACAACATGGGTTAGTCGCTGCAACCCGGCCCGGCGACCATTGTTTCGGTAGCATGCCGACTCGCGAGGAACAGGTTTACCCGCTCTTCCGGCGCGTCGCCGACGCCATTTGCGCTGTCCGCCTTCCTGGCCGCGCCTGGGACTAGGCGCTGCGCCGGAGCCAACGGGCATATGCTTCAGAATGGGAGTGATGGATGTGACCATGAAAGCACAGAAGCTTGATACGATCAGGGTCGAGAAACCCTGGGGCGTCGATCGGCTTCCTCCGCCCTTCGATGCACGGACTGGTGGCCGCGTCGGCGAAATCTGGTTTCGTCCGCCCCAATCCAATCCGCTGCTCGTGAAATATATCTTCACGAGCGAGCGCTTGTCGATCCAGGTCCATCCCGACGACCGGCAGGCGCAGGCGCGCGGACTTCCCGCAGGCAAGGAGGAATGCTGGTACATTCTTGACGCTGAGCCGGACGCGGTGCTCGGCATTGGCACGCTTCGCGCGCTCGGCGAGCGCGAACTCGCCGATACCGCCCGCTCGGGTGCTATCGAGGCGCTCATGGAGTGGCATCCGGTGCGCGCGAACATGTTCTTTCATATTCCGCCCGGAACCGTCCATGCGATCGGCACCGGGGTCACACTCGTCGAAATTCAGCAGAATGTGGATGTTACCTATCGTCTCTACGATTACGGCCGCCCGCGCGAGCTGCACCTCGCCGATGGGACGGCGGTCGCGAAGGCCGCGCCGATGTCACGCGATCTCTGCCGCCAAGTCGATATCGCAGAGAGCGCGTTGTTGCTCGACAGCCGCCATCTCGTGGTCGCGCACCTGAACGCCAACGACCTTTCGCCGCTTGCCGATGCGAGGGATGGGGCGATGATCGTCCCACTCAGCGGCACGGTCGCGGCTGACGGCGTGACCGCGCAGGCGGGCGAGTGCCTGTGGGCCGAGGACGTCGCTACCATCGAGGCCGGAGCCGGCGCGCGTTTTCTGGCGGGTTGGCACAAGCCTTGACGCCCTGCGCGACCTTGGCGCGTCACCGATGGAGGGCGATCCGCCTGCGCCAGCTGGCCTGGCACCGTCCTGCCGCCCGAGACGCCTAGCGAGGCGCGTCGGCTGCCGCACATGTTACAGGGTTGATCGGCTATCCGCCCGAGGCTTTCTCTACGGCGCTTCCCATCTCCTCTCCGAGGCGCACCGGCCGTTCGGGAAACCAATCGGGGTTGAACGCGATCGCTTGCTTCTCGAACAGCATCACGATCGTGGAGCCGAGGAGAAAGCGACCCATCTCGTCGCCCTTGCGCAGCGAGACTTCATCGGGGGCGTAGGACCATGACGATATCTTGCCCGATCGCTTTGCATTCACCACGCCATGCCATGACGTTGCGATGCTGCCGACGATGGTCGCACCTACGAGTATCATCGCAAAATGGCCGTGAGTGGGGGACTCGAACAGGCATATGACCCGCTCGTTACGCGCGAAAAGGCCGGGCACCCCTCGCGCGGTCGTCGGGTTGACGGAAAAGAGCGAGCCCGGGACGTGGATCATGCGTCTGAGCTCCCCGTCGCACGGCATGTGCAGCCGGTGATAATCCTTGGGCGAAAGATAGAGGTTGGCGAAACTGCCGTCGCGAAACGTCGCGGCGAGGGCAGCGTCGCCGCCCAGTATCGCGGTGGTGGTGAAACGGTGGCCCTTGGCCTGGACGATGTGATGATCGTCGATGGCGCCGAGCTGGCTGATGGCACCGTCGACCGGACAGATGAAATCGGCCTCCGCCCGCGGGCGAGCGCCGGCTTTCAGCGGACGCGTGAAGAAGTCGTTGAAGTTTGCATAGCTGCGGATGTCGGGATTTTCCGCTTCGCTCATGTCGACGCCATATTTGGCGACGAACCATTGGATCAGTCGCGGGGTCAGCCGGCCCGACGATGCGGCAACACGGCCGGCGAATTCGGTCAGCCGCCGCTTCGGCATCGCATGCTGGGCAAGAATTGTCAGGCGCTCGAACATGATATCATCCGTTGGTCGATCCTTCGGAGGGAAAGCCGATCGCCTGGGGAGAGACGACGGCGCCCGCCTCTTCGTTCCGGCGGTGATGCTTTATCCCGATGTCGTGGGGCAAGGGAAGGCGCATGGCCGGGAGCGGAAAATAATCGGGTAGGGCGCGCGCTCAGTCTCGCCGGGCCTTTGGCGCCCCTCCCGCCGAACGGACGAAGCGGTAACTCTTCTGCTCATAGTTCCGCGCGCGCAGGAAGTTGTGGGCGTTGTTGATCATGATGTCGCTCATGATCTCGATCGTGCCGCATCCGCCCTTGGTGAGCGCCGTTTCGGCGGCGGTCAGGAGCGCCGTCCCGATGCCGCGGCGCCGATGGTCGCCGTCGACCAGCAGCAGGGTGACGCGGCCGACAAGGCCGTGCTGCAAGGTCGGAACGACGCCCCAGGCGCAGCATCCGATCAGCCCGTCGGCATCGGCGACGAGAAGCCCGGCCTTCGCTTTGCCGATCGCCTCAACGTTCGCATCGATCGATATGCGCTTGGGCGGCTCGGCAAGCTGGGCGAGCAGACGGGCGAGAGCTTTTCGGTCCTTGCCCGTCGCGGGCCGCAGGCTGAGCTCGGGTTCCGGCAGGACTTCGGGTTTGACGATCCTCAGCACCGGCTTGGCTTTCGGCGGCGGCGGCGGATCCTGCCGCCTTCTTGCAGGCTCGGGTGACGGTGGCGGACTCGTTTTTCCGCGTCGGCGGATAGGCGAATGCTCCTCGATGGGTTCGGCGGCTTTGGGTGCCTTCTTGGCAGGCTTCGCCGCGGGTTCGCGTTCGGCCGAGAGTTTCCAGCTGTCGGCCGCGCCGCCGCGAAGATAGTGCGCGATGTCGGCGGCGCTTGCCATGAGCCCTTGTTCGCCGATCCCGAGGAGCGGCTTGCCCGCCGCATCGGTGAGGCCGAACTTCCCATAGTCGCCGACGCCCGGCGTTCGCTTTCGCGACCGGACGAGTTTCATCCCGCGGTGTTCGGCGATTGCGCGAAGCTCGTCGGCTGTCGGCTCGGTTGTCATCGATCAGGGCCGGAGAGGAGAGGCGGGGCGGGTCTGCGGGGAGGGGGCGCTCGCTCGGACCGGCGGCGCGCGCTTGCCCGCGCCTTGGTGGGAACCTGTGCGGCTGCGACGCGCTCTGCCCATATGCGCGCGCGCCGCTTCACCCGCTCGACCATGATCGACCATGTCGCCTATGACGAGGCAGCGTCGGTGCTTTCCATCAGCTTCCGGGGCACCGGCAGATATCTTTATCATGGCGTCCCGCGCGCGATCTACGACAGGCTCTGCGCTGCGGAATCGCTCGGCGCCTATTTCAACGCGCATATCAAGGATCATTTCCGGTGCGAGCGCGACCCGGCGCGCCGGCGGTTCGGTCCCGGTGCCTGAGCGCCCGACTGCGAATGCGGGCATTGTGAAGGCGCGGCTCATGCGCGCTTGCGCGCGGCGGTCTTGGTCGGCGCCTTTTTCGTCGGCGTCTTTTTGGCCGGCGCCTTCCTGGCGCTGGCGGCCTTGGCCTTCCCGCCGCCGTCGCCGATCGATTTCTTGAGCGCCGCCATCAGGTCGACGACGTTCGATCCGCTCGGCGCCTTCTCGTCCTTCCCGTCGTCGAGATTGAGCGTCTTGCCCTTCTTCTTGCGCTCGATAAGCTCCTTCAGCGCCTCGACATAGCGATCGTGAAAGTCGCTCGCGTCGAACTTGCCCGTCTTCTTGTCGATCAGCGTCGTCGCGAGGTCGAGCAGGTCTTCGTCGGGATCGCTGTCGGCAATGTCGCGGAAATAGCTCGCCGCCTTGTTGACCTCGTCGGCATAGCGCAGCGTCTCCATGACGAGACCCCGGCCGCACGCCTTGATGCTGACGACATATTCACGGCCGCGCATCGCGAGCTGGCCGAGACCGACCTTGCCCGTGCGGCGCAGCGCCTCGCGCAGCACGATGAACGCTTCCTCGGCAAGGTCGTCGGCGGGGACGACATAATAGGGCTTCTCGAAATAGATCTCGTCGATATCCTCGGCCTCGACGAACTGGGTGAGCTCGAGCGTCTTCTTGCTTTCGAGCTTGACCCCTTCGATCTCCTCGTCGTCGAGCAGCACATATTGGTCCTTGGCATATTGGAATCCCTTGACGATCTCGTCGACGTCGACCGGGCCGACGCCGGGGACGACCTTTTCATATTTGATGCGCTTGCCGGTCGGCTCGTGGATCTGGTTGAACGCGATCGTCGCCCCGCTCTTCGTCGCCGAATAGATCTCGACCGGGATCGAAACGAGCGCCAGGCGGATCTGGCCTTTCCAATAAGGGCGCGCAGCCATCGTCACTCACTCCTTTGCCAATGCTCCTTCAATGCGCGCGGTCGCCGAGCGTTCCGCGCCGGCGATGGGAAGGGAAGCCCGATCGCCGCAACGGGATCGAAAGCAGGAGCTGCAAATGGCCGGACAGTCGCGAACGCGCGCGCCTGCCGTTTTCGCGGCCCGCGACTTGCCGATCCGAGCTTCTCAGACGGTCCAGCGCGCGGGCGCGAGCGCGATGGCGATCGGAGGATGCACCCGCTGCCATTTCGTTGCGGCGAGCACGTCGTTGCTCTCCTTCGCCTCGCGGCCCGGCCCAAGCGACCAGGTGATATGATAATGGCTACCGTCGCCGCGATCGGTGGTGCCGCCGATGCGCACGACGAGCGCCTGGACGCCCGCGCCGTCGTCGACTTCGCCGACGATCTCGCCCGCGTGCGCGGCGGGTAGGGGCGTGTCCTCGGCGGTCCCGAAACGGAGCGTCACATGATCGGCAACCAGATCCGGATAGCGCGGTTCGAACCGTTCGAGCAGCTGGTCGCGCTCGGCTGGTGGCAGCTTCCAGCCGGCGATGGTGCGCGTCATGACGCCTTGCGCTTTCGCTTTGTGGAGCCCGCGCCAAGTTCGATCCAGGCGGGCGCATGGTCGCTCGTCTTGTCGAGCGCCCGCGGGCGGGTGTCGACGCCGGCTGCCTCGAGCCGCTTCGCCGCGGGCTTGTTCAGCAGCAGATGGTCGATGCGGATGCCGGCATTGCGTTCGAACGAGCGCCGCCAATAAGCCCAGAAGCTGTAGATGCGCTCCCCGGGATGCAGGTGACGGATCGCATCGGTCCAGCCCTGGTCGAGGATGCGCCGGTAGGCGGCTTTGGCTTCGGGCGCGAAGAGCGCGTCCTTCATCCAGTTCTCGGGCTTGTACACATCGAGGTCGGTGGGAATGACGTTGAAGTCGCCGCAGATGACGACGGGCGCATCGAGGTCGAAGAGCGTTGTCAGATGCGCGTCGAGCCGCGCCATCCACTGCATCTTGTAATCGAACTTCGGACCGGGCCAGGGGTTGCCGTTGGGAAGATAGAGGCCGGCGACGAGGATGCCGCCCACCGCGGCCTCGATATAGCGGCTCTGCTCGTCGCCGGGATCGCCGGGGAGCCCGCGGCGCGTTTCGTGGATTTCGCCGACGCGGCTCAGCATCGCGACGCCGTTCCAGCGGCTCTGGCCGTGCCAGATCACGTCATAGCCCGCGTCGCGGATCGCCTTCTCGGGGAATTTCTCCTGAGGGGCTTTCAATTCCTGCAGGCAAACGATGTCGGGCTCGGCCTGCGCGAGCCAGCCGAGCAGAATGTCGAGGCGGCCGCCGATGCCGTTCACATTATAGGTCGCGATCTTCACAGGTCGGGCAGCGTCTGGTCGGCGCGGCCCCAGCCTTGCAGCGCCTTGAGGCCGGCGCGCTTCAGAAGCTCCTTCGCGTCGGTGATGCGGAAATGCGAAGGCTTGTCGATCGTCTCCATTTCCTTCCAGCTGATGGGCGCGGCGACCGGCGCGCCTTCGCGGGCCCGCGCCGAATAGGGCATCACCGCAGTCGCGCCGCGCTGGTTGCGGAGATAATCGACGAAGATCCGGCCCTTGCGCTGCGCCTTGGGGAGGGCGGCGGTGAAGCGGTCGGAATCCATCTGGGCGACGGCGCGGGCGAGCCGGTGCGCGAAGTCCTTGACCTCGGGCCATTCGGCGCGCGGCACGAGCGGGGCGATCACATGGACGCCTTTGCCGCCGGTGAGCATCGGGAAGGTCTCGAGGCCCATCTGCTTCAGGATGTCGCGGAACTGGAAGGCGGCGCTGCGGACCGCCTCGAAATCGAGACCGACGTCGGGATCGAGATCGAAGACGAGCCGATCGGCCTTCTCGACATCCTCGATGCGCGCGCCCCAGCCATGGAATTCGATCGTGCCCATCTGGACGCAGGTCATCAGGCCCTCGGGCGTGTCCATATAGAGATAGGGCTGGTTGTCGCCATCCTTCTCCTCGATCGCGACCTGTTTCACCGCATCGCCGAGGCTTCCGGCATCATGTTTCTGGAAGAAGCATTTCTTGGCGCGGCCCTGCGGACAGCGCACGAGGCTGATCGGGCGCGAACCCGCCCACGGCAGCATGATCGGCGCGACCACGGCATAATATTCTGCAAGCTCGCCCTTGGTGAGCCCCGCCTCGGGAAAGATGACGCGGTCGGGGTTGCTGATCGGTACTGGCGAGGCGTGCGCCACCTCGGCGACCGCCGCTTCGCTTTCGATCACGACCGCTTCGGGCTTCTTGTCCTCACGAAGGCCGAGATAGCTCGGGTGGCGGAGCGTGCCATCGTTCGTCATCTCGGTGAAGGCGATCTCGGCGACGAGCTTCGGCTCGATCCAGTGCGCGCCGCGCGTCTCGGTGCGGGGCACCTTCACCGTCGGCTCCTTTCGTTCGAGCGGCTTCATCATCGCTTGGAGGCGGAAGAGCTCCTCGGTATCGAAACCGGTCCCGACCTTGCCCGCGTAGCGCAGCGCGCCCTTCTCATGGACGCCAAGCATCAGCGAGCGGAACGCGCGCGACGTGTCCGAGGGCGTCCAGCCGACGATGACGAACTCCTGCCGCTTGATGCACTTCGTCTTGAGCCAGCTTCCCGCGCGCGCGCCGACATAGCGCGCATCGCCCTTTTTCGAGATGACCCCTTCGAGACCCGCAGCGCAGAAACTCTCGAGCAATGCCTCGCCGCTGCCCGCGATATGATCCGAGTAGCGGATATGCCTGGAGGCCTTGGGAAGAATTTTGGCAAGATGCGCCTTGCGGTCGAGGAGGGGGAGGGCGGTCAGATCCTCGCCGTCCAGCGCGAGCAGATCGAAGGCGAAATAGTCGATGCTATCGGGCGCGGACTTCAGGGCATTTTGCAGTGACTGGAAGCTTGAGCGGCCTTCAGCATCGAGCACGACCGCTTCACCGTCGATCAGCGCGCTGTCTACCTTCAGCTTTGCGGCCTCGGCGAGGAGCGGCGCGAAGCGCTCCGACCAGTCGAGACCGGAGCGCGTATAGGCGCGGGCCTCGTCGCCGCCGACCGCGATCAGCAGGCGGTAGCCGTCATATTTCATCTCGTGAACCCAGCCCCTGCCAGCGGGAACGCTGTCGACGAGCGTCGCCAGCTGGACCGGACGAAAGGGCGGGGGAGCCGCAGCCTTTCGTTCGCCGCGCTTCGAAGAGGGGGCGCGGTCTGCAGGGCTCGGTGCGGCGGTCTTTCTGGCCATGGACTCAAGACCATTTGGCGCCGCGATCGTTCCCGGTGGCGGGGCAACTTGCCCGCCCCGCCATGCGTTCCCATTTTCGTCCCCGAAACATGGAGCTTCAACATGGCGAATGGCTGGGCGCGCGACGGCGCCGTTCAGGAGCAGATCGACGACACGGTGAGCGATGCCGTCAAGGAGGCGCGCCTGCGGCTGCTGTCCGGCAAGGGCGCGGACTATTGCGACGATTGCGGCGAGCGGATTGCGGAGGCGCGGCGAAAGGCCTTGCCTGCGAGCCGTACCTGCATCGGGTGCCAGACGCTTCGCGACGCCGAAGGCCGTCCGGCCGGTTTCAACCGCCGGGGAAGCAAGGACAGTCAGCTGCGCTGACCCCTTGGGAAAGCGAGCCGCGGCATGGACTTCAGGCGCGCGCCTTGGCTGCGGCGCGGACCTCCTGCGATCGGTTGAGCGCGATAACGAGGATATCGTCGCCGTCGACGATGACGCCGACATTGTCCATGCCGACGAGCGACACGCGTTTTCCGGGCGCGCGGACGAGGCAATTGTGGCTGTCGTGTGCGAAAAGATCGTCGCTGCAAGCATTACCGGAAGCGTCGGCACCTGCGAGCGCGTGCACCGCCTGCCAGCTGCCTAGGTCCGACCAGCCCATCGACACGGGGACGACCGCAACGCGGGCGTCTTTCTCCATCACGGCATAGTCGATCGAATCAGAGGGCGCCTGTTCGAACGGCGCGCTTGCCGCGTGCAGGGCATCGCCATCGTGCAGCGCATTGGCGACCGCGGCTTCCGCCGCGCGATATATGGCCGGGCAATGCGTGAGCATCGCTTCGCGCATGCGACCGGCCCGGAAGAGGAAGATGCCGGCGTTCCAGCTGTAGCCACCCTCGCGAAGCATCGCTTCGGCATCGGCGAGGGGCGGCTTCTCGACGAAGCGGGCGACGGCAAATCCCGCGCCGCCGAGCGGCGCGCCGCTGGCGATGTAGCCGAAGCCCGTGTCGGGCCGATCGGGGGCGATGCCGAATGTGACCAGCCAGTCGTCGCGCGCCAGATCGGCGGCTTTGGCGATGGCGCCCCGGAATGCGGCTACATCGGCGATGACATGATCGCTCGGCATGACGAGCAGCAGAACGTCATCGGCCGACGAAGCGACCGCGAGCGCGATGGCGGCAGCGGTGTTGCGCGCCGCGGGCTCGACGATCAGCCGAAGGTCGCGACCCTGGGATTGCTCGCGCACCATCGCGACATGCTCGGCGCCGCACACGATGAGCGGCGCCGAAAAGCCGGCTCCGGTTGCCCGATCGAGCGTGCGGGCGAACAGGCTCTCCTTTCCGATGATGTCGAGAAACTGTTTGGCACGCGCGCCGCGGGAAGCAGGCCAGAGGCGCGTACCCGCGCCGCCGCAAAGAATGACGGGCTGGATCGTCGCAGACATAGGATCAACCTTCCAGGGTCGGGGCGGAGGCGCGCGAGCTCGACCCGATCGACTTTCCGCCGTTTTCGAAATGAGCGACCGGCTGGACCATGTCCGAATGAACGCCGCGCAAGCGAGCGAGTTGCCCCTGTTTCTGCGCAAAGGCCCGAAATTCGGGGCGGATTAACGCAGGTTATACCGAATTCTCGCATGCGTGATCCGGATTGAGCGCGGTCAGCGTGTCCTGTTGCGCCAGAAAATTGCGAAGTCGGCGATAAGAATGCTTCAACGACGAAGATTGTGGACGCTTGCCGGTCGGACTTCACTTCCGCCGCATGCAGCCCGCCGGGGCACCGGGGCGTTGAACAGGCATGAACCAGAGCGACACCTTTCTGATGCTGGCCGGGCAAGAATTGAAATTCCTCTCCGACCTCATCGCGCGGATCGATCAAGGACGTCTTGATCCTGTCGGCCTCGACCGGGAGGCCGCGATCCTCCTCCTGCGCGAGGTAGCGGCGGAGCGCCGAAGCCTAGTCGATCGCCTGAAATCTTATGAGGGTGAGGGCGGCGCTGCCTGGACCGGAGCGCCCGTATAGGGGCTCTTTGTCGGTCCTTGCTAATCTCGTCCGCCGCTATCCCTTGGCATTTCGGCGGCGCGTTTCCCAACCCTTTTTCGCGGCCGCCGATCGCTTTTCGCTGCTCTTGCCCGTACCGCTTTTGCGGCCACCTTTTCTCGAGGCTTCATGGGTATCGGGCTGGCCACGGCCGGAACCCGACTTGTTGCCGCCGCCCGACTCCTTGTTCACCGTTGCCCATGCGCGGCTCTCCGCTTCCTTCTTGCCGACGCCGCGCTTCTCATAACTTTCTTCGATATGCTCGGCCTTGCGCTTTTGCTTGTCGGTGTAGCTTGATTTGTCCCCACGGGGCATGACAATTCTCCCTATCCGGCCCCCTTTGGTCAACCAACGGAACATCTTGGGGTTCCGCTAACGACGCTAATCGGTGGCATGCAAGACCTCGCTTCCGGAGACGGACACGAGCGCGCTGGCCGTGTCGGCACCGCGTGACAATCGTTGCGAGCGGCGGCGGCGCCCAGATATGATTGCCGCTCGGCGCGGTCTATCCGTTGACGACCGTTCCGCCGTTCGGGTGGAGCACCTGGCCCGATATGTAGCTGCTGTCGTCGCACGCAAGAAAGAGGAAGCTCGGCGCGACCTCGTTGGGCTCTCCCGGTCGCTTCATCGGCGTCGTCTCGCCAAAACTTTCGACTTTTTCGGCGGGCGCTCCGCCGCGTGGATTGAGCGGGGTCCAGATCGGGCCGGGCGCGACCGCATTCACCCTGATCCCCTTCTCGATCAGATTCTCGCTGAGCGAGCGCGTGAAGGCGGTAATGGCGCCCTTGGTCGCACTATAGTCGAGCAGACCACCGCTCCCCTGATACATGGTCACGCTCGTGCAATTGATGATCGCCGCGCCTTTCTTGAGATGCGGCAGCGCAGCCTGCACAAGATAGAACATGCCGAAGATATTGGTGGCGAAGGTGCGCTGCAGCTGCTCCGGGCTGATGTCGCGAATATCGTCCGCCGGATGCTGTTCGCCCGCATTGTTGACGAGAACATCGATGCGCTTCAGCTTGCTCACGACCTTGTCGACGATAGTCCTTCCGGCGCTGGTTTTGCCCACGTCGGCCCTGACGAGGATCGCGGTGCGCCCTTCGGCGCCTACGAGCGAAGCCGTTTCCTCGGCATCGGCCTTGTTGCTCTTGTAAACGATTGCGATGTCCGCACCTTCGCGGGCGAACAATACGGCTACCGCGCGCCCGATCCCGCTGTCGCCGCCGGTCACGATCGCGACCTTGTCCTTGAGCCGGTCGGAACCGGCATAGCGCGGCTCCCATTTCGGCGCGCGGTCGAGATCGGATTCCCGGTCTTTCGGCGGCGTGCGGATCGTCTTCGTCTCGCCGACCTCCTTCCGCAGTTTCCTTGCCGCCGTCTGTTTTCCGCGCTTCTCGGACGCGGTTTCTCCGACCTTTCCGGCCTCTGATTTGCGTGCCATTGCCGACTCCTCCTGTTCTGCCTGTCATCGACAAACCGGCGGGTCCTACACTTGGTTGCGGAGCACTTGGCTCATGCCGAGCTGCGCTGCGGCCGAGCTGTCCGGTATATTCCATGGGCTGGAAATGCGCGGCCGACTTTCTACCTATGCAGCGTTGCAATCCTTACCGCCCCGGGGGCGCGCCCTGCGCTGCCGAAGCTGAGAGAAGAAGTTTGTCGAAGATCGTGAACGGTGCCAGCCTGCAACCTCGCTCCGGAGACGCCCCCAAAAACATCGTGCTGCTGCTCCACGGCTTCGGGTCGAGCGGCTCCGACATGATTTCGCTGGCGCCGCAGTGGCAGGAGGCCTTGCCAGACACGCTGTTTCTTGCGCCGCATGCACCGCAGCGATGCTCGATAATGGGCGGGGGCTACCAATGGTGGGGGCTGTCGGGTTTCGCCCCGGCGGCGTTGGCTGCAGGCGCTGCGTCGGCAGCGCCGGCGATCGACGCGTTCATCGATCGCAAGCTCGCGCAATATGACCTCAGCGAGGCCGATCTCGCCCTTGTGGGTTTCAGCCAGGGCACGATGATGGCGCTTCAGGTCGGCCTTCGCCGCCCCCGCGCCGTTGCCGCTATCGTCGGCTATTCGGGCATGCTCGCGGGCGCGGCCGATCTTGCGCATCATGTTCCGTCGAAACCGCCAGTCCTGCTGGTGCACGGCACGGCCGACCCCGTCGTGCCGATCGCGGCGCTGCACATGTCCGAGAGCCAGTTGAAGCGGCTCGGCGTCGAGGTCGAGACGCATATCTCCTACGGCGTCGCGCACAGCGTCGACCCGGTCGGACTGCGGACCGGCCGCGACTTCGTGACCGGCGCCTTTGTAAAAAGCTGCGGCTGAACCGCGCAGCTTCGTCACGGCGGCATCGGGCGCACGGGTGTCGGCGAGCGACGCGGGGTGGCCGGGAAGGGAGAGGGGGGCACCCGCGGTGGGGTGGGAGCCGCGCGGAACTGCCGGGTGCAGCGGGCGTTGGCCTGATGGGTCAACATTCGGGGACAGGCATTATGAACAAGCTGCGGCGGCTCGAGACATTTGCGCGGACGGGGTGGTTCGCGCGCGGCGTCGTCTATTGCCTGCTGGCATGGATAGCGCTCACCGGTTCGTCGGCCGACGACGCCAGTCCGCAAGCCGTGTTCCGCTCGGTCCGCGATATGCCCGCTGGCTCGATCCTTCTTGCTCTTCTCGCGATGGGTCTGGCGCTTTACGGCGCCTATCGCCTGTACGGGGCGGCGCTCGATAGCGAAAACAAGGGAGGCGGTGCGAAGGGCGTCGCTGTGCGGATAGGCTATGCCGCGAGCGGCATCGCCCATTTCATTCTCGCCTGGGCGGCGCTTCGCCTTGCCTCCGGCGGCGGCGCCGAAGACGGCCGCGAGAAAGAGGCGGCGGGAATGCTGCTCGAACTGCCGCTTGGCGGCCTGCTCCTCGGGCTCGTCGGCGCCGCCTTCCTCGCGGCGGCCGTGCAGCAGGCGGTCAAGGCCTGGACCACCGAATTTACAAAGGATCTCGATGCGGCAGCACCTGCATGGGCCGTGCCCGTCGGGCGGGCGGGTCTTGCGGCGCGCGCGGTCGTGTTCGCCGTCATCGGCGCCTCGCTCGTGCGCGGCGGCTGGTTCGGCGCTGCCCGCGAGGTCAAGGGCCTCGGCGACGCGCTCTCGGCGCTCACCGACAATCCGCCGCTCTATCTGCTCGTTGCCGCCGGGCTGTTCCTGTTCGGCGTACACAGCTTCGTCGAGGCCCGCTGGCGGCGGCTTCGCGATGAAGACACGATCGCGCGGATCATGGCAGCGCGACGCTGACGATTCCCATTGCGCGGGCCCGCGGAACCCTGTGGGCTTCGCCGCGTTAGCAGGGCAGTCATCAACAGGGAGAATCTCGATGAAAAAGCTGTTTGTAACCCTCGCCGCAACCTCGGCCCTCGCGCTCGGCGCCTGCCAAAGCCCCGCCGCCGACAAGGTCGAGGATCAGGCCGAAGCGAAGGCCGAGGCGATCGACGATCAGGCCGACGCGATGCCCGAAGGTCCCGCCAAAGAGGCAATGGAGCAGAAGGCCGATGTCGTCGAAGAGCAGGGCGAAGAAAAGGCCAACGCGATGGACGACAATGGCGAGATCGCTCCGTCCGAAACCGGCGTCGGCGACACCCAGAAGAAATAAGACTGCCTTCCCTAAGGGCAGGGTGAAGGGCGCCGGTTCCGGCGCCCTTTATCGTTGCGGTGGCCCGGCTCAGGCTGCTGGCAGTTGGCGCCGCTGGGATACCGCAAGGGAACGCGGTTCGGCGTCGCTTCTCAGCACAGCGTCCGATCGAGAAAGTCCCTGATCAGCGGGACAACCTCGTCGAGGTTGGTTTCGAGAAGCCAATGGCCGCCGTCTAGCATGTGCAGCTCGGCCGCGGGGAGATCGCGCAAATAGGCGCGCGCAGACTTCTCGGGCATATAGAAATCCTGCGGACCCCAGACGATGAGCGTCGGCGGGTGGTGCTCGCGCAGATAGCGTCGATGCGCGCCGAACCAGGAGCGATTGGCCTTGAGGCCCCCGATAAGGTCGATCGCGATTTCGCGGCGCCGCGGGTTGATCAGTGACCAGTGCAGTTTCCAGAGGTCCGGCGGAATGCGCGGCACGAGATCGGGCCGCACGTCGTTCAGAAACTCCTCCCGAAAAACATCCTCGCTGATTGCCTTGCCGATCTCGGCGCGCATCTCGGGTTCGGGAAGCGACCAGCTCTTCTCTATCTCGGCATATTTGTCGCCCAGCGCATCCTCATAGGGAATGTCCCCATTCTGGATGATCTGCGCGAGGATGCGTTCAGGCCGCATGATCGCGAGACGTGCGCCGATCGGCGAGCCGAAATCGTGAAGATAGAGCACAAAGCGCTCGACGCCGAGCGCACGCACGAACCCGTCGAGAAGCTGCGCATAGCCGTCGAAGCTATAGTCGAAATGCTCGGGCGTATCGCTGTAGCCCATGCCCGGATAATCGGGTGCGAGCAGCCGCCACCGATCGCCAAGCCGCGGCATGAGATTGCGAAACTCGAACGACGAACAGGGATAGCCATGTGGCAGCAGCAGCACCGGAACGTCGGGCGGTCCTGCCTCCCTGTAAAAGATATCGACTCCGCCGACATCGATCCGCCGATGAAGAGTTTCTCCGTTCACAGTCGATGCTCCTCGCGCGTCAAGATATCAAGGGGCTGGCAGTTTCACGTCGGGCAGCGCATCGAGGTCGGCCTTGGTCATGCGCGTCTGAAGATTGGTGTCGTCGCCGCGTACAATAGGTTTGAGGCCCTGCACCGGTACATGAACATAGCGGTCGGGACCGACGCCATCGAGCTCGACGAGGAGACGGTCCACCTTGTCGTCGGCGCCGCGCAACACCTGCGATACGTCTCCAAGATCCTTCCCGTCCGCGCCGACGATATCGGCGTCGAGCAGTTGTGCCTCGCTGAGCCCGAGCGCCGCAGGGAGGGGGCCGGCGACCGTGGCGCTGGTCTCGGCCGCACGTTCCATCCTGTCCTCGGCAGCTTCCTGCTTGCTGTCGCAAGCGGCGAGAAAAAGTGCGGCGCCGGCACCGAAGATGAGGATGCGCATGTCTTGTCCTTTCAGTAGCGGATCGAGCTTCGGTTCGACGCGGCGGAACTCGAAATCGTCATGATCTGACCAGGAAACGCCCCGCTGCAAAAGCGGTTGCGATTTTGCCACGTGCGGCTCTTTGGGCGCGGTCTTCATCTACGCCTCAGCCCGCCTCCGTGACACCCTCGTCGAGCCCGCGCGTCTTCGGTCGCAGCGCCTTGTAGCGCGGAAGGAACGCCATCATCGGCATCCAGCTCGGCGCCTCGGCGGTGTAAAGGTGGAAAGCTGGCGCAATCTCTTCCGGATCGTCCAGCGTCCCCGCTGCAATATCGATCTCATCGGCCTGGTGGCGCACATGGATCGTTAGCGGCGAGCCGCACGTCCGGCAGAAGCTGCGCGTGCCGAAGCTGGTCGATGCGAAGCGTCCGATATGCTCTTCGCCCGCAAGGATGCGGTACCGATCGAGATGGACCGTCGTAAAGACCATGCCGCCCGACCCCGAGACATGCTGGCAGACCCGGCAGTGACACCAGCCGCTATCATATGGCTTTTCTTCGAGGCGGTACCGAACCGCGCCGCAAGCGCAGCCCCCTTCGAGCGCAACCTCTTCGGCGCTTGCATTGTCGCTATCGGAAGCGTTCGGCATGGAGCTCGCCTTTCTCGCGGCGCGGGTATCGGAGAGGGTAATGGCAGACCGATGGGGTGGTGGCTTCTCTTTGTCCTTCACCGACCGGGAACCGTCGCGGGATGTCTTTCCTTGTCAGAGCTGAACTTCGCCCTCATCCTCCCCGTCCCAATAATGCGCGCGGGTGCCCGAAACCTTGATGAGGACGATCCCCGGCGTCTCGATGCCGTCCGGCCACCAGCGTTCGAGGCCCTTTGTCCAATGTTCGGCGAACGCGGCCTTGTCGCGGATCAGGGCCGCGTGACCCTCGACGGCGAGGAAGAAGGGCCGCATGCCGAGCAGGCCCGATTTGCCCTGATAGCTCAGATTGACGTTCGGGTTGGCCGCGATATCGGCGACCATGAGGGACGACTCGTCGGTGAAGAACCAGGCGTCGCCGTCATAATCGACTTCGCGATTGTTACTCATTGGCCGCGACCCGATGGCGCCGCCCGCGGTGTGCGTGGCGAGCATCGCGAAGTCGATATCCTTCATCTTCTCGGAAAGCTGTTCGATCGTCATGGTCATGGGTGGAGCCTTTTGTCTGGAGCGTCTGTATCTGCATCAATGCGCCGCGAAGGCGGGAGTTGCGGAGGGGGGCTGCGCCTCGCGGCTTGGGTCAGGGACTGATCGCGGCGGTCCGGCTTTGCCGGCGCGGCGCGCGGATCGGGCGATATTCGCAGGTGATCGCGAGCTCGCGCCGTGGGGCGGGCACGAGATGGATGTGGAGCCGGGCTTCGGCGGCGACCGCGTCGAGCGCAAAGGCCTGCTCGGCCTCGTACATCTCGTCGCGGTGCGGCTGCACCCACTGCCGCACCGATGCGAGCGCGCGCGACTTCGCGCGCGCGAGCGTGTCAGCCACAATGAAAAGATTGCGGTGGCGCTCGAGAAATTCGCCCCGGACATAGCCGCCTAGATTGACATAATAGAGCCGTTCGGGACCCTCGAAGGGCGCGGTCTTCAAAACGATGTCATAGCCATCGGCGTGATCGATCTCGGCCCAGCAGTCGATATGGAGGCTGCCCGGCGTGCCCCACCATTGGCGGCGGAGCGCATCATAAGTGTCGGTGATCGTGGGCGCGGCGACGAAGCGCATGTCGTGCAGCTCGATATTGGCGCCGGCCATCTCGCCGCCGACATAAATGGCGAAGAGCTTCACGCAGCCTTCTCCTCGGCATTCGCCTGGCCGATCGCGGCTGCAAGCTGTTCTCCGACCACCATGCCCATTTCGTGCGAACTCGTTATCCCCTGGATGAAAGGGTGGCGGCCGAGCAGGAAGGGCAGGCTGAGGCAGTAGAGGCGCGATTCCGGGATATCGTCTGCAATCGGGTGGAAGGCATCGTCGATCGCGATGCCCCGCGCCTCCGACTTGCCGGCACCAGGCGCTGCATCGCGCACGATGCCCTGTTGCCGCAGCGAGGAGAATGGAAAGGCTGCGGCGCCGAGTGGGCGCTGGCCCATCGCCTCGATAAACACCTCAAAATGCCGCTGCTCGCCGCCCAGGATCAGGGACGCGCCTGCCTCTTCGCCGCTCGTGTCGATGCGGTAATCGTCGCCGATCGCCATGACATCGAGCTTCCCGGCGCGATGGAGCGCGATCAGCCGCCGGATCGATTTGTGGGGAACGGTGGCATAATCGTCGACGAACACCGGCTTGAAGTGGCGCACGAAGCGGCGGTAGTCCGTACCCTCCAGATATGGCACGAGTAGCGCGAGCACTTCGTGCATGCGCAGGATCGCGTAGCGCCAGGCGACGGTGTGCCTTGCGGCATAGTCGTGCTGCGCTTCGGCGAGATTCGCCTCGGCCCACACAAAGGGATCGCTCGCTGCGCGCCGCGCAAAATAGGCCTCGCAGAAGCCCTCGAGGTCGAGGTCCTCCAGGCCGATGTCCGCTGCGTAAGGGGGATCGGCAGCGGCAAGCTCCGCCTTGAACAGTGCGAAGGCGGCATCGAGCAGCTGGTTTTCTTCGCTCGCGACGAGACGCGTAATCGCTTCCTCGGTGCAGATGGCGAGCGGCTCATAGGGAAGCGGCGCATAGAAATCGGCTTCGGGGAGCAGACCCTTCCTCGACATCATCGTCATGTGGAATGCATCAGTGGCGGATGCCGGACGATAATGCGTCTCGCCGTCCCGGGTTTCGTTAAACGAGCCATGGATGTTGGCGAGCGCGATACAGGCGTCGATGGCCGTGAGCGAGCTACCCCGAATGCCGATATCGCAGGGCGGTACCGTGGCCAGAGCCGAGGCAGGCCAGGGGCTGAGGAAATAGCCCGGCCGAACCTCGGGCTCGGAGGGCCATTGGTGGCCCGTCGCGAGGACGACATGATCGAAAGCCTCGTCGGCGAGTTCGCCCGACCTCATGCGAACCTTGAGTATCATCGCGCCGGACGTGCTGACGACGTCCTCGACGCGGCACCGCGTGCGCAGCTCGAGCTCGATACCGCGCGCCCGCGCCATGTCGATAACGGCGTCGAACTGGTCGCGGAAATATTCGCCGAGCGCGACGCGCGGATAGAAGGTCCGTTCGCCGATCGCATCGGGATCGATGCCGAGATCGGCGAGGCGCTCCGGCGGCTGACGTATCAGCCAGTCGCACAGCGTCTCGGCAAGCGGCGGGATTTCGATGCTGGCGATATTCGCCAGCATGGCGGGGTCGTTCCAGCCGGGCCGATAGGGCGTTCCGCGCCCCGCGCACGCCTGCGCTTCATACACGGCAAGACGGAAGGGCGAGGGGTTGTGGGAGAGAAGCGCATGCAGCGTGTAGAGCGTGGTCGGGCCGGCTCCGACAAAGGCTATGCGGGGTGTCATGTTGCGACAATGCTCCGGGCGCGCAGAAGTTCGGCCGACTTGCTCTGGGTCAATGCGAATTCTCCTCAGCTGCTCCGGGGCGCCCAGCCAAAAAAAGGGTCCGCATGCGCGGACCCGAAGGGGGCCATCAACTTGGCGGGAGGATTAGTTTTCGGTGCCGGGAGTACCCGTCTTCGGCGGCTTGCCGTCTTCGATGCGGCCTTCGTTGCGAAGGTCGCGGCCTTCCTGCGCCTTGCGCTTGGCCTCGGGGCTGTCGCCGTTTTCGAAGGCTTCTTCCTTCACATAGCCGGCAGCTTCCTTGATCTGTCCCTTGACGCTCATGATACTCTCCATTGGCTGTGGGTTCTGGTCCGAGAAACCCTTGGACGCGGGCGAAAGTTGCCTGCGATCGCCCAGATTTATCTTCGCCGCCGTGCGCAACTTTGGCCGCATCGCGGCGTTTCGCGGCGCGCATGAAAGAGTGACGACGGCGAGGCTTGGCCATTGCCCTGACGCAGGCGAACGCCCTTCGGCGATCGTCGCCGAACCGCAACTTTTGTACCCTGCACGCGTTCGCTCGTCATCATCAACGGGAAACGGGCGTGATCCACCAACAGTTCGAACTTGACCGCATCGATCGAAGCGCGCCTGACGCGATGCTCGCCTGGGCGCGTATATTGGGCGTCAGCCCGTCCGAGATATTGATCGCGGTCGCGGCAGTCGGCGATCGCGCCGATGCGGTTCGTACCTATCTCGCGCGGCCGTGGCCGGAGCCCCTCGCTTGACGGCGGGCCCCGAGGGGACGGGCGGCGACGCGGCTGCAGCGAACAGCCGTCGCCCGGACGGAATCAGCGAAAAGATGATCTCCGGGCAGCGCTGGCACCGCCACGCGAGCCCCGTTTCCTTCGTCCTGCTCGCTGCCATCGTCGCCGTCGCGCTATCGGGCCTCGTCGGTGGCCAGCCGAGTCCGCTGCGCGTCGAGGATTTTGGAGCAGCGCGGCTCGAGGTGAAGACGCCCTCGGTCATTCGCAACGGCGAGTTTTTCGAAACCCGCATTCGTGTCGAGGCGATCCGCGATGTTTCCGATGCGGTGCTTGCGGTCTCCCCGTCGCTCTGGACCGACATGACGATCAACACGATGCTCCCCGCCGCCGCCGAGGAAAGCTACAAGGACGGCGCCTATCGTTTCTCCTATGGGGAGCTTCGCGCGGGCGAGACGCTGGTCGTCAAGATCGATGGCCAGATCAACCCGCCGCTCTTCGCAGGAACCAAGGGCGAGATTGCGCTGTTCGACGGCGAGCAGCGGCTCGGCAGCATGCCGCTAGAGGTCAAGGTCCTGCCCTGATGGATATCGTCCTTCGCGCGAGTGCGATGTTTTTCCTGCTCTATGCGCTCCTCCGTCTCATGGGAAAACGCGAACTGGGGCAGATGACGCCTTTCGAGCTGGTTCTGCTCGTGGTGATGGGCGACCTCATCCAGCAGGGCGTCACCCATAATGATTTCAGCCTGACCGGCGCGTTGCTCGCGATCGTGACGTTCGCCTTCTGGGCGCTCACCCTGAGCTGGGCGACCTATCTCTTTCCGCGGCTCAAGAATCTGCTCGAAGGCCATCCGCGCGTCGTGGTGAAGCAGGGCGAGATCATCCGCGACAATCTTCACCGCGACCGGCTTACCGCCGACGAGATCGAGTCCGAGATGCGGCTCGCGGGCATTGCCCACATTTCCGACGTGGAATGGGCGATCCTCGAGCCGCAGGGCAAGATCAGCTTCATCAAGCGGTCCGAAGGCGCGTCGCGCCAGCGCGATGCCGACGACGGCGCGGTGTGAGCGGATCGAGCGCAACTTTCGGGCTCGCCGCGCGCTGAACAGGCGCGGGGCATGACGATGGAGACTGCCATGAAACCGACCGAAGTCGACACCGACGCCACCCATATCCTCGCGGCCGATCACCGTGCCGTCGAAGCCCTGTTCGAGGAATTCGAGAAGGCGAGCGGCACCGACCGCAAGGCGAAGATCGCAGACCGGATCTGCACCGAGCTCAAAATCCATGCGCAGATCGAGGAGGAGGTCTTCTATCCGGCGCTCAAGGGAAAGATCGACGACGATCTCCTCAAGGAAGCCTATGTCGAGCATGATGGCGCCAAGATCCTGATCAACGATATCGTCGCCTCGGGACCCGACGACGAATTTTTCGAGGCGAAGGTCACGGTGCTGTCGGAAGAGATCAAGCATCATGTAAAGGAAGAGGAAAAGCAGCACGACAATATGTTCCAGCAGGCGCGTGCCGCCGACGTCGACCTCGACGCACTCGGCGAAAGGATGCTTGCCCGGAAAGAGGAGCTGAAGCGTCAGGCCGAGACCGCGGGCCTTCCCCCCGCCGAACTCGCCACGATGTAGGGTGAGCGCTGCAACGCTGATCGAACGGCGGACGCGTAAGCTGGCCCGGCATCTGGCCGGAAAGACGCTGCGTTTCGTGACAGCCGAAAGCTGCACCGGCGGTCAGCTCTCAGCGGTTCTCGCAGCCGATGCCGCGCTCGGAGTTCATCTCGAGCGCGGCTTCATCGTCTATTCGGTCGACGCCAAATGCGAGATGCTCGGCGTCGCCCGAGAAGACGCCGAGCGAGATGGAGCGGTGAATCCCGAGGTCGCCGCCGCGATGGCGACTGGCGCTCTTCGGACAAGCCATGCCGACATTGCAATTGCGATCACGGGGTTCTGCGGCCCTCGCGAAGGCCGCGAAGAGGTAGGCCTTGTCTACATTGGCGCCGCCGACGCCGACGCCGTGCGGGTCATGGATTTTCATTTCGGCGATATCGGGCGCCGCAATGTGCTCGATCAGGCCGTGGCCGCAGCGCTACAGATCATGATCGATGCGGCATCGTGAACGAGGATCGCGGGCGCTCCGGCGGGCGGGATCGGAGGCGGGAGCAGAGCCGAGTTTGGCAGCCGTCCTTAGCGCGGCGCTTTCCGCTTCAAGGCGCCGGCCTTGTGGGCCGCCCGCTTGCCTTCGGCCGTTTCGACCAGATATTCGGGGTTCGCCGGCGATGCCGCGACATGATGGCTCTTGATGTCCATTGCTTTCGTCACTTTTCGCAGGACCTTGCCCTCGGCGCGTCCGCCGTGGCTTTTCCACGTCACCTCGTCGCCCTTCTTGGGTTCGTCTTTCATGGTCGCTCTCCTTTCCGTAAAACAGTCCGCCTGCGCGGCAAAGGTTCCTCTCTTGGAGCGGCGAGCAGCAAGTCATCTGGCGCAGGCCCGCTCGTTGCAGTTGCTGGTTAAGGTGGGGAGGCTGCGATGAATGACGATCATGCCCGCGGACAACGCGACGGTCTGCGGCTTGCCCTCGCCGTCCTTGCCGCTGAAGAGGCGAAATGGGCCGCCCTTTTGGGCGAGAGCCGATCCTGGCGGACGAACCGCGAACGCGAGGTGCGCCACAAGGCCCTGCAGGTCGCGCAAAGGCGGATACAGACATTGCTGAACCGCGCGACGCCGAAGGGATCGAATGCACTGGACCGCGAGGTCGCGGCCGCTCTCGAGAAAGCCGGGCTCTGACCGCCGGTGCGCGCTCGCCTACGTTTGCGCGAGGCCGGATAGCGCGGCTTCGAGGCTGTCGAGGGTGAAGGGTTTCGCGAGGATCGGCCGGTCGTTCCAGCACGGTCCGGGCTGACCGACGAAACCGCCGGTCGCAACGAGAAAAGGGATCGATCGCGCCGCAAGAGCCTCTGCGACCGCATCGCACGGCAAGCCCGTTTCAAGATACACATCAACGATCGCTGCATCGAACCCGCCTGCCGCGATATGCCCGAGCGCCGTGGCGATATCGCCAGCGTCCCCGACGATGTCGTGCCCCAGCGCGCCCAGCGCATCCTCCAGCATCATGGCGACAAGCGGATCGTCTTCGACGATCAATATCCTCCTGGACATCTCTTCCCCGTTATAATCTGCGAGCCACTTATACCGCGATCATGACCGTTCGACATCCCGCTTCATCCTGGTGACCTCAATCGCCCAGCCGCCCCCCTACGCCAGCGCTTCGGCGACACTCATCCGAAATCCTATTGATCCAGGTTAATCCCGCGCGGGACTCGGCACGTTCAGGGCTGGCCGGGTTGGTGAGGCTGCTTGCCACGAAGGGCGCGGCAGTGCATGCACGGCGGAAATTGATCGACCGGGGCCGAGGGGCATTTACATGGAATCGGCCAGGATCTCGTCGCTGGGCCGCGACACGCGGGCGAGCCGCCTGATCATCATTCTCCTCACCATTGGATTTGCCGCGCTCCTCGCTGCGGCATCGACAGCATTTTTTGTGCAGCGCCAAAATGAGGCCGACGCGCGCATGGTCGCACACACGCTCGCGGTGGAGGCCAATCTCGGCGCCTTTGCCAGCGCGACAGAACGGATGGAGACCGCGCGCCGCGGACTGATCCTTACGCAGAACCCGGCGTTCACGACGATCATGGACGAGGCCGAGGACCGGTCGCGCGCCCAGCTTGCATCGCTCGAGACGCTGATCAGCGACAATCCGAACCAGCGCGGCCGCGCCGAAAGGCTTCGCGGGCATCTCGATGCTTATGGCCGTCATTACCGGGCGACGCTCGGCCTGCGCGGCACGGACCGCGCAGCACTGATCGCAGACTTCACGAACGACAAGGGGGTGCTCGAAGTGCGGGCCGCGCGCGCGCTCGTCGAGACGATGCTCGCAAGCGAGCTCGCCCTGCTCAAGAATCGTGAAGCGCGGCAGCAACGCACCCAGTCGCTGTTCACCCTGACGCTGATCGGAACCGGCATTCTCCTGCTGGTCGTTGCAGCCGCCACGCTGCTCCTCGTTCGCAACAATCTCGTCGAGCTCCGCGCATCGCGCGCGGAACTTCGCCGTCTCAACGAAGGGCTTGAGGAACTGGTCGATGCGCGCACGGGCGAACTCAAGCGCGCCAATGCCGAAATCCAGCGCTTCGCCTATATCGTGTCGCACGATCTGCGTTCGCCACTCGTCAATGTGATGGGTTTCACGGCCGAACTCGAGACCGCGCGCAAGGCGATCTCGGGCTATCTCGAACAGGGCGATGCGCAGGGCTGGAAGGCGCCCGACGCCGCGACGCGGCTCGCGATCGAGGAGGATCTGCCGGAATCGATCGGCTTCATTCGCACCTCCACGCAGAAGATGGACCGGCTGATCAACGCGATCCTCAATCTCTCGCGCCAGGGTCGCCGCACGCTCGCGCCCGAAACGCTTGCTCTCGGCGACGTCGTGGGCGCGATCGTCGGCAGCCTGCAGCACCGCATCGACGAGACCGGCACGACGGTCGAAGTGTCGGACCTGCCGACCGTGATCAATGACCGGGTCGCGGTCGAGCAGATCCTCTCGAATCTCATCGAAAATGCCCTCAAATATTCGCAGCCGGGGCGGGCGGGGATCATTCGCATAGCCGGGGGCGCCGATCTCGGGCGCGCTTGGGTGGCGGTCGCCGACAATGGTCGCGGCATCGAGCCGCGCGATCACGAACGTGTGTTCGACCTCTTCCGAAGGTCGGGCGTCCAGGACCAGCAGGGGGAGGGGATCGGTCTTGCCCACGCCCGCGCGCTTGCCTATCGCCTCGGCGGTAATATCGAAATCCAGTCCGAACTCGGTGCGGGTTCCACCTTTCGGCTGATCCTGCCCCTCGTGTGGCAAAGCGGAGAAGAAGATGCCTGACCAACTGCCCGTAAACATCGTGATGATCGAGGACGACGAGGGGCATGCGCGCCTTATCGAGAAGAATATCCGGCGCGCCGGCATTTCCAACAAGATCCATCATTTTCTCGACGGCACCTCGGCTCTCGAGTTCCTGTACGATGCGGCGGAGGGCCCGGTGCGCAACGGGCCGGCGCTCGTGCTGCTCGACCTCAATCTGCCCGACATGAGCGGGACCGACATTCTCGCCAGGCTGAAGGCCGACAGCAGTCCGCTGCGCCGCACGCCCGTCGTCGTGCTCACGACCACCGACGACAAGATCGAGATCCAGCGCTGCTACGACCTCGGCTGCAACGTCTATATCACCAAGCCGGTGAACTATGAGAATTTCGCCGACGCCATTCGCCAGCTCGGTCTCTTCCTCTCGGTGATCCAGGTCCCCGATCCCGACCCGGCTTGAGACCCGCCCTGGCCCACATTCTCTATATCGATGACGACGACGGCATGCGGCGGCTTGCGTCGCGCGCGCTTGGCCGGAAAGGTTATGAAGTCAGCCTCGCGGCAAGTGGCGGCGAGGGCGTCGACATGGCGAAGGTCACTGCCTTCGATCTCGTTGCCGTCGATCACTATATGCCCGGGCAGGACGGTCTTGCCACGCTCGAGGCGCTTCGCGCACTACGCGACTGCCCGCCCGTCGTCTATGTGACGGGCTCCGAGGAGAGCCGCATCGCCGTGGCGGCGTTGAAGTCGGGTGCCGACGATTATGTGGTAAAGTCGGTCGGCGAGGATTTTTTCGATCTCTTGGCCTCGAGTTTCGAGCAGGTACTCGAGCGTGCCCAGCTTCGACGCGCGCGCGCCGAGGTGGAGAGCGAGCTGCGCGCGACCAATGCGCGGCTGGAAGCGCTGCTCAAGGAAGTGAACCACCGCGTCGCGAACAATCTCCAGATGGTGATGTCTTTCGTCGCCCTCCAGTCCAAGACGATCGCCGATCCCGCCGCCCGCGAGGCGCTGCAGAAGACGCAGCAACGGATCGCGACGGTCGCGCAAGTCAACCGGCGCCTCTACACCACCGACGACGTCGAATATGTGGCGATGGACGACTATCTGGGCGGCCTTGCCGAGGATCTCTCGGCGACCTGGTCGACGGGCGTCGCCGCGCGGCGTGTCATCGCCGACGTCGAGCCCATGCGTGTGGCCACCGACAAGGCCGTTGCGCTCGGCATGATCGCCAACGAATGGGTGAGCAACGCGTGCAAATATGCCTATGGCGACAGCGATGATGGCGAGATTCGGATATCGCTTCGCCGGGCCGACGAGACATTGCTCGAACTCGCGGTTGTCGACGACGGGGCAGGGATGCCGTCCGACGGAACGGCGCGCGGCACGGGTCTCGGAACGCGCCTCATCGAAGCTTTGGCGCGGACCCACAAGGCGGCTGTCTCTTACGGCGCGGTTGACCCTTCGCGCGATATGCCGGGCACGAGCGCGCTCATCCGGATCCAGTTGCGACCGGGCGAGCTCAAAGCCTAGTTTGTGCCGCGCGGCCGCCGTGCGGGTTCGGCCGCCGCTGACGGGCGAGGCTGGACGAGCGCATCGGACTGCTTTTCGGGGCGGATGTAGATCGAGCTGATATCGCTCGACGCAGCCTTGAGCTCGGCCTCGATCGCCTCGATCAACGTCTCGGCCTCGCCCATGGCGAGACGATCCTCGAAGTCGGCGCTTACCGCGACGAAGATCGAATTGGGTGCGGTGTGGATCGTGCGCACATGATTGACGGCGGTAATTTCGCGGCGCCGTTCGACGATGGTCCAGATACGCGCGATCAGTTCGGGGTCCGCAGCCTCGCCGATCAACAGCTCCTTCGCCTCGCGGGCTAGAAGGATCGCGACCGCCGCCAGGATTGCGCCGATCGCCATCGAGGCGATGCCGTCGATCCGCGGATCCCCTGTCGCATGGCTCAGCCATATGCCGCCGGCGGCGATGGCGAGGCCGGCGAGCGCGGCGCTGTCTTCGAACAGGACGATGAAACCTGCGGGATTCTTCGACCGCCGCACCGCCGTCCACCAGCCGAGCCCGCGCCGCCCGGCGTTGAACTCGCGCACCGCGATCGTCCACGACGCACCCTCGAGCAGGAAGGCGATGGCGAGCACCACATAGTTGATCGTCGGATCGCGAAGCGGCTCGGGATCCCGGTAGTGAATCCAGCCTTCGTAGATGGAAATGCCGGCTCCGACAGCAAAGATGAGGATTGCGACGACGAACGCCCAGAAATAAAGTTCGCGGCCGTAGCCGAAGGGGTGACGATTGTCGGGCGGCCGCTTTGCCTTCGCTTGGCCGTAGAGGAGCAGCATCTGATTGCCGCTGTCGACGAGCGAATGGACCCCTTCCGATAGCATCGACGAGGAACCACTGATCGCCGCGGCGACAAATTTGGCGACGGCGATGCCGAGATTGGCAAAGAGCGCACCGTAAAGCACGATGTTCGCCCTGATATGATGCGCCCTCGAGCG
Organism: Sphingopyxis sp.; assembly: GCF_035565275.1. Classification (GTDB taxonomy): domain Bacteria; phylum Pseudomonadota; class Alphaproteobacteria; order Sphingomonadales; family Sphingomonadaceae; genus Sphingopyxis. The sequence goes on from NZ_DATMST010000203.1 coordinate 28,297, forward strand.
CGGCTTGCCCGTATCAGACTGGGCTATCACCGAGCTACTTTCGCCATCGCGGCGCAAGGGGCCGCGCAGGCTCTCGATATCGATAGACAGGGGATGGGACGCGTCATGGGACAGCTACGCCCGGCGGGGCGGCACGTTCCCGAGACGCGTCGCTATGTCCCCGCTCCATCAGCGCCGCCCAGCGCGCGTCTAACGCTGACCGCGCGCCGCGGGGGCGCGAAGGTGCCGGAAGGCGGAAGAAGGTGGGCAGTGCCACTCCTTAGCGCGAACATGGCGGCGTTCTTCGCTTATTTTATCTGGCGCGTGATCCGCTTCAAGCCGAGCGGCGCCGCTTGATCATCTTTTGCTGGCTGCAGCAGCGACCGGTGATCCCATCGCGAGCGCGCGAGGTCCGGTGACGCGCCACACCGTGTTCGAGAGATCGTCGGCGATCCAGAGCGCGCCGCGCGCCGGGTCCCAGGTGACGCCGACCGGGCGGCCGCGCGCTTTGCCGTCCTTGATGAAGCCGGTCACGAAATCCTTCGGCTTGCCGGCAGGACGTCCGTTGGCGAAGGGGATGAAGCTGACCTTGTAGCCGGCGAGAGTCTGGCGGTTCCAGCTGCCATGCTCTCCAACGAAGGCGCCCGTCTCATAGCCCGGGAGCCCGCCTTCGGTCGCAAAGCTCAGCCCGAGCGGCGCGACGTGCGAACCGAGCGCATAATCGGGAGTGACTGCGGTCCTGACGAGCTCGGGCTTTTGTGGATGAACGCGCGGGTCGGGATGGCGTCCCCAATAGCTGTAGGGCCAGCCGTAGAAAGCGCCCTCGCGCACCGAGGTCAGATAATCGGGTACGAGCTCGGCGCCAAGCTCGTCGCGTTCGTTCACCACCGCCCAGAGGGCGTTCGACGATGGCTCGAAGGCGAGGGCGGTCGGGTTGCGGATGCCCGAGACGAGGATGCGGCTCGCGCCGGTGGCGGCATCGACCTCCCAAATGACGGCGCGATCCTCCTCGATGCTCATTCCCCGCTCGCCGATATTGCTGTTCGAGCCGATGCCGACATAAAGCTTCGACCCGTCCGCGCTCGCGGCGAGCGATTTCGTCCAGTGATGATTGACCGCTGCCGGGAGCTTGGTCACTTCCTCGCCCTTGCCAGCGATGCGCGTTGCGCCCGGCGTGTACGCGAAGCGCAGCAGCGCACCCTGGTTGGCGACATAAAGGTCGTTCCCGACGAGCGCGAGGCCATAGGGCGCATCGAGATCCTCGATGAAGCTGGTGCGAAGTTCGGGTTTGCCGTCGCCGTTCGCGTCGCGAAGCAAGGTGATGCGGTCGCCGCCCTTCACCGAGGATTTTCCAAGGCTCTTGATATAGCCCGCGATCACATCCTTCGGGCGGAGCTTCGGTGCATGGCCGCCCGAACCTTCGGCGACGAGAATGTCGCCATTGGGGAGGATGAGGATCTGCCGCGGAATCTTGAGGTCGGTGGCGACCGGCACGACCTTGAAACCGGCTGGAACGGTCGGAAGCTCGCCGTTCCATCCTGCAGGCTTGGCGATTTTCATCGGTGGGACGAGCGTCTCGTCGATATTCGGCAGGCTCGGGCTGGCGCCCGTCTGGTCGAGTTTTTCATCGCCTTTGCCGCAGCCGGCGAGCGCGGCCGCTAGCGCCGCCGCAGCGACGAGGCCAAGCGAGGTCTGCCGGTTCATGCGCGGGGCTCCTTCGCTGCGTGGAGAAGCCAGGCGGCGGCAATCGCTGCAACTGTGGATAGGGCCGAGAGGGTCGCGCCGGCCGTGCCGACCGAACTCCAGGCATCCTGGCTATGCTTGAAGGCGTTCACGAGGCCCGCGATCCACATAACGAGGATCAGCAGAAAATAGGCGGTGGCAGGCCCGCGCTTTGGCTGCTTTCGGCCTCGGACAAATGCTATGGCAGACCACAGGAGCACCGGAGCCCCGAATATCAGCCCGCCCGTGATCAACCAGGCCGAGAAATTGCTCCACTGCATCTCGGCGCTGTTGAGATAGGTGATGTCGGAAAGGAGCGCGCTGCTGAACAGGGCGACCGGAAAGGCGAGGAGAATGGCGTGCAGCGGATGGGGCGCGTGTCGGCGATAGGGCGGGTCGGTGAAAGGCGATGGGGCCGTTGCCATATTGATCTCCATGCAGGCCCCCGTCTGGATAATGCGCCGACCGCCCAATAGTTTCCCGGAACCCGCGCGCCGGGCGCGACGTTGGCAATTGGATGGATCCGTCCTCGATTCCTTATTGTGGTCCCGCGCCGATCCCGGCTGACTGGATGCTGCGCTGGAATCTCGATCCCGGGCTGCTCGCGGCGCTGGGCGCCGCGGCGCTGATGGCGTGGCGATGGAAAGCGCGCGGTCCCTTCTGGGCCGGGTTCGCGCTGATCGCCCTTCTGTTCGTGTCGCCGCTATGCGCCCTGTCGTCGGCGCTCTTCTCGGTGCGCGTCGCGCACCATATCATCCTGACCGCGGTTGCGGCTCCGCTGTTTGCGCTCGGCCTGCCGCGGTTTCGGCCGCGCGGCGGTGCGCCGCTATGGGCGGCCGGGCACATTCTCGCATTCTGGATCTGGCACGCGCCGGCGCCCTATGCTCTCGCGCTGGCGAGTGACGGCGCCTTCTGGTTGATGCAGCTTTCGTTGCTCGCGACCGCGTTCGGCTTCTGGGCTTCGCTCCGCTCGTCGTCGCCGCCGCTCGCGATCGGCCTGCTGCTTGCCATGATGGTGCAGATGGGGCTGCTCGGGGCGCTCATCACCTTCGCGGGCACGCCCCTCTATGCGCCCCATCTCGCGACGACGATGGCCTGGGGGCTGGCGCCGCTCGAAGATCAGCAACTGGCGGGGCTCATCATGTGGGCTCCTGCCGCGGCTCTTTATCTCGGCGCGGCGCTCTGGACCGGCTGGCGCCTCCTCGGCGAGCCGCCCCCGGTGGCAGCATGATCGAGGCGATCCAGGCGTGGGCGGCGCGCTATGCCGCCGACCGCCGCTACTCGCCCGTCGGGCAGCTATTCCACTGGACGATGGCCGCGCTCATCCTATTCCAGCTCGGCTGGGGCTGGCGCATGAGCCGCATCGACGCGGGTGGCGACAAGTTGGAGGCGTTTCGGGTTCATGCCGAACTCGGCCTGCTGATGCTCGTGCTTGCTGCGCTGCGTTCGATCTGGCGGATGATCGTGCCGGGTCCCATCAACGATGCCGACCGGCTGGGCTGGCAGACGGTCGCAGCCTATGTGACGCACATACTCTTTTACGTCTGCTTTTTCGGTCTGCCGCTCTCGGGCTGGGCGATGTGGTCGGTGGTCGGCGGCGAGCCGCTCGAAGTGGCGGGGCTCCTTCCCTGGCCGCACATGCCCTTCGATAGTCTGGAAAAAGGCATTCAGTGGTGGATTCTCGACTGGGCGGAGGGAATCCATGCGCTCCTGATCATTCTCCTCGTCGCGATGATCCCGCTGCACGTTGGCGCGGCTCTGAAACATCATTTCTGGGATCGGCACGACGTGCTGCGGGGGATGTTGCCCGAGCTTCCGGAGGATGGGGCGGAAAGGACGCCGCATGACGGGACACCGCCGCAAGCTCGGCGACCGAGAGCAGGCGGCTGACGCGGCGCATCTCGCCTAGCGGGTCATTGTTGCGCTTCGCTTCGCGCCACGCGCGAAGCTGGCCCGCGACATAGGCGGCGGACTGACCGGCCAGCGGCGGATTGGCGGCATCGCCCACGCCGCCCACACCGTGGCACGAGGCGCAAGACGGCAATCCCCGCGCGGGATCGCCCTCGTCGTAGAGGCGCGCACCCGCCGGATTGCCGGCTTCGACCGGCCACGCCGCGGGCTGGATCGCCGCGTAGAATGCCGACACTTTCGATCGGTCGCCGTCGCCGAGTTTGCGGACGATTGCGCGCATCGCGGCATGCTCGCGGCGACCATTTGCATAATCGTCGAGCTGCCGATGGAGATAGCCCGCGTCGAGCCCGGCGAGGCGCGGCGCGTCGCGCCCGTCGCCTTCGCCCTGCAGCCCGTGACAGGTGAAGCAGGCCGCTTCGGCGCCCGCATCGCCGCCGCTCATCGCGATCGTCTCGCCCGTCGCGCGAAAGCGGTCAGTCGGCGCGGGCGCTTGGCATGCGGACAGGAGGAACAGGAGGAGGAGGGGGGCTTTGCGCACGCTTCGGGAACCAATGGCCGCGCGAGGTGGTTCCCAAAGCGAAACGAGGACGGTGAACGGCTATGAAAGGGGGTGCTGCGATTTCGGTCTTGATGCTGCTCGGCGCCTGCGCGCCCGTCCCGGTTGAAACGGCACCCGCCGACCCCGCCGCCGTCGCGCGCGGGCGCGAT
>NZ_DATMST010000204.1:0-14705 GCF_035565275.1 Sphingopyxis sp.
CCTAAACGGGGTGGTTTCCTGACTCGTCGCTCCCGCGAAGGCGGGGGCCGCAATCGGCCTTGCGCTATGCTTCCGGCGGCCCCCGCCTTCGCGGGGGGCGACGGCTAATATCGGTCGTCAGCTGCCCTCCCGATCGGTCAGACCAGCGCTTCGATCGCCTCGGCCAGTTTCGCGTCGCGTTCCGACAATCCGTCGGCGTCGTGCGTGGTCAGCAATATATCGACGCGGTTATAGACGTTCGACCATTCGGGGTGATGATCCATCTTTTCGGCAAGGATCGCGACGCTGGCCATGAAGCCGAACGCCTGCGCGAAATCGTCGAACCTGAACTGCCGCGTGATCGCGTCGCGTACCGGTTCGTGCGCCCATTCGGGAAAGCGGGCGAGGAGCGCGCCGCGCTCCGTATCGTCGAGTTTCCGAACCATTTTCTTTCTCCCGCTGGTCAATATCGTGTCGTCGCCATAAGGAAGGGCGCCATGAGCGACAAGAGTGCCCGCCCCGATTTACCCGCCGGATGGACCGGCGGCGCCCCCGACGCCGACGCGCTGTTCGCGATGGCCGAGGCCGCGCTGGAAACCATGCCCGCGGTTTTCGCGCCGCATATTGAGGGCGTCGTGATCGGAATCGAGGAATTTGCCGACGACGAGGTGCTCGCCTCGCTCGATATCGAACATCCCTATGATTTGACGGGCCTGTACGAAGGCCGTCCGCTGACCGAGCGGAGTATCGACCAGAGCGGCGGCATGCCCGACCGGGTGACGCTGTATCGCGTCCCGATCCTCGTCGAATGGATCGAGACCGGCGAGCGGCTCGATACGCTGGTGCGACATGTCCTGATCCACGAGATCGGGCATCATTTCGGCTTCTCCGACGACGATATGCACGCGCTCGAGGATATGGCGTGAGCGCGCCTCTGCGCGCGGGGGTCGTGACCGGGCTGCTGCGGCTCGACAATGTGGCGTGCATCCGCGGCGACCGCCTGTTGTTCGAGGGTCTGTCGCTGACGATGAGCCGTGGCGACGCACTGTGGCTGCGTGGTCCCAATGGCGCGGGCAAGTCGAGCCTGATCCGCCTCGCCGCCGGGCTGCTGCGCCCGGCGGCCGGGACGATCGAACGCCGCGAGCGGATTGCGCTGATCGACGAAGCGGCCGCGCTCGACGCCGAGTTGCCCTTGCGCCGCGCGCTCGATTTCTGGGCGCGGGTCGATACGGTCGATGGCCATGCGGTCGATCGTGCGATGGCGGAAATGGCGCTGGCGCCCCTCGCCGAGGTGCCGGTGACGATGCTGTCGACCGGGCAGCGCAAGCGTGCGGCGATGGTGCGGGTGATCGCGAGCGGCGCACCGATCTGGCTGCTCGACGAGCCTGCGAACGGCATGGACGACGCGGCGCAGGCGCGGCTGGTGGCGGCGATCGCAAGGCATCGCGGCAACGGCGGATGCGTCCTGCTGGCCTCGCATTTCGCGCTGGACATTCCTGATCTGGCCGAACGCGATATGGGGGCGCTCGCTTGACTGCGCTGATCGCCCTCTTCTGGCGCGATCTGCGTCGCGCATGGGGCAGCGGGGCGCTGTGGCTGCCGGTGCTGTTTTTCCTGCTCGTCGCGACTGCCTTTCCCTTTGCCGTCGGACCCGATGCGCCGCTGCTCCGCCGCGCGGGCGGCGGGATGGTGTGGGTTGCGGCCCTGCTCGCCGCACTGCTGCCGATCGACCGGCTGGTGCGCCCTGACAAGGACGCCGGGGTCCTCGACCAGCTTGCGGTGCGCGGCTTCGCCGACGAGGTGATCGCGGCTGTGAAGATCGGCGCGCATGCCATTGGTTTTGGACTGCCTTTGCTGATCGCGCTGGTTCCGGCAGCGACGTTGCTTGCGCAGGATGGCGAACGGGTCGAACTGCTCACGACAGGGATTGCGATCGCAATCCCGGCGCTGGCCTCGCTTGCGGTGCTGAGCGCCGCACTGACCGCAAACCTCAAAGGGGGAAGCGCGATCGGAGGGCTGCTCATTCTGCCGCTCGCGGTGCCGCTGCTGATCTTCGGTGCGGGGATGCTCGACCCGTCGGGGCGCGGCGCGGTCAAGCTGCTTGCGGCGTCGAGCCTGTTGTTGACCATGGTCGGGCCGTTCGCCGCGGGCGCCGCGCTGCGCGGGCTTCGCGAATGATGCGGCAGTCGCTCGCGCATGTCGCGCTCGTCGTGCGCGACTATGACGAGGCGATCGACTTCTATGTCGGGACGTTGGGCTTCACGCTCGTTGCCGACGACTATCAGCCGGCGCAGGACAAGCGCTGGGTGCTCGTCGCGCCTCCCGGCAACCCGCCGGGCGGCGCCACGATCCTGCTCGCGCGTGCGGCCAATGAGAGCCAGGCCGGGTTCATCGGCGACCAGTCAGGCGGCCGCGTTTTCCTCTTCCTCCAGACCGATGATTTCGCACGGGACTATCAGCGTCTGCTGGACAAGGGCGTGCGGATCGAGCGCGAGCCGGCGGAGGCCGACTATGGCACCGTCGCGGTGTTCCTCGACCTTTATGGCAACAAGTGGGATTTGATCGAATTCCGACGGCGGGATGACCGGTAGCGACTGAACATGACATTTCTTGTCATGTCACCCTTGGTCAAGCCCGCGATGACGAACGTTGGGGGAAGCAATGGCAGCCTCCACCCCAAGCCGCCCACTCAATCGCAGGCGCGATGCAGCTTCACCGCGAGCCAGGCCGAGATCAGGCACATCGCGGCGCTCATCAGCAGCTGGTCGACCGTGCCGACACCGGCGAAACCAAGGCCCATCGCAAGCAGCGATCCCGCGACCATCGCGCCCGAATTGACGATATTGTTCGCGGCGACCGTGCGCGCGGTCTGGTCCTTGGGGACGGTGGTGGTGAGGAAGGCGTACAGCGGCACGACGAACATCCCGCCGCTGATCGCGATGCCGAGCAGGCTGAGCAGCAACGGGACGACGCTGGTGTGGCCGAGGAAACCGCCGATGTCGTAGAGCGTGCCCGCCGGTTCGGCGCCCCAGTTGCGGCAAACCCAATAAAAGGCGACGACGAACAGCGCCATGACGATCACGCTGGCGGGGCTGTAGCGCGCCGAAACCTTGCCCTTCAGCAGCCGGTTTACTGCGACCGATCCGATCGCGATCCCGACCGAGAAGACCGCGAGAAACAGGCTGGCGACGCTCTTGTCGGCGTGGAGGATGTTCTTTGCCAGCGGCGGGAACTGGATGAACAGCACCGCGCCGATCGTCCAGAAAAAGCTGATAGAGAGGATCGCGAGATAGAGACGCGGGATGTGCATCGTGCCGCGGACGAGCGCGACCGACGAGCGGATGATGTGCCAGTCGATCCCCGTTTCTTCATGCTCGGGCGGGGCAGGCGGGACCTTGCGTCCGGTCCAGTAACCGATCGCGGCGACGACGACGACCCCGAGCGCCGCCCATTCGACGTCGATGACGCCGGCCAGGATCGTCCCGGCAAGGATGGCGATATAGGTTCCCGCCTCGACCAGTCCCGTGCCGGCGAGCACTTCGTCGCTTTCGAGGTGCTGCGGCAGGATCGCATATTTGATCGGGCCGAAAAAGGTCGAGTGGATGCCCATGGCGAACAGCGCGAGCATCATGAGCGGAATCGCGATCAGGTGGACGGCGAAACCCATCCACGCGAGGACGAGGCCGGTTCCGCCGACGAGCATGATGAGGATTTCGCAGAATTTGACGATGCGGATGATCCGCGCCTTGTCGCGCGTGTCGGCGAGCTGGCCGGCGAGCGCCGACAGGAGGAAGAAGGGCAGGATGAAAAGGCCCGTCGCGACCGCGCTGAACAGCGTTTCCTGCTCTTCGCTGTTGAATACGCCGTAGACGACGAACAGCACCATCGCATTCTTGAACAGATTGTCGTTGAAGGCGCCGAGGAGCTGGGTGACGAAAAGGGGAAGGAACCGGCGTTGATTCAGCAGCGCAAAGGAACCGGTCATTGAAAATCCATCTTGTATCCCGACATGTCGGCAACGCGCCCCACATGACAGCCCCGGGGGCAATTTGGTTGTCGCCCGGGGGGCTTATCGGTTAGGGCATTCAGGGTCAAAGCCCATTTTGGAACGGATACGCCGACAGGGATCATGCTCAGCCTTCCGAACATTCTGACATTGTCGCGCATCCTGGCGGTGCCCATCCTGCTTTTCCTGCTGTGGCCGGGAGTGGTGGAGGGATCGCACCAGCCGAAACCGATCGACTATGCGCTCGCCTTCGGCCTTTACTGCCTGATGGGCATTACCGACTATTTTGACGGCTATGTCGCACGCTCGCGCGGGATCGTGTCGCGGCTCGGCGCCTTCCTCGATCCGATCGCCGACAAGATCATGATCGCCGCGGTGATCCTGCTGCTCGTCTTCACCCGCGACATCAGCGGCTACCACGTGATCGCGGCGCTGATGATCCTGCTGCGCGAGATCATCGTGTCGGGCCTGCGCGAATTCCTCGCGACCTTGCAGGTGTCGATGCCGGTGACCCAGCTCGCCAAGTGGAAGACGACCTTCCAGCTCGTCGCGTTCGGCGCGCTGATTCTGGCGGGCGCGCTGCCGGCGATGGTCTGGATCAAGACCGTCGGGCTGATTTCGCTTTGGGGCGCGGCGGTGCTGACGCTGATCACCGGCTGGGATTATCTGCGCGTCGGCCTGAAACATATGGATTGAGCCGGACCCGATGGCGCTGAACATCGCCTATTTCGCCTGGGTGCGCGAGCGGATGGGAATTCCCGGCGAAACGGTCGAGTTGCCCGCGAGCGTAACCGACGTCGGCGCGCTCGTCGCATGGCTGGCCGCCCGCGACGAGCGGGGAGGCCGGACCTTTGCCGAGGCGCACCGCATCCGCGCCGCGGTCGACGGTGTGATGACAAGGCCCGGCGCACCTCTCGCGGGCGCACGCGAAGTCGCGCTGTTCCCGCCGGTCACCGGCGGATGATCCGCGCCCTCGTCCGGTCCGAAATCATCGACGTCGCGGCCGAGCTTCGCCTGCACGATGCAGGCGGATATGGCGCGAGCGCGAGCTTTGTCGGGCGGGTGCGCGGCGGGGACGGGCTGACCGAACTCTACCTCGATCATCATCCCGCGATGACGGGTGCGGGGCTGGTCGATCTGGCGAATAAGGCGGTGGACCGCTGGCAGCTTTCGGCATTGACGCTGATCCATCGTGTCGGGGCGATGGTGCCCGGCGAGACGATCGTCCTCGTGCTCGCGAGCAGCCCGCACCGCGCCGAGGCGCTGGCGGCGTGCGAGTTTCTGATCGACCGGCTGAAAACCGATGTGATGCTGTGGAAGCGCGAAACCTTCGCCGACGGGCGGGTGCAATGGGTCGAGCGGCGTGCGGGCGACCATGCCCGTGCGGAGCGATGGGACTAGCGATCTCGTCAGGACGCTAATTCACCTGATGCTTGCGGAAGATGTCGGCGAGCAGGCGGAATTCGTCGGCGCGCGGGCTGCCCTTGCGCCACACGAGCGCGATCGTTCGCCAGTCATGTTCCGAATCGAGCGGGCGCGTGTCGATGTCGGTGTGATCGAGGATGCCGGCCTCGATCGCCATTTGCGGCAGCATCGTGATGCCGAGGCCATTGTCGACCATCTGCACCAGCGTGTGCAGCGACGTTCCCATCATCCGCGCCCCGGCGCGCAGTTCGGGGCGGTTGCAGGCGGCGAGGACATGATCCTTCAGGCAATGCCCGTCCTCGAGCATCAGCATTTGCGCGGGGTCGAGCTGGTCGGCGCTGACCATCGCGGGCAGGTCTTCGGACTGGTCGCCGGGGAAGGCGACGAACAGCGCATCGTCGAACAGCGGCTCGCTCTCCACATCGCCGCAGGCATAGGGAAGCGCGAGCAGCACGCAGTCGACGGTGCCGTGGTGGAGCGATTCGCATGCCTGCGCGCTCGGCTCTTCGCGCAGGAACAGCTTCAGCGAAGGGCGTTCCTTGCGAAGCCGCGGGAGGAGGCCAGGAAGCAGAAAGGGCGCGATCGTCGGGATCACGCTCATCCGCAGTTCGCCGACCAGCGGTGCCGCGGCCGCCGCAGCCATGTCGGCGAGTTCTTCGGCTTCGCGCAGGACGCGGTGCGCCTTTTCGACGATTGCGTTGCCGAGAACGGTAAAACGCACGACGCGGCGGGTGCGTTCGACCAGCGTCTGGCCAAGCAAGGTTTCGAGCTCGCGAATCCCCGCTGACAGCGTCGATTGCGTGACGTTGCAGGCATCGGCGGCGCGGCCGAAATGGCCCTGTTCGTGCAGCGCGACGAGATATTGCATCTGTTTCAGCGAGGGGAGGTAGTTGTGCATTGATCGAATGTAGCAATCATTTGCGTAATTTCGAGAGGGTTTCTCGATTGAATTTCGTCGCCATAATGGTGGTGTTTGTTGTCGCCTCGCGCCGCATCGTGATAGCTGGTCCCATCAATCGGCGCGGAGGGGCGTATGGCAGTTTCCCGTTTTCTGATCGGCGGTGTGGCGAGCGCGCTGCTGCTCACCGGCGGCCTTTTCATGTGGAAAGGCTATACGCAGATCGCCGAGGAAGAGGTGCTTCCCGATCCGCCGCCCGCCTTGCCGGCGATTCCCGTCGCGGCGGCGAATGCCCCCACGCGGGGGCCCGCGCCGCCAGCCTTGCCCGCCGCGAAAGAGGCATCGCGCGAGGAGCGGCGCTTCAATCGGTTCGATCGCGACCGCAACGACCGGATCAGCCGGGTCGAACTGATGTCATCGCGCACCGCGGCGTTCCGCAAGCTCGACAAGGACGGCAATAACCTGCTGACCTTCGAGGAATGGGCGGCCGCGACGGGGCAGCGGTTCGCGGGCGCGGATGCAGACAAGTCGGGGGATCTGACACGCGCGGAGTTCGCGACGACCGCGCCGAAACAGGCAGCGAAGCCGAAGTGCAGCTGTTGATAGCGAGGGCAAATCCGATCCTCCCTGTCGCGCAGCGATGGGGAGGTGGCAGCGCGCAGCGCTGACGGAGGGGCAATAACGCGACGTTGCAGCCCCTCCACCATCCGCTTCGCGGACGGTCCCCCTCCCCATGGCTTCGCCACAGGGAGGATCGGCGACGGTTACACGTTACACCGTGACGCCTTCGGTCTGCTTCATCCACTCCGCCAGCCTCGAACCCGCGCGCTGCGTGTAACCGAGCTTGCGGTCCTTCTTGCGGACATCCTCGGCGAGCGGCGGGAAGAGGCCGAAATTGACGTTCATCGGCTGGTAGGACGACGCATCGGCGCCGCCGGTGATGTGCCCGAGCAGCGCGCCGAGCGCGGTTTCGGGCGGGGGCGGCGGCAGGGTGCGACCGCCGAGTTCGGCGGCGGCGAAGCGCGCAGCGATGAGCCCGATCGCGGCGCTTTCGACATAGCCCTCGCAGCCGGTGATCTGCCCCGCAAAGCGGATATGCGGTGCCGATTTAAGCCGGAGCTGCTGGTCGAGCAGTTCGGGCGAGCGGATAAAGCTGTTGCGGTGGAGACCGCCAAGGCGCGCGAACTCCGCCTTTTCGAGCCCCGGAATGGTACGGAACAGCTCGACCTGCGCCGCGTGCTTCAGCTTCGTCTGGAATCCGACCATGTTCCACAGCGTGCCGAGCGCATTGTCCTGGCGGAGCTGGACGACCGCATAGGGCCAGCGCCCGGTGCGCGGATTGTCGAGGCCGACGCCCTTCATCGGGCCGAAGCGAAGCGTTTCGGGGCCGCGCTCGGCCATCACCTCGATCGGCATGCAGCCCTCGAAATAGGGGGTGTCCTTTTCCCAGTCCTTGAACTCGGTCTTGTCGCCGTCGACGAGTCCCTGGACGAAGGCGTGATACTGGTCCTTGTCCATCGGGCAGTTGATATAGTCCTTGCCGTCGCCGATCGGCCCGACCTTGTCCCAGCGGCTCGCCATCCACGCGACGTCCATGTCGATGCTGTCGCGGTAGACGATCGGCGCGATGGCGTCGAAGAAGGCGAGCGCGTCCTTGCCGGTTGCGGTGCCGATGCTCGACGCGAGGCCGGCGGCGGTGAGCGGACCGGTCGCCACGATCGTGAGGCCTTCGGAAGGCAGCGTATCGACACGTTCGCGAACGATCGTGACGTTCGGATGGTTTTCGAGCGCGTTGGTGACACCGCCCGAGAAGAGGTCGCGGTCGACCGCGAGCGCCGATCCTGCGGGCACTTTCGTCGCATCGGCCTCGCGCATGATGATCGAGCCCAGCGCGCGCATTTCGCGGTGGAGCAGGCCGACCGCGTTGCTGTCGCCATCATCGCTGCGAAAGCTGTTCGAGCACACCATTTCGGCGAGGGTGTCGCCCTGATGCGCCGGGGTCATGTCGCCGCCTCCGCGCATTTCGGAGAGGCGGACGCGAAAACCGGCTTCGGCGAGCTGCCATGCTGCCTCGGAGCCCGCGAGACCGCCGCCGATTATGTGAATGTCGTAACCCATATTCTATCCGTGACTTGATCCTGTGCGCCGCGCACGCCTGTTTGGGGTTGCGCTGCCTTCGCCGCGCGGCTTGTTTGGGCTTGCGCTGCCTTCGCCGCGCACTAGGCCGGTTGGCGACAAGATGCAAAGGGGTGAGGAATGAGCGGGGAACAGGGTTGGGATCGCGCGCGCTGGCTGTGGCTTGCGGCACTGGTCGGCGGGATCAGCTTTTTTGCGGCGGTCTATCTGCGGCTCGATGGCCCGGCGATCTGGGCGTGGAAGACGACAGGCGTGGCCTTTCTGGCCCTGTGGGCAGCGGCGAATGCCCGCGAGAGAAATGGCTGGCTGATCGCTGCAGTGCTCGGCTTCGGGGCGCTTGGCGACTGGCTGCTCGACGCGAAAGGGCTCGTCACCGGCGCCGCTGCATTTGCTGTCGGGCACCTGATCGCGATCACGCTGTATCTCCTCAATCGTCGCGGGCAGCTGACGCCGTCGCAGCGTCTGCTCGGCTGGCTGACGATGCCGGCCACACTCGCGATCGTATGGGGGATGCTGAGCCCCGCGCCGGGCTGGTGGCACGCCGCCGTCTATTCGCTGTTTGTCGCGGCGATGGCGGCCGCGGCTTGGACGAGCCGTTTTCCGCGCTATCGCACCGGCATCGGCGCGATGCTGTTCCTTGCGAGCGACCTGTTCATCTTTGCGGGCGAAGGCGCCGTCCTGTCGAAGGATGTCACGCTATGGCTCGTATGGCCGCTCTATTTCGCGGGACAGGCGCTGATCGCATGGGGCGTGGTGAGCACGCTGGCAAAGGAAGCGCGCCGCTGATCAGGACGGGGGCGCCGCCTCGCCGACGAGCAAGGCTTCGATGTCCGGAACCGGGCGATCGGTCATTTCCTTCACATGCTCGCCGACAAGGCGCGCGCTTGTTTCCTTGTGCCACAGCGGGCGAAGCTCACCCATCGTGCGCGCCGGCGCGATGACGACGAGCGCGTCGAACGTTCCCGCCAGCGCCATCGCATTGATCTTTTCGGCCAGATCGCGCGCGAAACGGTCTTCTTCCTGCTGGTGGAAATCGGGCTCGCCCATCGTCCCGCCGGGAAGCCCGCTGCCGGCGGGGGCGGGTGACTGGCCCGCCGCGTCGGTCTTGATGTCGCTGTCCTTGCGGTCGTCGCGTTCGCGGTGCGCGGCCGTGCGCAGGTCGATCTGCTGCTCGTCACCCTGATTGCGCAGAAACAGCGCCTTGCGGCCGTCGGCGACGAGGACGAGTGTATTGTGGGGGAGGGTCATGAACTTTGCTCCTTCTTTCGGGAGCAACGCATGGGGGGCGCTTGAAGTTTCGGCGCCGCCGCAGCGACGGCGGGTTTCGGCAGGGTAATGTCGACCGGAAGGGGGCGTTCGCTCCTCCCTGTGCCGCAGGCATGGGGAGGTGGCAGCGCGAAGCGCTGACGGAGGGGCCCGTAACGCGACGTCGCGGCCCCTCCACCACGCCCTGCGGGCGCGGCCCCCCTCCCCATCGCTGTGCGAAAAGGGAGGATTGTTTCTTTTTCGTCACCCCGGACTTGATCCGGGGTCCATGATTTCAGCGCCGCGGTGGATCCCGGATCAAGTCCGGGATGACGAATGGCGGCTCCCCACCCCGTAACGACCCTTCGCATTGATCTCGTTCGCGCGACTTGCGTTGCCGACCGGCGCGCGTACAAGCGGCCGAAAGCACAAGGGGAGCCCACCGCATGACTGACAGCCTGTTTCGCCGCAAGCCGATCGTACCCGAACGGCCGGAAGGGCAGGCGTTGGCGCGAACGCTCAGTTGGCCGCATCTGATTGCCCTCGGCGTCGGGGCGATCGTCGGCACCGGCATTCTCACGCTGATCGGCGTCGGTGCCGACAAGGCGGGGCCTGCGGTGATTCTTTCGTTCGGCATCGCCGGTCTCATCTGTGCCTGTGCGGCGCTCGCCTATGCCGAAATGGCGACGATGATCCCGGCATCGGGCAGCGCCTACACCTACAGCTATGTGGTGATCGGCGAGCTTCTCGCGTGGATCGTCGGGTGGAGCCTGATTCTCGAATATTCGCTCGTCGTCAGCGCGGTCGCGGTCGGCTGGTCGGGTTATGCCGCGCCGCTGCTCCAGGCGTGGGCGGGCATGCCGATGGCGCTGATGCAGGGCCCCGAACTCGGCGGTATCGTCAACCTCCCCGCGATCGCGATCATCGCGGTCGTCGCCGGCCTGCTGCTCGTCGGTACGCGCGAAAGCGCGACGCTCAACGCGGTTCTTGTGCTGGTCAAGATTGTCGCGCTTGTCGTCTTCGTCGCGGTCGCGCTTCCCGCTTTCGACGCTGCCAATCTCGAACCGTTCAGCCCCTATGGCTTTCCCAAGCATATCGGCCCCGACGGGGTCGAGCGCGGCGTGATGGCCGCCGCGGCGATCATCTTTTTCGCCTTTTACGGCTTCGATGCGATCGCGACCGCTGCCGAAGAGGCAAAGAACCCCGACCGCGACCTCAAGATCGGGATCGTCGGGTCGATGTTCGCGTGCGTTCTCATCTATATCGCCGTTGCGGTCGCCGCGGTGGGCGCGATCGCCTACACGCGTTTCGCCAACAGCCCCGAACCGCTCGCGCTGATCCTGCGCGAACTCGGCAGCCCGCTCGCGGCGCAATATCTCGCCATTTCGGCGATCATCGCGCTGCCGACGGTCATCCTCGCCTTCTTCTACGGGCAGAGCCGCATCTTCTTCACGATGGCGCGCGACGGGCTGCTTCCCGCGAGCCTCGCGAGGCTGTCGTCGCGCGGGACGCCGGTGCGGATCACCATCTTCACCGCCATCGTCGTCGCGGTGCTCGCGGGCTTCATTCCCTTGGGCGAACTCGCCGCGCTCGCCAACGCGGGGACGCTCGCCGCCTTCACCGCGGTGTCAATATGCATGCTGATCATGCGCCGCCGCGCGCCCGACGCGCCGCGCACCTTCCGCGCGCCGCTGCCGTGGGTGGTCGGCGGCATCGCGGTGCTCGGCTGCATCTACCTGTTCTTCAGCCTCCCGGCGCAGACCCAGCTCTGGTTCCTTGTGTGGAATGCCGGCGGGCTCGGCGTTTATTTCCTCTACGCCCGCCGGAATGCCGTGATTGGCTGAGCGGGCCTTAACCCTCGCGCCAGTCGAACGTCAGCGGCGCCTCGCGAAAGGCGAAGCGGTCGAGGTGGCGGACGACGACGTCCTTCATGACCGCGAGATGCTCGTCGTTGCTTGCGTCGATGCGGACCGACAAGGTGTCGGGTTCCGCATCGAAGGTGACCAGCGCATCGTCCGGCCAGTCGGCACCGCGCGCATCCCGGGGGAAGGCGACGGTGCCGTGGTCGGGGGTGAATTCGACGGCCAGATTATGCTGCCAGTGCTTGCACAGCTGCTGCAGATATTTGCTCGCGTGCGCCGTGGGTACACCGGTGATCGTGCTCGCTCCCATTACAGCCGCTCGATCTTCTGCGCGGCTTCGTCGATCAGCGCCACGATGTCGTGCAGCGTCGTCCCGTCGAGGTCGCGGTCGCCCAGCCGGTTCATCAGCACGGCCTTCAGATTGCCCATCGCCCGGCGGACCGACGCGCTGTCGGTGCGCTGGCGCTCGGCCCCGACTTCGGTCAGGCGGGCGATCAGGCGGTCGACAACTTCGGCATTGGCTTCCAGTTCGGCCCGGCCGGCATCGGTGATCGCGAACAGCTTCTTCGCGCCTTCGCTCTCGGCGGCTTCGATCTGTCCCATGTCGTCGAGCAGGGTGAGCGTGGGGTAGATGACGCCCGGGCTCGGCGCATAGGCGCCGCCGGTCAGGTCCTCGATCTGGCGGATCAGGTCATATCCGTGGCGCGGTTCGTCGGCGACCAGCTTCAAAAGGACGA
Organism: Sphingopyxis sp.; assembly: GCF_035565275.1. Taxonomy (GTDB): domain Bacteria; phylum Pseudomonadota; class Alphaproteobacteria; order Sphingomonadales; family Sphingomonadaceae; genus Sphingopyxis. The sequence continues at coordinate 12,289 of NZ_DATMST010000204.1, forward strand.
GCCTGAGTTCGCCGCTGTCGAACATCCGCCGGCGGCGCCCGCGTCCGTCATCCTCGTCGCGGAACCGGCCGCCAAAGCCGCCGCCGCCAAATCCGTGACCGAAACCGCGTCCACCGTGGCGCATCGCCTGGCGCATCGCGCGGTGCATGGCATGATGCGTGCCGCATCCATGCCGGTTCATTCCATGTCGCATCTCAAACTCCTTCATGCGATTCGATGCGTCTAAGATATATCTTGAAACAAACTTTGCAAGTGGCGCTGCGCGGCACCTTCGCCAACTTCCGCGACGCGCCTTGACTCCTGCGCGTTTTCGGCTATTCGCCGCCCCGTGTTGTCCCGCTTCCGGAGCGATCCGGTCTTGGGACAATTCCGTCCGAGACAGTTGGTGAAGGGGATTTGCCCTTCTTAATTTCCAACCGAGACGGGGAACAGTCTTACTTCGGTCGCCCGCTTGCATGGCAAGTGACGCGGCTTGACCGACCCCATCGGACATCGTTGCGTAAAGGACAGGCGGGATTCGTCCCTTCTGACTTTGCGTGTGTTAGCCGCCCGGCGGTGCGTTTCGGCGTGCATCCGGGCATGAGTGGAGAAACAGGCATGGATCGTGCTGAAAAGGCCGAAGCCGTATCCTCGCTGAATGCTACGCTGTCGAATGCCGCCTCGGTTGTGATTGTTCGCAACCTGGGCCTTACCGTCGCTCAGTCGACGGTGCTTCGCGAGCAGATGCGGACCGCGGGTGCAAGCTTCAGGGTCACGAAGAACCGCCTGGCCAAGATCGCGCTCGATGGCACGTCCTACACCGGTATCGGCGAACTGCTGACCGGTCCCACCGCAATCGCCAGCTCGACCGATCCGGTCGCGGCCGCAAAGATCGCGGTGGAATTTGCCAAGACCAACGACAAGCTTGAAATCGTCGGTGGCGGCATGGGGGATGTGGTCCTCGACGTGGAAGGCGTGAAGGCGCTTGCATCGCTGCCGTCGCTTGACGAACTGCGTGGCAAGCTTGTCGGTCTGCTCCAGGCTCCGGCCACCAAGGTTGCCCAGATTGCGGCAGCCCCGGCTGGTCAGCTGGCGCGGGTCTTTGGTGCTTATGGCGCCAAGGAAGCGGCATAAACTTTTACCTACCGTAACAATTCACCGGGCTTTCCCGGTTCTGATGGAGAATGAAAATGGCTGATCTCGCAAAGATCGTTGAAGACCTGTCGGCGCTGACCGTTCTGGAAGCTGCTGAACTTTCGAAGTTGCTCGAAGAAAAGTGGGGCGTTTCGGCTGCCGCTGCTGTTGCTGCCGCTCCCGCCGCTGCCGCTGCCGGCCCGGCTGCTGAAGAGCAGACCGAATTCGACGTCATCCTGACCGGTGACGGCGGCAACAAGATCAACGTGATCAAGGAAGTCCGTGCGATCACCGGCCTGGGTCTGGGCGAAGCCAAGGCGCTCGTCGAAAGCGCGCCCAAGGCCGTCAAGGAAGGCGTGAACAAGGCTGAAGCCGAAGAGTTGAAGGCCAAGCTGCTCGCCGCTGGCGCGACCGTCGAACTGAAGTAATTCGGTTCGGGTCCGGCGGGTTCGCCCGCCGCGCTCCGATGAACAGGGAAAAGGGCGGTGCCATAAGGCGCCGCCCTTTTTTCATGCCTGCCGTTCGGCCGATCAGTTGCGGGCAAAGCCGGGACGAAGGCCTGGACGACCGGGCCCCGTTTCGGGACGGCGGACTTCCTGCTGTTCCTGCGCTGCAGGGGCAGGGCGCTGGGAGACCTCCCAAGCGCTGACCGGCTTGCGGGTCATGTCTTTCTGCCCTGCGAGCGTTTCGTCATAGGCCGTGCGTTCCTGTCGATCGAGGAAGCGCGCGCGCTTCAGTCGCTTGGCCAATGTCGCAAAAGGATTATCGGGGGTCGGGCCGGTCAGCGCCATCGCTTCGTGCCGCCCCATGCTGCCGCTCGGGGCCGCAGCAAAGGCGGGCGTTGTCCGCTCGCGCGCCGTATAGGCCGGGGTAATCCAAGGTTTTGCATCAGTGCTTGCCGGCTCTGCGATCGCCGCACGCGGCGTCGTCACGGCAGGGGCCACGATTGCGGGCTCGGTCGTCGCGACCGGTTCCCAGCTTTCGTCGGAAAGCTCGCCTTTGTTGCGACGGCGGCGTGCGAAGGCAAGGCCGGCTCCACCGACGATCAGCAGTGCGGCTGCGCCGCCGACGATCTCCCAAGGAAATTCGCCGCCTGCGGTCTTGGCTTTTTCTACGGGCAGGGGCGCAACATCCGCAACCGGCTCAGCGGGCGCCGTTACGGGCGCTGCGACCGGCGCGATTTCCTTGGCCGGCGCTGTTTCAGCAGCTGTAGTGACGGAAGCAGCAGACACCGGTGCGGCGGTCGCGGCGACCGGCCGGGCACGCTGTGCCGTGCGTTCGGTGGGCGCCGGAGCGGGCGTGGC
>NZ_DATMST010000205.1:0-10180 GCF_035565275.1 Sphingopyxis sp.
GTCGCTTGCCGGACGCGGGTCGGCCGAGCTTGCGATATCCTCTATTCCCAGAAGTCCCTCGCGCCGCCGCGCGGTGCGCCGCTGGTCGAGGAACAGCCGCCAGCCGATCCCCATGATCCACGCGGCATAGCTCCCCTGCCCCCGATATTCGCCGGCGCGCTGCCACGCGCGGACAAAGACTTCCTGCGCCAGATCGTCGGCGTCGCACCCCGCGGCGCGGGACAGGAAGGCGCGCAACCGCCCCTCATGCCGCAACACGAGGAGCTGGAAAGCGGCGCGATCTCCCTCCGCGACACGCCGGTTGAGGGCCCAATCTTCATCGGTGGATGCCTCATCACGCAGCGGGGCGCTCCCCGGCAGCCGCAGCGTGCGCAAGACGGCGACGGACGAACAACGCGATGCCGACGAAAGCAGGAAACAGTGCAGCGCCCGTCGAGATGCGGATCAGTTCGTCCTGCCCCTGGATCAGCCCGAAACCCGCCATCGCGAGCCCGATCGCGAGCAACACCAGAGCGTTACGGTCGTCGCCCGGCGCATCGGGGCTTTGTCCGCCGACGTGCTCATAGGGCTTGTTGAGCTTGTCGATCAGCGGGCCGACCGCATCCGACTTCGCATCGAGCGCGCGGCGGATCGAACGGTGGAGCATCCACGCGTGGAGTAGCCGCGCGAGCAGGAAGAAACCGACGATGAACAATGCGACAAGCGTCGCATTTTCAAGCAGCCGGAAAAAGCCTTCGCTGACAGCGACCAACTCGGTAGTCGGCAGCGGCGCGGGCAGATGGGCCGCAACCTCGCGCGGATCGATATAGGCGGCGACGTCGGCCGGACTGATGGTTTGGGGCGGCGCCACCGGCACCGTCACCGCAACGGGTGGCGCGACAGGCGATGTCGCGGTTGCGGCGACCGCCGTCGTCATCAGCAAATTCATCGACACTCTCCTTCATGCCGCTCAGACATGGTGAAAACCACAGGCGGCGACTCGCGACAAGGCGGAGGTGATGAGCACCGGTGAGTACATACCGACCGTCGCGCGAAGCTGCTGCCGCCCCGATCGGCGAACAGCCGATCATTCCCTTGACGGAACGAGCGCCTGCACCGGATGCAGGCCTTCGGCTTTTTTTTGGCATCGCTCCACCACCGGGGTGATTTGTCTGGACTCGACCAAAGCGCCTGTGCGGTACATCGCAAATGGAGTTCAGAGCGAAAATCAAGCTCAGGGACATCAATCCCTATGTGTCGGTCAGTCCCGCACGCGCGGCGCGGATCAAGGCCGGCTGGAAGCGGCCGATGCCCGTTCTGGTACAGGTGAACGGCAAGCCCGATCCGGCTTGGCGGATCAACATGATGCCAGCGGGCGATGGCGGCTTTTATCTCTATCTGGACAACGGCGTCCGCAAGGCGTCGGGTACCGGGGTGGGCGACACGGTCAGTGTGTCCATCGCCTTCGACAGCGCCTACAGGAGCGGGCCGCAACATGACATGCCTCCCGAATTTTCCTTGCTACTCGGCGTGAACCCTCGGGCTATGACCCGATGGGAGGGTCTTCCGCCCAGCCTCAGGAAGGAAATTTTGCGTTATCTCGCCAATCTGAAATCGGACGCGGCAAGGCAGCGCAACGTCGAGCGCGCTATCCGGGTTCTGGGCGGTGCGAAGGAACGCTTCCTCGCGCGCGAGTGGAACTGAAGCGGGCAATAGCTGCTCCGTCGCTTAAAGCCCCTCGCCGCCTGTCCAGTGCGCGTTGACGAGCCGGCGCGCGAGCGCGCTGACCTGGCCCCGGATGTCGGGGACCGCGACGACTTCCCACAGGTCGCCGCGCGTCATCGGCCCGATCGCCAATATATGCTCCGACGATCGTCCCGCCGCGTCGATCACATGGCCGTCGCGGTCGATATCGAGCCCGAGGCGCAGCGCGTCGGGGCGGATACGTCGCGCACCAAGCAAGCGCCGCACCAGCGGGTCGGAGGAGCGGAGCAGATTCCCTTGCGGCCCGGTGCAGTTGATCATCCGTGCCGCGCGCGTCGTCGCAAGGTCGGCTTCGCCGCGCGGCAGCCACGAAACGGCGAGCGCGTCGGGTTCGACCGCAACACCCGCAATCTTGCCCGCGCGAAACTGGAGTTGCCCCGACGCTATGAGCGCATCGATGCGATCGGCAACCGCGGGCGCCAGCCGGTGGCGATGCACGTCCCAGAAGGGGCGCAGGTGGCGCAGGAACCGCGCGCGCTTTCCGGCGTCGGCCGACGCCCACATCATCTGGGTGATCGGACGGATCGAATCGACGACGAGCCGCCAGTCACGATCCCTTGCCTCTTCGCGCGCCCAGCGCACGAGTTCGGAGAGGTCGGGCGCGGGCTTGGCGAGCACCGGCTTCGGACGCGGCAAGCCGTCGATATGGCGATGCGGACGCAGGCCGCGGCGCGACAGCGCGGTGATCGGGCCTTCGTGGCCGTGCGATACAAGCCGCAGGATCACATCGACCGCGGTCAGCCCCGTGCCGACCACGAGCACCGGCGCATGCCTGTCGAGCCCATCCTCGAACGCACTCGCCCACGGGTCGCCGATATAACGATGCGACGGAAGGCTTGCCCCCTCGATCGCCGGCGGGTCGTGCGGCGGCAGGTTGCCGATCGCGAGTATCGCCCTGTCGGCCTCGATCAGCCCGCCGTTGACGAGGCCAAGCGTAACCTGCCCGCCCTTCTCCTCGATATCGAGCACCTCGTCGTCGACCAGCTTGAGCCGTCGGCCATATGTCTCCATCGCTGCGCGCAGCGTTTCGCGGAGGTAACGGCCATAGGTCGCGCGCGTGACGAATGCCGCCTCGCAGCCAAGCCCGCGCGCCGCCAGCCATTCGCAGAAATGGTCCGGCCGGTCGGCAAAGGCGCTCATATTGCCCGCGCGGACGTTGAGCAGGTGCGAGGTTTCGGTGCTGCTGTATGCGACGCCGGCGCCCATGCGGTGCCGGTCGCGCTCGATCAGCAACACCTCGACATCGGGCTGTTCGAGCAGGTTGATCGCGAGCAAGGTTCCCGAAAAGCCCGCACCGATGATCGCGACGCGCGTCGCGGTCCGGAAACGCGGGCGCGGCGAGTGAAGCTGCGCTTCGATCATCCTCATCGGGTTACCACATCGCCCGATACGGTCACACGTTCGAGCGCGCGATATTCCGGCCAGTAATCGCCGACGGCATAATGCTGTGTCGATCGATTGTCCCAGATGCCGATGGCGTTCGGGGTCCAGCGGAAGCGCACCTGATATTCGGGAACCTTGATCCGGTCGAACAGCAGGCGAAGCAGGCTGTCGCTCTCTTCCTCGCTCACCCCGACGATGCGGCTGGTGAAGGTATAGTTGACGTAGAGGATCTTCTCGCCCGTTTCGGGGTGCGAGCGGACGACGGGATGGCGCACCGGCGGAAAGTCGCGTGCAAGCTGTGCGCGCTTTTCCTCCGACACCCGCCCGCCGAAGCTGCGAACGATGTCATGCTCGGCCTCGAGCCCCTCGATCCGGTCCTTCACCGGCTGCGGCAGTCCGGCCCAGGCAGCGGCGGTGTCGGCCCACATCGTGTCGCCGCCCAGCGGCGGCAGGACGCGCGCGCGCAGGATCGAAGCGATCGAAGGTTGCTGGCGGAAGGTCACGTCGGTGTGCCATTTATTGTACGCCTGAAAGGGGGCGAGCGTTTCGGTCGTCAATTGCACGCCCTCGACACCCTCGATGCGCAGAATCTCGGGATAGCCGTCGACATGCGGGATCACCGGATGGCCTTCGAGGTCGCCGAACAATTCGCCGAGCCGGACGTGGCTTTCGTGGCTGATGTCCTGATCGCGGAAGAAAATGACCTTGAAGCGCAGCCACGCGGCGCGGAGCAATTCGGCCTCTGCCGACGACAGCGGGCGATCGAGGTCGAGCCCGCCGATCTCGGCGCCGATCGTCGGGGTCGAGGGCGAAATCGAAACGCCAAGCGAACGCGCGGCATCGAACAGGTCGGGGGCTTGCGCCAGGCTGGCCATGGACACTCTCCTCTTGTCGGTCAGACAAATCGGCTCGGTCGACTCGGAATACGTCCCGGGAGCGATCAAGTTAACTCAACTTATATGATTGACAAGAGCCGATGCGCCGAAGCGAAGAAAAGGCGCGATTGACCGCTAAAAAGCGTCAGCTGGATGCGATTCCGGCGTCGACAGACGGCAGCGGCCAGAACGACGGAATTTTCGCAGTTTCAAACCCGGTCCGGATATGAAAGACGCGCGCTGCAGCCCGCACCCTCCATCTGTTTACCTAGTTACTCTTTTGAAAAATAATCATAAAGAGCTAATTTTGGGCCGGCGCATATGGAAGGAGGGTACGGTACGGCGCGAATTGATTTTCACTTTTTGAAATTTTTTCTCTTTATTTGCTTGAAATTTTCCGTTCGCTCTGTCCTTATGGGTATCGGCAAGCAGCAGTCTTATTCAGGACCCTTCGTGCGAAAATGAAAGGGCCACGGCCTGCACCCGCTTGCCATCAGGAAGGCGAAGGGGATTTCTATGAAGGTTGTTCAACTGGGCTGGCTCGCCAGCACCGCGCTCACTGTCATCGCCGTGCAAAGCCCGGCCCATGCGCAGACTGCTCCGGAAGAAGTGACGGCGAGCACGGTCGGCGACGAGGATATCGTGGTCAGCGGTTCGCGCATTCAGCGCGAGGGTTTTGATGCCCCCACGCCAACCACGGTGATCGGCGAAGCCGAACTTGCGCTGGGCAATCGCCCCAGCATCGCCCAGGTTCTGAACGACGCTCCGCAATTTCGCGCCACGGTGACGCCGACCACAACGCCAGGCAGCACGCTCAGCGGTGTATCGACCGCCGACATGCGCGGCCTTGGCGCGGTGCGAACCCTCACCCTGCTCAACGGACACCGTTTCGTCGGCGCCAATGATCTCAACATCGTGCCGCAAAGCCTGGTCAAGCGGATCGACGTCGTCACCGGCGGCGCATCGGCGGCGTGGGGCTCGGGCGCGGTCGCGGGCGTCGTCAACATCATTCTCGACGATGATTTCACCGGCTGGCGCATGGGCGTGCAGTCGGGCATCTCGTCGCGCGGCGACGCGGCGCGTTATGGCGCCGACATCGCATGGGGCACCGACTTCGCCGACGGGCGCGGCCATCTCATGGTTGCGGGCGAATATATGAACGAGCGCGGCGCGCTCAGCCGCAACGATCGGCCCAATCTGGTGGCGGGCCTGTTCCAACGTCCCGACAACAAGCTCGAACTGGTGCGCGACCCCAATTCCACCCAGCTTTACAACGGTGGCTCGATCCTTGACCTGACCGGCGCGCCCCGCAATCTGGTTTTCAACCCCGACGGCAATATCGGCGCCTTCCCGCTCGGCAGCCTCACGCACGGCGTCACGACCGTGGGCGGCGGCGGCCAGAATATCTTCGATTATGTCGCGGTCAGCACGCCTTATGAGCGCATCAACGTCTTTACCCGCGCCAGCTACGACCTCACCGACTCGCTGAAGGTCTGGGCCAATTTCAGCTTTCATCGCATGTCGGCGAACTACAGCTTCTTCCCCGAGACGGTGGCAGGCGTGAACACCCTCATCAGGCCCGACAACGCCTTCCTGACCCAAGCGAACCGCGACCAGCTCGCCGAGGCTGGCGTCGTCGGCCCCTTCATTCTGGGCCGTGTAATGGACGATGTCGGCGTCGATCGCGTGATGAAATTCAAGTATAGCCGCCGCAACCTGGAGGGTGCGATCGGCCTTGAAGGCTCGTTCGGCAACAGCTGGAAGTACGACCTTTATTACAATCATGGCGAAATCCGGCTTAATCAGAGGCTCAACAACCAGCGGATCAAATCGCGCTTCGACAACGGCGTCGATGCGGTGTTGGTGGGCAATACACCGACCTGTCGCATCAACGCCGACGCCTCGACAGCCAATGATGATCCCAATTGCGTGCCGATCAATCTTTTCGGCAACGGCAGCATTTCCGATGCGGCGGCGGCGTGGGCGTTCGGCGGTTCGCAGCTGATCTACACGATCAAGCTCGATGCCGCGGGCGCCAGCGTTTCGGGTCAGCCCTTCTCGACCTGGGCCGGTCCCGTCGACATCGCTTTCGGCACCGACGTCCGCTGGGAAAAGCAGGTCACCAACTATATCGACCCGCTGTCACTCGCCAATGCGCTCGGCACGCTCAATTCGTCGGCGACGAACGGCAGCTTCAACGTCAAGGAAGCCTTCGCCGAAGTGAACGTGCCGCTGCTCGACATGACCGATGTCTTGAAGCTTGAGGTCAACGGCGCCGCACGCTATTCGGACTATAGCACCAGCGGCGGGATTTGGTCGTGGAAGACCGGCGGCACGCTGCGCGTCGCGGGCGACCTTCTGCTCCGCGCGGTCTATTCGCGCGATATTCGTTCGCCGAGCATCAACGAATATTTCCTGAACCGGTCGACCAATATCGGCACTGTTCTCGACCCCTTCCGCGGCCAGAACGGCACGGTGCAGGACAATGTGTTTGTCTATGGCGGCGGTAACAAGCTCCTGACGCCCGAGATTTCGCATACGCTGACACTCGGCGGATCCTATTCGCCGTCCTTTGCGCGCGGTCTGCGCCTGTCGGTCGATTATTACGACATCGACATCGACAATGTGATCACGACGGTCACTGCGAACGACCTGCTCAAGCAGTGCTTCGCCGCCACGCCGAACGACCCCACTTGCGGCGGCATCATCGCCCGCGAAGCGAATGGCACGATCGGGTCGATCACGAACACCTATCGCAACCTGGCCAATTACCGCACGCAGGGTCTCGACATCGAGGCATCGTACCGCGTGCCGCTGGGCGACGGCACCCTGTCGTTCCGTGCGCTGGCGAACCATGTCTTCAACCTGAAGATCAATGGCGCGGACGTGTCAGGCTACGTCGGCGGCGACACTGCCTTCTCGACCCCCAAATGGCGCGGGACGGGCACGATCGCCTTTGACAACGACAGCTTCGGCGCCAATCTGCGAATTCGCTATGTCGATGGCGGGCTCGACCGCCCTCTGACGGTCGTGAACGAGGTCCCGGTGGAGATCGTGAACAACAACGTGGGCAGCCGCACCTATGTCGATCTGGGCGCCCAGTTCAAGGCGGGGCCGTTCACGCTGTTCGGCAACGTCAACAACCTGTTCGACCGCGACCCGCCGATCACGCCCTACACCAGTCCCAATTATGACGTGATGGGCCGCTATGTTTCGGGCGGGGTGAAGCTCAGCTTCTGACCGCGCATCGCATCGCCGACAAACGAACGAAGGCAGCGGGGACACCCGCTGCCTTCTTTTTTCGTATTTCCGGCTTGCGGCACGCGGGGTTGCGGGGCCAAGCTGGCATCGCCATGAGCAACAAGCGCACCGTTATCGTCTCGCCCGAACTGACCAGCTATATCGGCCGCGGTTCGTGCGATCTTGCCGGCCTTCCCTCCGACCCGCTGATTTTCGGTTTCGGCGATATCGGCGAACCCGCCGTCAGCGTGCTGACCCCGGCGCTGGCGGTCGAGGCCCATGATGATCTGGTGGTCCTTGCCATCGACCGCGCCGCCTGCCTTCGCATGTTCGGCTTCGTGCCCAAGGCCGGCGGGCGATGGTATCTTCCGGCCGATCTGCGCGGGATCGGACGCGCGGTCGTCGCGGTCGAGGGCGATGGCGAGGCGGCAGGCCTGCTTCGCGTCGCGCGCAGCCTCGAACTCCTCTGCCAGCTCCTCGCGGCGCTCGAGGAGGACCGGATGGTCGAGGCGCAGGGCGCAACGACACTCAGCGAGCATGACATCGCGCTCGTCGCCGCGGCACACCAGCTCGTTCTCGAACATTGGCAGGACAAGTTGACCGTCGGCAGCATCGCGCGCCGCTGCGGCCTCAACAAGGCGAAGCTGACGCGCGGGTTTCGCGAACTCTATCAGTGCACCGTTGCCGAGGCGGTGAGCGAGCGGCGTCTGGACAATGCGCGCCAGCTGCTCGTCCAGAGCGACCTCCCGGTCGCGGTCGTCGGCTACCGGTCGGGCTATACGAGCAACGCGAGCTTCACGCGGGCGTTCGCGCGCCGCTTCGGCATGGCGCCGACCGAAATGCGGCGGCGGGCGAACGACAAGCGCAACGCCGCCTGACGGCTCCCGCCGCGCCGGGCCTCCGCCGTCAGCCCGCCTTCGATATCCACGTCGGATCGACGCGCCGCACCGCGCGGTCGAGCGAAAGCAGCAGCAGCGCCGCAGCGACCGCGATTCCGCTTAGCATCGCAAAGAAGACCGCGTGGCTCGTATGGCTCCACAACATGCCGACGAGCCCCGCCGACAGGCTGCCCGCAAAGATCGCGAGATACCACGCCGCGACCGTCGTGGCGCCGAGCCGCGGCGGCGCCAGCCGCGCGAAGAGGCCAAGGCCGGTCGGCAGGATCAGTAATTCGCCGAAGGTGAAGATCGCGAAGAAGACCGCGAACCAGAACCAGGGCGCTTTCGCCTCGCCGCTGCCCCATTCGACCGCGGCGAGCAGCAGATAGGCACAGGCGACGACGACCGCGCCCAGCGCCATGCGCCGCGCCGGCGACATGTCGTGCCCGGTGTCGGCGCGGCGGCGCCAGTATGCGAGCAGCGGGGGTGTCATCAGCATGACGAGCAGCGGGTTGAGCGACTGGAACCAGGTCATCGGGACCGTCCATCCCCCGATCGCACGGTCGAGCCCGGTATCGGCCCAGAGCGCCACCGTGTTGCCGACCTGCTCATAGGCGCCGCGAAACACCGTAACCGACAGCGCGACGGCAACCAGAACCGTAAAGGTGCCCTTGTGGTCTGCCCAGCGCATCGCGGGCATGTCCGCCGTCGGGGCGCGCGGCGGCTCGGGCGGCAGATAGCGCTGCCCCCAGACATAGATGATCAGACCCGCGAACATGCCGATGCCCGCGGCGCCGAAACCATAATGCCAGCCGTAAAGCTCGCCCAATGTCCCGCAGATCAGCGGCGCGAGGAAGCCGCCGATGTTGATGCCGACATAATAGACATTATAGGCCCAGCCGCGCCGCGGATCGCCGGCAGTGTAAAGGTCGTTGATCTGGCTCGGCAGGCTGGGGAGGAACAGCCCGTTGCCGATCGCGATCGTCGCGAGCGCGGCATAGAAAAGCGGCTCGAACGCCATCATGAAATGGCCGATCGCCATGATCGTCGCGCCGAGGATCACCGCGCGGCGCTTGCCGAGCAGCCGGTCGGCGATCACCCCGCCGATGATCGGGGTGAAATAGGCGCAGGCGGTATAGGCGCCGTAGACGAAGGACGAATGTCCCTGCGTCAGCAGCAGCTCCTTGGTCATGTAATAGACCAGCAGCGCACGCATTCCGTAATAGGAGAATTGCTCCCACATGTTCGTGAGGAACAGGACGGTCAGCCCGCGCGGCTGACCGAACCATGTGGGCGCGGGTGCCGCGCTCATGCGGCTGCGACCGCGCGCGCACCCCAGACCGCTTCGTCGCACCAGACCGTCCCGCCCTCATAGACCAGCCCGGGCGACCGGTCCTGCGCGAGGAACAGCGGCCCGTCGAGGTCGACGAGGTCGCAGAGCTGCCCGGCGACGAACCCCGGCGCCGCGCCGAGGCTGCTGCACACCATGCAGCCGACCATCACGCCGAGGCCGGCATCGCGCGCCGCCTCCGCGATCATCAGCGCCTCGGTCAGCCCGCCGCATTTGTCGAGCTTGATGTTGAAGACGTCGAACCGGCCCTTCAGCCCCGGTACGTCGGCGAGCGTCAGCCCGCTTTCGTCGGCCGCCAGCGGAATCGGCGAGCGATAGCCGTCGAGGTCGGCTTCGTGCCCGCGCGCGAGCGGCTGTTCGATCAGCGATACATCGGCCGCCACCATGGCGGCGACCAGCGCATCGAGATCCCCGACGCCAAAGCCCTGGTTGGCATCGACGCCGATCCAGACGTCGGGGCGCGCGGCGCGGATCGCGTTCACCCGCGCGACGTCGAGATCGAGGTCGCCGGTCAGCTTGATCTTGATCGACCGCGCATGACCATAGGCCCTCGCTGCATCGGCCATCCGCGCCGGCTCGTCAGCGCCCACGGTAAAGGTGGTGCGCAGCGGCCGCGGCGCATCGAGCCCCGCCAGCGCCCACACCGGCCGCGCCGACCGTTTCGATTCGAGTTCCCACAAGGCGGCATCGACCGCGTTGCGCGCGCCGCC
>NZ_DATMST010000206.1:0-3730 GCF_035565275.1 Sphingopyxis sp.
CGCTATCGCGATCAAAACCGGATTCATGCGTGTTGCTTCCTTCCCATGAGAAGGGCGACGCAGAAGATAGCAGTCGAGCACGTCCGACTTATTGATGCCGGTTCGCTCTCTCCCCTGATGCGACCGCCCCAAATTTGGACGTCGAGTTATGGGAAGAAAGAAAGCGGCACGCAACCCCGGTTATTCGGCGGTTTCCCGTGCATTGGACGGCGCGTCCGGCAACGCGCCTTCTGCACCGGCACTGCGTGCCGCCTCGAGCGCCGTTCGCGCGTCGGCGGCGGATTCGGTGTTTGGATCGAGCTCCAGCGTCCGCTCGAGCAGTTCGATCGCGCGCGCGTTGTTGCGTTCGATGCCCTTGCCGGTCTGATAGGCGCGCCCGAGCGAAAAGCAGCTTTCGGCCTCACCCAGCCCGCACGCCCGGTCGAACAATTCGAGCGCGCGCTGGCGGTCGCGGCGAACGCCCCGCCCGTCGTCGACCAGCATCGCCAGATTGCCGCAGGCCGACGCCTCGTCGGCCCGGCAGCTTTGCTCGAACAGCGCTTGGGCCCGCTTGTAGTCACGCGGCATGCCGAGGCCGTCGCGGTGGAGAACGCCGAGATTATAGCAGGCATGCTGATCTTCGGCCTTGCAGGCACGTTCGAAAAGACGGGCGGCCCGACGCTGATTCCGGACGACGCCCTTCCCGAGCGAATAGGATGCGCCCAGGTTGGAGCAGCCCGATGTGTCCCCCATATCGCAGGCCTGCCTGAACAGCTTTACGGCGCCCTTCGGATCCACGGGAACACCGTCCCCGGCGATGTACGAAAGGCCGAGGTTCGAGCAGGCGGTTGCCTCACCGCCATGGCACGCGAAGGCATTATAGGCGGCTGCCCGCTCGTACGATCGGTCCACCCCCGCCCCCGCGCCGTACGCATAGCCGGCCATCGCACAGCCGGTCATATCGCCCAGATGACAAGCGCGAGCGAAAAGCGCCGTCGCGCGCACATCGTCCTTGGGGACATCGTCGCCTTCGTGATGGCGATAGGCGAGATCGGTGCAGGCCTCGCCATTGTCCGCCGCACAGTCGGTCGCGAGCGCCGCGATGTGATCCGCAGGGCCATCGGCCTGCGATGGTTCGGGATCGGTCGCGAACGTCTGTACCGTTATGACATCAACCGGATCCGGCGAACCGGCTGCCTGCGCCGGATGGCAGAAACTTATGAAACAGATCGCCAGCATCGCCCGGACAAGGCCGCGACGTCGATATTTTCGGTCCATACCGGCCCTTCTGATTTACCCTGTCTGCCGAATGGACGGCTTCCATCACGCCGCCCTGCTCTGCCATCAAACGGATTTCAAAGCAAAATATCCCGTTCCCGGAAACGGGACAGGCTAGTGCATGAAACCGAGACGAGCCGGCAGCGCGATGCGCTGCGCCCGATGGGTGAGCATGAGTCCCTCCCCGACCCCCACGTGGCCGAGCGGTGTCGCCGCCACGTTCAGTCGGGCTGCCATCTCGCGAATTGTCGCGGCCGCCGAAGGATCCGCGGTGAACAGCAACTGATAGTCGTCGCCCGCGCTCGCCGCCGCGAGCCGCGTGTCGATCACGTCGGGCCGCACCGCGAGCAGCGCAGCCGAGAGCGGCACCGATTCGAGCATGATGCCAAGCTGGCATCCGCTCGCTTCGGCCATCCGCTGCGCATCGATCAGCAGGCCGTCGGACACGTCCATCATCGCATGGGCGTGGCGCGCCACCGCCTGCCCGAAAATCAGCTGCGGCTCCGGGCGGCAATAGGCGGCAAGGCAGGTTTCGTTCGGATCGACCTGCCCCAGCCGCATCGCGAGCCCAAGCCCCGCATTGCCGATCGTCCCGGTGACCCAGATCTGGTCGCCCGGCTTTGCGCCGCTCCGCGCCGGAGCGCCGGTCGCAGGCGCTTTGCCAATTGCCGTTAGTCCGAATGTGCGCGGCGCGCCTTCGGGAATGCCCACCGTATCGCCCCCGAGCAGCGGCACTTCGTACCGGCGCAGCACCTCGCCAAGCCCCCGGACGAAGGCCGCGTCCCAGATTTCGTCGCCGGTGAGGCTATAGCCGACCAGCACGCCGAGCGGCGCCGCGCCCTTTGCCGCCAGATCGGACAGATTGACCGCAACGAGCTTCCACGCGACATCCTGCGGCCGTTCGTCGGGCAGGAAATGGATGCCCTCGACGATCATGTCGTGGGTGAGGACGAGATCGCCCAGCACCGCCGCATCGTCGGCGAGTCCGCGCGCGGCGGGATCGGTCGCGATGGCGCGCAGGCGGGCGATGAAATCGGCTTCGCTCATATGGCGAAGCCTAGAGGATACCGGTGCGGTATAAAAGATACCCGTCGATCCTCCCTGCCGCACAGCGACGGAGAGGATTTCAATTATTTCGCCCGCGCATTCTTGCCGATCGCATCGAGCAGGCCGTTCGCGAATCCTGCCTCGCGCGCGTCGAAGAACGCCTTCGCGACATCGACATATTCGCTGACCACAGCACCGATCGGTACGTCGCCACGCGCGATCAGTTCATAGGTCCCCGCCCGCAGGATCGCCTTCATCGTGCGGTCGAGCCGCTCCATCGACCAGCCGCTTGCAAGCCGCGCGACGATCGCGGCGTCGATCTCTTCGCTCCGCGCGAGCGTACCCTTTACGATATCGTCGAAAAAGGCGGTGTCGGCGTCGGCATATTCGGCGTCCTCGATCGTCGCGCCGATGCGGTGCTGGTGGAATTCGTGGATCAGCTTGGCGACCGGCGTCGCCTCCATCTCGTGCTGATAGAGCGCCTGGACGGCGGCGAGACGGGCGGCGGAGCGGGATTGGGCGCGTTTGTTCATCGTTCTTTTCTAGCTGAGACGCTGGCTGACCGAAAGCGCATGGGCAGGAAGCCCCTCGGCGCCCGCAAGCGCGACCGCGGCCGGGCCGATCGCGGCGAGGCTCGCTTCGTCGAGCGCGAGGAAGCTGGTGCGCTTCATGAAGTCGGTGACCGACAGCCCGCTCGAAAAACGCGCGCGGCGGCCGGTCGGCAGCACATGGTTGGGGCCGGCGACATAATCGCCGATGGCTTCGGGGGTCTGGCGGCCGAGGAAGACCGAGCCGGCGTGGCGCACTCTGCCAAAGAGCGCGTCAGCCTCGGCGGCATCGACCGCGAGTTCGAGATGTTCGGGCGCCAGCCGGTCGCAGAGCGGGATCGCGTCGGCAAGGCGCGGCACGACGATCACGGCGCCATTGTCGGCCCAGCTCGCCTGCATCGTCTGCGCGGTCGACAGCGTCGGAATGACATGCGCAACCGCAGCGGCCACCGCATCGGCGAAATCGCTATCGTCGGTGAACAGGATCGACTGGCTGGTCGGGTCATGCTCGGCCTGACTGAGCAGGTCGGCCGCAATGATGTGCGGTTCGTTCTTCGCGTCGGCGACGACGACGATCTCGCTCGGCCCCGCGACCATGTCGATACCGACGACACCGTAGAGCTGGCGCTTCGCCTCGGCGACCCACGCATTGCCCGGCCCCGTTACGACATCCACCGGCGCGATGCGGTTGGTGCCATAGGCGAGCGCCGCGACCGCCTGCGCGCCGCCGACGCGCCATATCTCGTCGACCCCGCCGATATGCGCCGCGGCCATCACGACCGGATTGGTCTCGCCGCCCGGCGTCGGGGTCATCATCACGATGCGCTCTACCCCCGCGACCTTGGCGGGAAGGATGTTCATCAGCACCGACGAGGGAT
>NZ_DATMST010000207.1:0-6161 GCF_035565275.1 Sphingopyxis sp.
GGGAAGCGTGCGCGCGGCGATCATGTCGCTGGCACCGACACCGTGGAGCACCGACAGCGACACGCCTGCGGGCAGCGGCATCAGCGCCGCCGCTTCGGCCCAGGTCGCGACGAAGAAGTCGCGGCAGCCTGCCGCGGCAAGGTGGCGCATCACGTCGCGCGCGCCGAGGCCATAGCCGTCGGCCTTGATCGCCGCCCCGCACGCCGCCGTCCCGCTCTGTGCGGCAAGCCAGCGCCAGTTGGCGACGAGGGCATCGCGGTCGAGGCGAAGGCGGAGCGGAGACGGGACCTGGATCATGCCGTCGCCCCTATACGGCTTCACCGGCCGCGCCAATGGGGTGATCAGGTGGTGCGCGCCTTGTCCCACTGCCCTTCGACGGGGTCCTTCAGCATGAAGGCGGTGACGAGGAAGGCGACGAGCACGACGCCCCAGGTATACCAGAGCCCGGCGTAGGCGTTACCGGTCTTCGCTATGATGAAGCTCGCGATCAACGGCAGGAATCCGCCGAAATATCCGGTTCCGATATGATAGGGGATCGACAGCGACGAATAGCGGACGTGCGGCGGGAACATTTCGGACAGGAGCGCCGCGACAGGGCCAAAGGTGAAACCCGACAGCGCGCTGAGCCCGAGCAGCGCGAGGAAAATGACGGCGATGCCGCCCGCACCCGGCACCTGTTTCGCGAAATCATAGCCCATGGCCTCGAGCGCCGGCTGCAGCAGCGCCGGGTCTTCGCTCGCGACCTCGCGGTCGCCGATCCGGATCTCCACGCTGTCGAACCCGCTATCGGTTGCGACAACCGTATAGGGCACGCCCAGCTTGGTGAGTTCGCCAAGGGTGCGGCCGCACGCCGTTTGCTGTTTCTGCGCAAAGGGATCGAAGCTGCACTTCGATCCGGCAACGGTCACCGGTGCCCGCTCGGCGGCCGCGGTCAGCGCCGGATTGCCGACGCTTCCCATCCACCAGAAGAGCGGGAAGAGCAGCACGAGCGTCGCGGCATAGCCCCAGACGATCGGCTTCTTTCGCCCGACGCGATCGGACAGGCGGCCCGCCCAGATGAAAAAGACCATGCCGAGCGCGGCCGCACAGCCGACGATGATCTCGGCGGCGGTTTCTTCGACCCGCATCGGCCCTTTCAGGAAAGAGAGGCCCGAGAACATCGCAGTGTACCAGATCACCGTCAGGCCCGCGGCGATACCGAACAGCGCGATAAAGATGCGGCGCGGATTGCCGGGATAGGTGAAGCTTTCCTTGAGCGGGTTCTTGGCAAGCTCGCCTTCCTGTTTCATTGCCTGGAATACGGGGCTTTCGGACAGTTTGAGCCGCATCCACAGCGAAATCGCCAGCAGGATCAGCGACAGCAGGAACGGCACGCGCCAGCCCCAGCTTTCCCACAAGGCGTCGGACATCAGCGCCTTGCAGCCGAGCACGACGATCAGGCTGAGCACGAAGCCGCCGACGACGCTCGCCTGGATGAAGCTGGTATAGAAACCGCGCTTCCCGGGCGGCGAATGTTCGGCGACATAGACCGCCGCACCGCCATATTCCCCGCCAAGTGCCAGTCCCTGCAGGATACGCAGAAAGATGACGATGATCGGCGCCGCGATGCCGATCGTCGCGGCCGACGGGATCATGCCGACCCCCGCGGTTGCGATGCCCATCAGCGTGACGGTGACAAGAAACGTGTATTTGCGCCCGAGCCTGTCTCCAAGGAAGCCGAAGAGGACCGCACCCAGGGGCCGAAAGCCAAAACCGACCGCGAATCCCGCCCAGACCAGCAATATTTCGAGCGTCGCATTGTCGCTGGGGAAAAAAGCCTTGCCGATGATCGCCGCAAGCGTGCCGTAGATGAAGAAATCATACCATTCGAACACCGTGCCCGCCGACGATGCGGCGATGACCATGCGAATGTCTTTCGCGGTCGGCTGATAGTCCGCGCCATGATCGGCGACGGCGGCTGCGTCGGTCATATACTCTCCCCTGCCCCCATCCTGATGCATGCGGGCTTTGCGCCATCTCTAGCGGGCGCCGGACAGCGCGCAAGCCTTCTTGGCGTAGCGTCATTCCGGTGGCAGACTGCGCCGATGCAGCTCATCGACCTTTCGATCCCGATCACCAGCGACGTCGTCTCCGACCCGCCCGTGATGCGGCCGAACATCACCTATATGACCCATGAAAATACGTGGGAGCAGATCGCGATGTTCTTCCCCGGGCTGACGCGTGAGGACCTGCCCGACGGCGAAGGCTGGGCGGTCGAGATGCTCTCCTTGAGCACCCATAACGGGACGCATATGGATGCGCCCTGGCATTATCATTCGACGACCGACAGCGGCGCCTCGCCCGCACCGTCGATCGACGAAGCGCCGCTCGATCTCTTCTTTCGTCCTGGCGTGAAGCTCGACTTTTCGGATCGCCCGCACGGCCATGTCGTGGGCGGCGCGGAGGTCGAGGCCGAACTCGCGCGGATCGGGCACGATCTCCAGCCATTCGACATCGTGCTCGTCCAGTCGGGCGCGATTTACGGCACCGACAATTTCACCGATCAGGGGTGCGGAATGGGGGCCGAGGCGACGCTGTACCTCACGGAGCGCGGCGTGCAGGTCGTCGGCACCGACGCGTGGAGCTGGGACGCACCGTTCAGCCACACGGCGAAGCGCTGGGCCGAAACGCGCGATCCGTCGATCATCTGGGAAGGGCACAAGGCGGGGCGCATCCGCCCCTATTACCAGATCGAGAAGCTGGCGAATCTCGCGGCGATCCCGGCGACGGGCTTCACCTTCAGCTGCTTCCCCGTGAAGATCGAGCGCGCGAGCGCGGGGTGGATCCGAGCGGTGGCGCTGGTTGACGATTGAACCGCGGGTCGTCGGAAATGACCGGTTATGACCGAATCTGGACATCGGATTGAACACGCTGCATTTCTGAAACCGGACGGGACCCGAGCAACCTGCTCCGGGCCTGGATTGGAGACGCGCCTATGCCGGGAATTCGACTGACAGCGGTGTTCGCCTTTGCGACGATGGGAGTCAGTGTCCCTGCCGCCGGGCAATTTGCTGCCCTCAATCCTGAAGTATTCGCAAATCCGGAGGATCAGCAGCGGGCACGGTCGCTCGATCAGCCCTGCACCAATGCCGATGAGGGGCATGGATGCTATCGCTACGATGGCCGGTTAATACGGGAAGCCCCCTGCACATACCATCTTGAGGCCGGAGCGATCGGGTCGAAGCCCACCGACCAATGCTATAAGATGGAGGCTCCGCGCCGTTATCGAGGCGTCTGGGTAGATGAGTTCGAAGGTCAGGCGTTCATACCAGCGGGGACCAGGGCACCCAAATGGCCACGCGGCAATCCAGAATCGCCTGAATGGAGAAAGGAAGCTGACCGGGCCATTGCTGCCACAATCTGGCTCGACGTCGAACGTGTCGATCTGGACCGCGAGGGGCAGCGAGGCGGGCGTAAGTTCATCGAGTTCGTCGGCCGCAAAACCATGTATTCAGGCAACTACGGTCACATGGGAATGTCAGGACAGGAGATCATCGTCGATCGCGTGATTTCGCTGCGGGAATGTCCCGAAACAGGGCCTTGCGGTTGAAAGCAGCCTGTCCGTGTCCACCCCAGAGCCAACGCCAACCAGCCAGCCTCAGGCCTTCGCATCGATCCGCGAACACAGCTCGTCCACCTTCTCCGCCAGTTCGTTGATCCGCATCTGGTCGATCTTTTCATGCAGCCGCATGATCTCCAGTTCGGCGCGCAGATTGATCTCGTAATCGAGCTTTTCGGTCAGCCGGTCCTTCGCCGCCTGCCGGTTCTGGCTCATCATGATCACCGGCGCCTGGATCGCTGCCAGCATCGACAGCATCAGGTTCAAAAAGATGAACGGAAAGGGATCGAAAGCCAGCCCGAGGCCCTGCAGCGCTTTCGAATTGATCAGCATCCACGCGAACAGCACCACCGCAAAGCCGATGATGAAACCCCACGAGCCCCCGACCGCCGCGACCCGGTCGGCCAGCCGCTCGCCGAATTCCGCCTGCGCGCCATCATCATCATCCGCGGCGCCGCCGCGCCCGGTGGGCGCGCGTTCGGCGATCGCGCGAATGACGCGTTGTTCGCCATCGTCGAGCTGGTCGTAGGCGCGGCCGAGCAGCCGCAGCGACAGGTCCGAAATCTTCTCTTCATGGTTCATCATATCAGCCGATCCAGCGCCACATGCCCGCAGCGATATAGCCGAGCGCGCCATGCGCCCAGGTCGCGACGAGCCACAGCAGGATTCCGCCGAACAACGCGTGCGGACGCGGGATCGTTTCGCGCCACGGCGCCGCGCCGCCAACCTGCCGCGCAAAGGGCACGAAGCTCGTCCGCGCCGCCCAGTTGCGCCACGCGTCGCCCATCAGCCGCGCCTTCTTGACGTCCTGTCCCGCCGAACCGACGAGCGCGAGGAAGATGATCGTCGCCGACAGGACGATCTGCCCGCCGGTGGGCATCACCATCGCATGCGCAAAAGCCCAGAGCGCGAACCCCCACATCATCGGGTGCCGCGTGATCGCGAACACCCCGCGCGGTGCGGCCTCTGCGTCTCTGGCGGCATGCGGCGCGGGCAGCGCAGGATTGCCGATCAGCGACCCCATGAACAATATGCTCGCGGCCAGCACGATCAGCGACGCCAATATCCACAGCGGATCGTCGACCACCCACAGGGGCGGCTCGGGCGGCATGCCGCGCCAAGCCTGCACGATCAAGATGAAGGTCGCGATCGCGACGACCGAATAGACGATCATGAACCCGCGCTCGCCGAGCCGCCCCGCCAGCCCGCCGCGAAGCGGATGCGACAGGACAAGGTGCGAGCCGACGAACAGGACGCAGGTGACGATCAAAAGCGACATGGGTTGCATGAATTCGCCCTCCTTCCAGACTGCCATCCCCGGCCGCACGAGCGACTCGGGGCGTTTCCGGCGCCACCATGCGCAACAAAGATAACAGCGTCAACATTGCAGGCGGGACGGTGAAGGAGGCGGGTTGCCGCCCCCTTCATCCTATCGGTCGTATGCCTTGGGCAATGCCCCTTCCTGTGGCGTCATGTACCGGTCGCGCAACCGGTCCTGCCGCGTTGTCAGCGATTGCGCCTTGCCGTCGATCCACACCGCCGTCGGGCGGCTGCCGAGTTCGAGCGGGTCGTCGTCCCAGATCACGACGTCGCCGGCACGGCCGGGGCGCAGCGATCCGATGCTGCCCTCCATGCCCACCGTACGTGCCGGAACGCTGGTGATCGACGCGAAGGCCTGATCCCAGGTCATCCCGCTCGCGCCGGGCAGCTTCGACAGCCCGACGAGGTTTCCGGCATATTGCGTCGTATAGCCCATCTTGTGTGCATCATCGTCGTCGAACACGCCCACCGACACATCGACCCCCGCCGCGTTGAGGCGGCCGGCGTTCGATTGCGTCGCGCCGAGTTGTTCGAAGGTGCCGGGCAGATCGGTGAGCGGCGAGACGAGCACGGGGATCTTGGCCGCGGCGATTTCGCGCGCGACCAGCCAGCCTTCGGTCACCCCGACCAGCACCAGCTTCAGCGCCGGAAACTCGCCCTTCAGCTTGATCACATTGACGATGTCGGCGGCGCGGTCGACGCGGACGAACAGCGGCGTCGTGCCGTCGATCACCCGCACGAGCGCATCGGCATCGGCGCGCTGGATCATCGCGTCATTGCCCCATTCGGCGAGCGCGGCGGGATTACGCGCATAGCTGCGCGCCGCGAGCAATTGCTCGCGGAACAGCAGGAAGGTCGCTGCACGGCTGCCCCCTGCCTTCGCCGATCCATCCTCGCCGAACGCGACATATTGCAGCGCACGCGGTTTGGTCACCATGTCCATATCGTCGGCAAGGTCGACGACCGCGCCCTGTCCTGCGAACAAATTGCTGCTGCCGCCCGGCGCGACGATCGCGCGCGTCACGCCCGACGCGCGGTTCACCGCGACGGGCGATCCCATCGGGTTGAGCGCCGGGGCGATGTCGAGCCCGGCCGAAAAGCGCGTGCGCGGCGCCGACCGGTCGTTGGTGCCGGCGACGCCATCAACCTCGGTCAGCCCGACGCGACTGAACGCCGCGACGATGCCCGGCGTCACATAACGCCCCTGCGCATCGACGCGTTCGACCCCGGCGGGGACCGCAAC
>NZ_DATMST010000208.1:0-9580 GCF_035565275.1 Sphingopyxis sp.
CGCCCCTGGCCGCGGCGGCCATCCCCGGCGCCGCCGACGCGCGGCTGAAGGAGCTTTACGAAGCCGAATGGGCGTGGCGCCAGAAGGAGTTCGCGCGCCGCGTCGGCGATCCGCCCTTCACCGCCTCGGCCGACCATCTGCCGCGCGTCGATGCCGCGACGCAGGCGGCACGGCAGGCCTATTGGAAAAAGACACTCGCGGCGCTCGACGCGATTCCCGTCGATCAATTGTCGGAAAATGAGAAGATCAACGCCGCGGTCTTCCGTACCAGTCTCGAGGCGTTCGTTGCCGAGGGCAAGTACCGGATGTGGGAGATGCCGTTCAACGCCGACAGCCAGTTCTGGTCGGGGCTGAGCGCGCGCGATGCCTGGCCTTCGATCGAGGAATATCAGCGCTATATCGGCCGCATGCGCGACATTCCGCGCTATTTCGACGAGCAGACCGTCAATATGCGGGCCGGGCTCAAGCGCGGCTTCAGCGTCCCGCGTGCCTCGCTCGAAGGGCGCGATGCGACGATCGCGGCCTATGTCGACACCGACGTGGCGAAGAACCCGTTCTACAGCGCCTTCACCAAAATGCCCTCGACGATCCCCGCCGCCGATCAGGAGCGGCTGCGTGCCGAAGCGCAGCAGGTGATTTCGGGGACGGTCGCGCCCGCCTACGCCAAGCTGCTGACCTTCTTCAGGGACGAGTATCTGCCGAAGGCGCGCACAACCTTGGCGGCCGAGGCGATGCCCGACGGCAAGGCCTTTTATCAGGCGCAGATCAGGGAATATACGACCACCGCGCTGACCGCCGAAGAGATCCACCAGATCGGACTCAAGGAAGTCGCGCGGATCACCGCCGAGATGGAGCAGGTGAAGGAAAAGGCCGGCTTCAAGGGCGACCTTGCCGCGTTTATCCACTTCCTGCGCACCGATCCGCAATTCTATGCGAAGACGCCCGAGGAACTGCTCGCCTTCTCGGCGCTCGTCGCGAAGCGCGCCGACGGCCAGCTCAAATATACGATCGGCTTCCTGCCGCGCTACCGCTTCACGATCCTGCCGGTGCCCGACGCGATCGCCCCGACCTATACATCGGGGCGCGGCGGGCTCGATGCATGTCTGATGAACACCTATGATCTGCCGTCGCGCCCGCTGTACCAGATCCCCGCGCTGACGCTTCACGAATGCGTCCCCGGGCACAGCTTCCAGGCCGCGGTTGCGCTCGAGACGACGAAATGGCCGGCCTTCCGCCGCCAGACCTATTTCTCGGGCTATGGCGAGGGCTGGGGCCTCTACACCGAGTGGCTGGGCACCAAGATGGGCATCTATCGCACGCCCTACGAGGATTTCGGACGGCTTTCGTTCGAGATGTGGCGCGCGTCGCGGCTCGTCGTCGATACAGGCGTCCATCATTATGGCTGGAGCCGTGAAAAGGCGATCGACTATCTCGCAAGCCACACCGCGCTCGCGCAGCACGACGTCGAGACCGAGATCGACCGCTATATCAGCTGGCCGGGACAGGCGCTCGCGTACAAGCTTGGCGAGATCACGATCCGGCGGCTGCGCGCCGAGGCAGAAGCCAAGCTCGGACCGAAGTTCGACCAGCGCAAGTTCCACGACACCTTCCTCGCACTGGGCTCGGTGCCGCTTCCTGTGCTCGAACAGCAGCTCCAGAAATTCATAGCCGATGGCGGCGAAGGTCCCAACGCCGTCGCGCCCTGACCCTCGATAAAACAGACAATCCCCAGGAGAGACCATGCGTATCAACAGCTATCCGCTCGCTATCGCGCTTGCCGCGATCCTCGCCTTCCCGGCGGTTGCCGAAGAGAAGACGAAACCCGATCCGGCGAAAACCGAAGCCGGAAAGGATGAGCCCGAAGAGGATATCGCCCGTGCCAGCGCCGAAGAGGACGCGCAGCCGAAGCGCGGCAGCGTGACGGTCGCGGGGCGCACGATCGCCTATACCGCGACCCCCGGCACGCTCACGATCCGCAACGACGATGGCGAGGCGGTGGCGAGCATGTTCTATGTCGCTTATGTCGCGGACCGGCCGAAGGGCGCGGCGCCGCGCCCGGTGACCTTCACCTTCAACGGCGGGCCGGGGTCGTCGAGCATGTGGCTGCATATGGGGTCGATCGGCCCCGTACTCGTCGAAACGCCGACTGCGGGGAGCACTGCGCCCGCACCATATCGTATCCGCAGCAATCCCGAGACGATGCTGGACAAGACCGACATTGTCTTCCTCGACGCGATCGGCACCGGCCTGTCGCGCCCGATCGGCAAGTCGAAGGGCCCCGAATTCTGGGGCGTCGATCAGGATATCGACGCCTTTTCGCGCGGGATCATGCGCTACCTCACGATCAACGACCGCTGGGACAGCCCCAAATTCCTGTTCGGCGAAAGCTACGGCACGCTGCGCGGCGCGGGCCTCGTCTATGCGCTCCAGCAGCGCGGGGTACAGATGAACGGCGTCGTGCTGCTGTCGTCGATCCTGAACTATGGCGTGCGCCAGCCAGGCTACGACCAGATTTACCTCACCTATCTGCCAAGCTATGCCGCGACCGCCTGGTATCACAACCGGCTGGCGAACAAGCCGGCGGCGCTCGAACCCTTCCTGACCGAAGTACGACAATGGACGACGGGGCCTTATGCATCGGCGCTCGCCAAAGGGTCGGATCTCGGCGACGAGGAACGGCAGGCGGTCGCGCAGCAGATGAGTGCCTATACCGGGCTACCGGTCAAATATATTCTCGACGCCGATCTTCGCGTCGAACTGTCGCGCTTCCGCAAGGAACTGATGCGCGACCAGAAACGCACCGTCGGGCGGCTCGATTCGCGCTTCGTCGGCTTCGATGTCGATTCGGCGGGGGAGAGCCCCGAGTTTGACACCACCGATGCGGCGATCAGCGGGCCTTATGTGGGCGCGCTGAACAAATATCTGTTCGGCACGCTCGGCTACAAGACCAAGCTTGCCTACCGCCCCAACTATTATGTCAAGATCGGCGGCGGCAACTGGGATCAGCGCCACCGCGCGCCGGGCGGGCGACAGGGCGGCGCCCAGATGGCGCTCGCCAACACCGCGCTCGACCTGTCGGCGGCGATGCGCCAGAATCCGTATCTGAAGGTGCTGTCACTCAACGGCTATTACGACATGGCGACACCCTTTTTCGGTGCCGAATATGACCTGAAGCATATGCAGATCGACCCGTCGTTGCGGGCGAATCTGACCTATCATTATTATGAGTCGGGTCACATGGTTTACATCAATCCCGCGGTCATCGGGCAGTTCAAGAAGGACCTCGACGCCTTTTACGACAGCGCGACGCGCGGCGGCTAAGCGGGGAGGCGCCGCTGTCGTGGCGGGGACGATCTTTGATCGTCCCCGCCGCGAAACGGAAGCCGCCGCCTATTTCTTCAGCCCGATCTCGCGCAGCCGTTCCTGCAGATACGCGTCTGCGGTGATTGGCGTCGGATAGAGGTTCGGGTGCGAGGCGTCGACGCAGCTTTCGAGCGTTTCGATCGGATAGTCCGAGCGGAAGTGGAGGAAGAAGGGCATCGAGTAGCGCGCCACGCTTGCGCGACCCTCGTCCGGGTTGCGCACGCGGTGGGTGGTCGAGGGCAGCCTGTTGTTGGTCAGCCGCTGCAGCATGTCGCCGACGTTGACCGCCATCGCGCCCGGCGGCGGCGAAACGGGAAGCCAGCTGCCATCCTTGTCGAGGATTTCGAGGCCGGCTTCCTCGGCGCCCAGAAGCAGCGTGATCGTGTTGATGTCCTCATGCGCTTCGGCGCGGATGCCCTTCGCGGGCGCTTCGACCGGCGGATAGTGGAGAAGGCGCATCACGCTGTTGCCGTCGGCCACCGTATCGTCGAAAAAATCGGGGGCGAGGCCAAGATAGCGTGCGATGCCCGACAGAAGCCGGGCGCCGACGCGATCGAATTCAGCGAACAGCTTGTCATAGGCCGTACGGAAACCGTCGATTTCGGTGGGCCAGACATTGTTCGGCTGCTGCGCGGCGAGGCGGTGGCCCGCGGGCAGGTCGCGGCCGACGTGCCAGAATTCCTTGAGGTCGACCTCCTTCGCGCCTTTCGCGATTTCGGTCCCGAACGGCGTGTAGCCGCGTGCGCCGCCACCGCCGGGAATATGATAGGCGCGCTTCCGGTCCTCCGGCAGCGCGAAGAAGGCCTTCGCCTTCGCCCACGCCTCGTCGATCAGGGCGGGATCGATCCCGTGGTCGGTGATCATCGCGAAGCCGAAGCGTTCGAACGACGCCCCGAAATCCTTCGCGAACCGGTCGGCGGGAAGTGCCATGGAAATGACGGGAACGGCAGCGGTCATGCGGTTGAAATCCATCCGGTAGGGGCGGCGCCCGGCGGGCGCGTCATGAACCCCGATTTAGGCGCTGCGGTGTGCGGGTAAAAGGGAAAAAGGCGGTTCCACCCTGCGCGCCGCTCGGCTAAGCCCGCCGCCATGGCAAAGCAATATTGGCTGATGAAATCCGAACCCGACGCCTATGCGTGGGACCAGCTCGTCAAGGACGGCACCGGCATCTGGGACGGCGTGCGCAATCACACCGCCAAGCTCAACATGATGGCGATGAAGGTCGGCGACGAGGCGTTCTTCTATCACAGCAATATCGGCAAGGAATGCGTCGGGATCATGAAGATCACCGAGGAAAGCTTTCCCGATCCGACTGCCGATGAAGGATCGCCGTGGGTCGTGGTGCGCGTCGCGCCGGTGCGTGCGCTCGCCAACCCGGTGACGCTCGCGGCGATCAAGGCCGATCCGAAGCTTGCCGACATGGACCTGATCCGCCAGTCGCGGCTGTCGGTCGGACGCGTGACGTCCGATGAGTGGAAGCATATCCTGAAGAAATCGGAGAAGCCGGAAAGCTGATCCCGCGCCTCAGCGCGTCAGCGCAGCTTCACCTGCAGATGCGCCGCCACCGACGGGTGGAGCGGATGGACGAATTCGCAGCCCAGATCGTTGCCATCGGCGCGGCGGACAACGGCTTCGAGTGGATGAAGCCCGGGCAGGCTCACCCAGATCGTCTTGCCGACCTGCGGCCGGGCAAAGGTAACCATGCGAAAGCCGGTCGATGACAGGTCGAACAGCTCGACATCGAACGGGTTGAAACCGGGCTCGCGAAAGCGCGCGCGGGCCGACACGGGTGCCCGTGCGGCGCGTCGTCCCTGCGATGCGGCTTTGCGATGCGTCTGCACTTTTGCGAATCCCACCCGGTCGTTCGATCGCACAGGTCTATTGCGCCGTTGGTTATCCCGAAGTGAAGAAAGATGGTGAATTCAGGGAAGCGGAGGCGTGTCCCCGGTCGTCATCAAATGGCTGGGATACGCGGCGACGAGCGCTGCCGCGTCGCGCCATTCGGCGGTCAGCCAGCGCTCGTGATCCTCGGGATGCAGGATGACCGGCATCGCATTCGCCTGATATTGTTCGACGAGGCGGTTGGGATCGGTCGAGAGGATCGCGAAGCTCGGCCAGTCCTCGGCCTGACGGTGAATACCCGCGAAGGCGAAGATCGACCGCCCGTCGATCGCGACCCAATGCTGGCGCTTCGCGCCGGTGGGCCCGGACCATAAGGGAAAGCTGGTCGCGGGGATCAGACAGCGTAGCTCGGGATGGCGCAGCGTGCCGATCCAGAACGGGCTTGCGAGGTTGCGGACGTTGGCTACCGGCTGCGCACCGCGCGGCGGCGGCGGGACACCCCACAGCTTGGGACGCAGATAGCGCCGCGGTCCGCCGCGACTGTCGGGCACGATCACCGGCGCGGGCCGGCCGGGCGTAACATAATCGCCGGTCCAGGGGTCGCTGCCCGCATCGACCCCGAAAGCGGCGGAAATCGCCGCGGCGGACGCATCGAGGCGGTAGAGGTGCATCGCCCCGGCCGATCCTAGTCGAGGCGAACGCGGCCGCGTCCGGATTTCACGGTGCTGCGTGCCTTCTTGCTGTCGACCCGCCGCGCCTTTGCGGCCTTGCTCGGCCTGGTCTTGATGCGCCGTTCGGGGCGGACGAGCGCGGCGTCGACCAGCTCGTTCAGCCGCTGGCGCGCGTCGGCGCGGTTTGCCTCCTGCGTGCGAAAGCGGCGCGCGAGGATGACGAGTTCGCCCTCGGTGGTCATCCTGCTGCCCGCGAGCGTCTTCAGCCGGCGATAGGCGTCGGGCTCGAGCCCGAGCGCGTAGACATCGACGCGAAGCTGGCACGCGGTCGCGACCTTGTTGACATTCTGGCCCCCCGGTCCCGACCCGGCGAGGAAGCGTTCGGTGATCGCGCTTTCGGGAATGTCAGCCACGGGTCGGCGCCGCTCCCTCCGGCGCCGCGAAGCCCAGTGCGAGGAACGCGTCGGGGAAGGGCGCTTCGGCAATTATCGATGGCTTGACGTCACGTTTTACCACCAGCCGTTCGGCGTGGAGCAGTGTACGCGTTTTCGCGCCGCCGCGGCCGTAGACGGGATCGCCGACGAGCGGAAAACCGAGTCCTTCGAGCGCGTGGACGCGGAGCTGGTGGGTGCGGCCGGTCTCGGGGCGGAAGCGCAGCAGGCTGCGTGTCCCGACCACCGCGAGCTTTTCCCAATGCGATACCGATGGCTTGCCCTTGGCGTCGCCGACCATGCGCCAGCCTTCCTCGGCGGTCGATACCTTGGCAAGCGGCAGGTCGATCGTGCCGCCGTCTCCTTCGGGTATCCCCTCGACGATCGCCAGATATTGCTTCTCGACCTCACGGCTTTCGAACGCGCGGGTGAAGCGGCCGTGCGCCTTGGGATTGCGCGCGAGGAGCAGGCAGCCCGACGTGTCGCGGTCGAGACGGTGGACGGGAAGCGGCCAGCGCTTGAAACCGAAACGCAAGCTGTCGAGATGGTTTTCGAGGCTGAGGCTGCCGTCGCGCGGGGCATCGACGGGGAGGCCGGCGGGCTTGTCGACGACGAGGGCCTCGCCGTCGAGGAAAAGGACACGATCTGAAAGGAGCATGGCGCGCTATAGGCGAAGCGCCGCGCTCCGCCAATGCGAAGCTTGCGCGATGAACGCCATCCCGAGGCCGAAGCCTCGCTAAAGCCGTTCGCTCATGCCCTTGAGCGACATGCGCCAGAACTCGCCCAGCCGTCGCTGGAACAGCATCAGCTCGAATCCGTGGCGCGCGGCGTGTTCCTGCGGAATATTGTCCCATCCGCGATGTTCGACCGTGACGCGCGTTTCGCCGCCGACGGCCTCGAAGCGCACATCGACCTCGGTCGCCTGACCCGCCTTGAAACTCGGCAGCCGCCACCCGAACGCCAGCCGCTCGCCCGGAACCCAGTGCCGCACCAGCCCGATTTCCCATTCATCGCCATCGTCGAAACGCGTGACGAGCCGGCCCTCTGGCCCCTGGGGATCGAAGCGCAGCACGCCGTCGCCCTTGCGCGACAGCCGGAACAGCGGATGACTCTTCCACCACTGCCCGATGTCATTCGCAAAGGCGGCGAAGGCGACATCGGGCGACACGCCGACGCGCAGCGCGACGATCACCGCCG
This sequence comes from Sphingopyxis sp., assembly GCF_035565275.1. Lineage (GTDB taxonomy): Bacteria > Pseudomonadota > Alphaproteobacteria > Sphingomonadales > Sphingomonadaceae > Sphingopyxis. The sequence goes on from NZ_DATMST010000208.1 coordinate 7,505, forward strand.
CGCCGCTCACACGCTGCGCTCGACGTGGGTTTTGAACGCGGCCAGCTGATGCGTCCACATCGCCTCGGTTTCGGCGAGCCATTGCCTGAGTTCCGCCGTCGCGCCGTCCTTGAGGTTGTAGATACGCACGCGCGCGTCGAAGTCGGGATGGCCATCCTCGACCAGCCCGCCTTCCTTCAGCGCGCGCAAATGCCGGCTCATTGCGGGCGGCGCGAGGCCGAGTTCGCCCGCGAGCTCGCCCGCGCTGCGCGGGCGTTCGCCGAGCAGTTCGACCGTGCGCCGCCGGACGGGGTCGGCGAGCGCGGCGAGCGTGCTATCGACGCGCGTGTTCAATCGTCGAGCCGCGTCTTGGTCGTGAAACCGCCCTCGGCGTCCCACTGCTCGGCGGTCTTTTCCTCGACCGTGACGCCAAAGGTCCAGATATGGCCTTCGGGATCCTTCGCGCGGTAGCTGCGGTCGCCATAGAATTGCGTCTCGGGCGCCGCGATGATGTCGGCGCCCGCAGCGCGAGCGCGTTCGCAATGCGCATCGATATCCTCCCCGACGCCCAGCTGGACATGGACCGACTGCGTATTCTTGCCGCCGATCGATTTCGGGCTCTTGTGATCGTCCGACCATTCGTTGCCGACCATGATCGCCGAATTGCCATAACCCATTTCCGAATGCGCGAGGTTTCCGTCGGCATCGAGCAGCACGAACAATGGCTCGAACCCGAACGCCTCCTCCAGCCAGCGGAACGCCGCCTTGCTGTCCCGATAGCTGACGGCGCTCGAAAGCCCCTTTCCGCGCGGATGATCGACCATGGCTCTTCTCCCGATTCGTGGATTTAATTTCTGCAATATAGAATATTTCTGATAAAATGAAAATACATGCGTTGCGCCCGGGCTATGCTAGGCAAAGCCATGACCGACGATCTCCGCAATCACATCGACGAAGCCATGAAACTCGCCGCCGCGCACCTCGGAAAAGGCCGCGTCGCCGATTACATCCCTGCGCTCGCGAAGGTCGATCCGGGCAAGCTCGGCTTCGCGCTTGCGCTCCCCGACGGCACTGTCCACGCGTCGGGCGATGCCGACGAGCCCTTTTCGATCCAGTCGGTGTCGAAGGTCTTCACGCTCGCGCTCGCGCTGCGCCGCGTCGGAAGCGCGCTGTGGGACGGCGTCGGGCGCGAACCGTCGGGATCGGCGTTCAACTCGATCGTCCAGCTTGAAAGCGAGCAGGGCATTCCGCGCAATCCGCTGATCAACGCCGGCGCGATCGCGACGACCGACAGGCTGATCGACGGGCGGAGCGGCGATGTGGTCGCGGACGAGATCGTCGATTTCATGCGCGCGCGCGCGTGCGACGACAGCGTCGGGATCGACTTCGATGTCGCTTTTTCCGAATCGGAAACCGGCGCGCGCAACCGCAGCCTTGCGCATTTCATGGACGCCTTCGGCAATCTGAAGCATCCCGTCGAAACGGTGGTCGGCGTCTATTTTCGCCAGTGCGCCATCGCCATGTCGTGTCGCCAGCTTGCACGCGCAGGGCTGTTTCTCGCGATGGAGGGTCGCGATCCGCTGACCGGCGAGCAGCTGATCGAACCCCACCGCGCGCGGCGCATCAACGCGATCATGATGCTCTGCGGCCATTATGACAATTCGGGCGAGTTCGCCTTCCGCGTCGGCCTGCCGGGCAAGAGCGGGGTTGGCGGCGGCATCCTGTGCATCGCTCCGGGACAGGGAGCGATCGCGGTCTGGTCGCCCGCGCTCAATACGGCGGGTACCTCGCTGGCCGGCGCTGTCGCGCTCGAACATTTCGCCTATGCCGCCGGCTGGTCGGTGTTCGATTAGTCCACATGGCGGCCGAAATCGATCTGGATCTGGCCGATCTTCGCGCGGTCGTGGCCTATGCGGTCGGTAACGCGGAGCAGGTGCTGGCCATCTTCGAACGAGGCCACGCGTCGGACAGGCGTCCGCGCGAAGCTGTCGCTGCGGCACGGACATTCGCGCGCGGAGGCGAGCGCGTGAGGGCGCTCCGCGATACCGCCTGGGCGGCGCACAGGGCCGCGCGGGAAACCGGCGATCCGGCGGCAAG
>NZ_DATMST010000209.1:0-7509 GCF_035565275.1 Sphingopyxis sp.
GGGGGTGCCCCGGCGGTGTCGCCGATCAGCGCCGCGCGCGCCGCGACATAGGCGGGGTCGAGCAGACCCGCGACGGGCACATTCGGCACGTCGCCGACATAGGCGTCGCGGTCGGCATACATCAGCCGGCTTGCTTCGGCATATTTGACCCACGCGACCGGATCGTCGGGACCGCGCGCCGCGATATCGGTGCGTTCGATCATTCCCATCAACTGGAGCAGGCCGACCCCGCTCGACGGCGGCGGCGGGGCGCAGAGGATGTACATGCGGTAGCCGTTGCAGACCGCCTCGCGCGCCACGGGCTTGTAACCCGCGAGATCGGCCTCGGTCATGCTGCCCGCGAGGTCGCCTTCGTGCAGGCGCGCGACGATGCGCTTCGCGGTTTCGCCGCGATAGAGCGCGTCGGGGCCTTCGGTGGCGAGGCGATGGACGAAAGCCGCATAGGCGGGGTTCTTCAGCGTGTCGCCCGCGCGAACCTTTCCGCCCTTTCCGTCGCTGAAATAACGGACGACATCGGGGGCCGACGACTGCGGGTACGGGCCGTGGACGAAGCGTTCGAGCCGCGCGCTGACGGTGAAGCCCGCGCGCGCGACGCGCTCGCTGTCGGCGAACAGCGTGCCCCAGTCGAGCTTGCCGCGTTCCCGTTGCGCGAGCGCGAGCATCGCGACCGCACCGGGGATGCCCGTGGCGCTGCCGCTGAGCACCGCGGTGCGAAAGGGGATCGGCTTGCCGCCGTCGTCGAGGAACATGTCGGGCGTCGCGCCGGCGGGCGCAGTTTCGCGGCCGTCGTAGACGCTGACCTTTCGGGTCACCGCGTCGTAATGGACAAGGAAGGCGCCGCCGCCGAGCCCCGAGCTTTGCGGTTCGACGAGCCCGAGCATCGCCTGGACTGCGACGGCCGCGTCGATGGCGTTTCCGCCCCGACGCAGCACGTCGAGCCCCGCTTCGACCGCCAGTGGATGCGCGGCCGCGACGAAAGCCTGACGTTCCTTCGCAGGCGCGGGTTCGCGCGCCATCGCGACGGGGGTGCTGGCGGCGAACAGCGTCGCCGCGAAGATAAGGAACGCGTGCTTCACGGTTCGACCGCCAGCGCGCCCGGACGGCGCGGATCGGCGGCGCCGAGGAAGCGGCCGTTCTCGATCATGATCGACTGCGCGCTGCCCATCGTCTCGTCGCTGGTGACCGGATGCCCCATCGCCTTCAGCGCCGCGACCGTATCGGGGTTGAAATTGGGCTCGACACGCAGCGCATCGACCGCACCCTGATAGATGCGCGGCTGGTGCGTCGCTTCGGCAACGTTCATCCCGTGATCGATCGTGTTGACGATGACCTGCACCACCGACGTGATGATCGTGCTGCCGCCGGGGGTGCCGGTGACAAGCCAGGGCTTGGCGTCCTTCATCACGATCGTCGGCATCATCGTCGAGAGCATTCTTTTGCCCGGCGCGAGGCCGTTGAGCGGCGGCGCCGTTCCGTCGCGTCTGGCCTCCCACGCCTGTTCGTGGCTGTAATTGTTCATCTGGTTGTTGAGCAGCACGCCGGTGCCCGCGACCATCACCCCCGACCCGAAGTCCGAGCCGAGCGTGTAGGTGGTCGAGACGACATTGCCCTCGCTGTCGGCCACCGAGAAATGGGTCGTTGACGGGCTTTCGTAACGGAGCGGATCGCCTGCGGGCATCGCGTCCATCGGCTTCGCCTTGACGGGGTCGATGAGCTTTGCGCGTTCGGCGGCATAGTCCTTCGAGATGAAACCGCGGATCGGCGCAGTGACGAAGGCGGGGTCGCCGAGCGCGCGATAGCGGTCGATATAGCCCAGCTTCATCGCCTCGGCCATCACGTGCAGCGACTTTGCGCTGTTCGCGCCCATCGCCTTGATGTCGAAATGCTCGAGCTGGTTGAGGATGTTGAGCAGCGTTGCGCCGCCCGCGCTCGCCGGCGGCGCGGTGTAGATGGCGTAGCCGCGGTAGCTGCCGACGAGCGGATCGCGCTCGACCGGGCGATAGGCGGCAAGGTCGTCGGCGGTGATCAGTCCACCATGGGCTTTCATGTCGGCGGCGAAACGTTTCGCGACTTCGCCTTTGTAGAAGCCATCGGCGCGATGCTTCGCGATCTCGCCCAACGTCCACGCGAGTTCGGGCTGTTTCAGCACCTCGTCCTTGGCGTAGAGTGCGCCGCCTGCCTTGTAGAAGGTCGTCTGGCCGCTGCTGCTTTTCGACAGGCGGTTCTTGCCCCAGCTGAAGACGAAGGCTTCGTCGGCGGTCAGCCGCACTCCGTCCGCCGCGAGCTTGATCGCTGGCGCGACGAGCCGGTTCCACGGCAGTTTACCCCATTTGCGATGCGCAAGGTCGAGCCCCGCGACGGTGCCGGGGACCGCCGGGGCGAGATAGCCATAGCTCGCCTCCGCGCGTTCCTTGCCCTTGTTGTCGATGAACATCGCGGGGGTCGCGGCCTTCGGCGCGACGCTGCGGAAATCGAGCACGCGTACCTGCCCCGACGCAGCGTCATAGACGGTCATGAAACCATCGCCGCCGATGTTGCCGGCGCGGGGCAACGTGACCGCGAGCGCAAAGCCGACCGCGATCGCGGCGTCGACGGCATTGCCGCCGTCGCGCAGCACCTGAGCCCCGACCTCGCTCGCGATGGCATTCTGGCTGACCACCATGCCGCGCGTGCCGACGGTCGGCGAATGAACCGACGGATATTCGAGCAGGTGGCGGCTCTGCGCCGCGAGCGGGACCGGGACAACGAGCGCAAGCGAAAGCGTCGCGGCGAGAAGGCGGCGGAAGATCATCGACATTTCCTTATACATCGTCGCGGGAGCGATAGACGGCGACGTCCATTTCTCCCTCCCAGCGCGCGACGGCGGTCGCGATCGACAGGTCGGACGTGACGTTGGGAACGGTCCGGATCATGTCGAGGATTCGGTCGAAGGGCAAGACGAAGCCGACGACGATCGCGGTCTGCTCCGGCGTGATGCCGATCGCGTGGAGCACCGCCGCGAGGACGAAGAGCGACCCCGACGGCACCGGCGCGACACCCATCGCGACGATCGTCGTCGTCCCGGCGATCACCAGATAATCGGCGAAGGTCAGCGGAACGCCGAAGGCCTGCGCGGCGAACAGGGTGAGGATCGCGACATACATGGCGGCGCCGTCCATGCCGATCGTGGCGCCGAGCGGCAGCACGGTCGAGGCGACGGGGGGCGAAACGCCGAGGTTGCGCTCGGCGACGCGGATCGCGACGGGCAGCGTCGCGCTCGACGACGAGGTCGAGAAGCCGACCATGATCGCATCGGCGATACCCCGAAAGAAGGGAAGGGGTGGCAGCCAGGCGAGCAGCCTGACAACGATAAGGCCGTGGACGAGGAGGGTCACGACGAGCGAGCCGACGAGCACGCAGACTGCGAGCTTGATTACCGCGAGGAAGCTCGCGGGGCCGCTGGTGCCCATGACGACGGTGATCAGCGCGAAGACGCCAAAGGGAGCCGTCTCCATCACGAAACCGACGATGCGCAGCATCACTTCGGACCCGCTCGCGAGCAGGCGGCGGACCGGTTCGGCCTCCTTGCCCGCGGCGATCACGCCGGCGCCGACAAGGATCGCGAAGAAGATCACCGACAGCGTCGCGCCGTTCGCCATCGCGCCGATCGGATTGTCGGGGATGATTTCGATGAACATCCGCGCGGGATCCTGCGGCTCGGCGACCGCGCGCGGGATCGCGTCGGCAAAGCTTGCACCGACACCGGGCGCGATCAGTGTCGCGACGAGCAGACCGGTGCTGACGGCGAGCGCGGTGGTGAAGACATACATGCCGAGCGTCTTCACCCCGATGCTGCCAAGCCGTTTGGGATCGGCGAGCGCGGCGACCCCCGACGCGATGGTCAGAAAGACCAGCGGGACGACGAGCATGCGGATCAGCCGCACGAAGAGTTCGCCGATCCAGCCGATCGCCGTTGCCCCTTCGCCCCACAGGACACCCGCCACCGCGCCGAGCAGGAGCGCGGCGAGGATGCGTTTCCACAGCGCGACACCGAACCACGCGCCGAGCGCGCGGCCGAAGAGGCCGGGCGCGGGGGGCGCGGTACCGGCTGAAGCGGGCGCGATGTCGTTCATCTGGCTCTCCCCTGCCGACACGCGTCAGAACCGCTTGCTGATCGAGGCGTAGAACTGGCGGCCACGATTGCTGTAGAGGTCACCGATATAGCCATAGGTCTGATCGGACAGCGGCGCGAGCTTGTTGAACAGGTTGCGCACACCGAGGCGGAAACGTGTGTCTTCGAGCAGGCCGCCGTCGGCTTCATACTGGACATAGACGCTGTGCGACATGAAGTCCTTGACGCGGAAGCGGGTGCCGTCGGCGAGCGACGCCGAGGTGTCGCTGACGGGGCCGACATAGCTCGCGAACCAGCCCGCGCCGAACCCCTTGTAGCGCCAGCTGAGGCTCGCCGAACCGCGCCATTTGGGACGGCCGTTCTGCTCGATCAGGTCCTCGGCGCCGACGATGATGATCGTCGGATCGATCTCGCCCGATGCCTGGCCGTCGAGTAGCGCCTGCTGCAATTCGCCCGGCGCCTGATAGAATTCGAGCAACCGTGCGGCGTTGAGGCGCAGGCTGAACTCGCCGATCCCGGTATCGCGCACCTGATAATAGAGGCCGAAGTCGATGCCGCGCACCTTGCGCGGGCTGAGGTTGGTGTAATTGTCGATCACCTGGATGACATCGCCGACGGGATCGATCCCGCTCCCGGCAAAGTCGTCGATATCGGCCTGCGTCGGGTCGGCACGCTCGACATTGGGGTTCGACGATCCCTGAAGGCGGAGGAGATAGTCGAGGATCAGCGCGTTCGAATCGCCGAACAGACCGATCACATTCTTCTGCCGGATTTCCCAATAGTCGGTGGTGAAGGTGAGCCGGCCCGCCGCGCCCATGTTGAGCTGGAAAGTGCCGCCGAGCGACAGGTTTTCGGCGGTTTCGGGGCGCAGCTCCTTGCTGCCCGACCGGTTGCTGACGATGGCCTGGCTTTGGGTGCAGTCGTCGAAATTGGCGATGCGGGGAGGATCGGCGCGCAGGTCGGCCTCGCAGCGAACCCAGTCTCTCCGCGTGTTCGACCGCTGGATGCCGTTTTCGAAAAGCTGCGGCAGGTTGGGCGCGCGGAAGCTTTGCGACCAGCTGCCACGGAACTGCAGGTTCGGGACCGGGTACCAGCTCAAAGCCACCTTGGGCTTCGCGACCGACCCGAAGCCCTGATAGGATTCGGCGCGCCCCGCGAGCTGCAGGTCGAGCGAGTGGATCAGCGGCACGCGCATTTCGGGCGAGACGAGCGGCACCGCGAATTCGAGATAGGCCGATAGCACGTCGCGCGAACCCTTGCTGTCGGGGGTCGGGCTGGCGCCCAGCGTGTCGCTGCCGTTCGACGAACCGTCAAGCGCCGTGAAGAAAATCGTGCCGTCGAGGCGGTCGTCGCGGTCGTCCTTGAAGGTTTCGTGACGGAACTCGACCCCCGCTGCGACGCCGACGCGGCCGCCGGGCAGGGTGAAAAGATCGTTCTTGCTGAGCTTGAAATCGGCGAGTGCGAGTTCGGTGGTGCTCGTGCGGCCGATATCGACCATGAAGCCGTCGATCACGCTTTGCGGGTTGGGCGTTGAATCGAGGCGGCCGGGATTGAGCGGATCGCCGCCGTTGAACGGGTTATATGCGGTCGCGTCGGTGCGCGACAGCGCCTCCTGAAACAAGGTCAGTGACACGGTGCGCATGCTGTCGGTTGTCTTCGCCTTCGAATAGAGCGCCGCGGTGTCGAAATCGAAACCGAATATCTCGCCGCGGAAACCCGCGAGGAAGCGGGTCGTATCATTCTTCACATTGACGACGAGCGGGCCGGCGTCGACCGGGCGATAGTCGAGCAATTCGATCGGTACCCCGCTGGTCGCGACGCCCGTCAGCCCGGGAATGCGGTTGGGGCTGCCGACGGGACCGAAGGGGTTCCAGTAGCCATTGGCCGGAATGATCAGCCGCTGGCTTGCGAGATTGGTTTCCTGTTCGCGCTGCGACTGGAATTTGGCGTGATACCAGCCCGCCTCGGCATAGAATTCGAGGCCCGATACGAACTCGTGGTTGAGGAAACCGAACAGGTTGAGCCGATTGTTGCGCCCCAGAATCGTGCGCTGGTCGTTGATGTCATATTTCAGATTATTGTCGGTCGAGGCGGTCGACAGCGAACTATTGTCCCAGCACGTGCCGGCATAAGGCGTCGGCGCGATACAGCCGTCGTTGGTGTCGGGCTGGATATGGAAAATGCCGCCGGTCGTGAGCGGCCTGCCGTTGACTTGCGCGACGGTGCTCGACTCGGCGTAGCTGTTCGTCAGTCGCCGAAATTCGCCCCATATGCTGTCGCCAGACATGTTGTCGAAATCGCTGTCGCCTTCGAACGGCGTGCCGGCGACGAGCGGACGCAGGTCCGACGAGCGCGAGTTGCGGCGTTCGCGTGCATAGAGCGGATCGCGGTGGTTGAACGAACCGAACAGCGAGATATTCGTACGGCCGTCGTTGAACGTGTGGCCGGCCTCGAAGGAGAGTTCATACTCGCGCTGGTCGCTGTCGTCGGTCAGGCTGTATTCGCCGGAAACGCGCAGGCCCTTGAAATTGTCCTTGAGCACCGTGTTGATCACGCCGGCAACTGCGTCCGAGCCATAGATGGCGGCGGCGCCGTCGAGCAGCACCTCGACGCGGCGGACGCCGAGCACCGGGATAGCGTTGGTGTTGACGCTTTGTACCGGAACCAGATTTTCCGACTGGGTACCGGGGTGCAGCACCATGCGGCGACCGTTGAGCAGCACCAGCGTATTGCCGGTGCCGAGCGCGCGGAGGTTGATCGACGCGACGTCGCCGCGCGCGTCGTTGATCCCGCCGGCATCGCGACTTTCGTTGAACGCGACGTCGCCCGCCTGCGGGATCGCGCGGAACAGTTCATCACCGTTGGTTGCGGCGATCGCGTCGATGTCCTGCTCGCCGAGTACGGTGACGGGAAGCGACCCGGCGACGTCTGCGCCCTTGATCTGCGACCCGATGACGACGATTTCGTCATCTTGTCCGTCCGTTTGCGGCGGTGCGTCCTGCGCCATGGCGACGCTCGCGCTGGCGATGAGCGAGATGCCGCCCATCAGGCTGGTGATACGAAGTCCCCTGTTCATCATTCTGCCCTTCCCTCTGTAATTCGTTATTTTTGAATAATTGTTTTGCGAATCCTCAGCGCTCTCCGTCGATGATCGCGGCGACGCGCTCGGCCGATCCCGCAGCATAGGTCCAGCCGAGTGCCCCGTGGCCGGTGTTGGCGATCACCCCATGGGCGATCGTCCGCGTGATCGGAAGCGAATCGGGGGTCATCGGCCGCAGGCCGGCCCAGCTCGATTCGATCGCGTCATAATCGGCGGCGTCGGGCAATGCGGCGCGCGCGCTGCCGACCAGCGCGGCAAGGCGTTCGGGTTCGACCCCGGCATCGCGGCGGCCAAGGTC
>NZ_DATMST010000210.1:0-18932 GCF_035565275.1 Sphingopyxis sp.
AACCGCACCGCGGGCACGCTGATCGGCGGCGGGGTCGGCGCGCTGGCCGGTGCCGCGATCGGCAACGCGTCGGACCGGAAGAAGTGCGAAGCCTGGTGGGCGAGCCGCAGCCAGTACCAGGGCGGCTATTATCAAGGGGGCTACCCCGGCGGCTATTCGACGACCTGGCATCAGGGCGGTTATGGGTACGGCTATTATACGCCCGGCGTGGTGGTCACGACGATCATCACGAACGGCGCGCCCGTGGTGACCGAAACGGTCGAGACGTCGACCCGCACCTATTACGAGAATGTTCCGGTGCGGAAACGCTATGTGGCGAAGAAGAAGTGGAAACCGAAACCCAAGCCGCGCTGCGTCTGCTGATACCCGACAGGTCTGGTCACCGATGGGTTCGAAGGTCCGCCGTCCCGAAGGATGGCGGGCCTTCTCTCTTGTTTCCGGAAGGATGTTGGAGCTCTCGCTTTAATGTGGCGACGGGAGGACGACATCGAACCCGCGTCTCAAAGCGCCGCCGTCAGATCGGCGAGATGACGGCGCAATGCCGGAAACTGGTCGTCGGTCGTTACGCCAAGCCGGACGATCGTCACCCGCTGCGACGGCGAGACGATGATATATTGCCCCTGATGACCGATGCACGCGAACAGGTCGTTCGGCCCGCGGTCGGGCCATAACGCAGGCGTCACGCCCGGCGGACGCTTGCGATTGAGCCATATATGCCCGCCATAGCCGGCGTCATTCGCCGACGGCGTAAGCATGAACTTCATCCAGGTTTCGGGAAGCAGCCGCTGCCCGTTCACGACGCCGTGATTGCGCAGGAACTCGCCGAATTTCGCATAATCGCGCGCGGACGCGTGCATGACCGACCCGCCGATCATCGTCCCCTTGGCATCATATTCGGGGGTCAGGCTGGTCATGCCGAGCGGCTCGATCAGCCGTCCGCCGATGAAATCGCGCATCGCGTCGCGCCGCGCATCGGGATTTCGCGACGGGGTCAGCGTGTTGGCGATGACGTCCGACAGGATGACGCTGGTCGCCGAGCTGTAGTTGAATATCTCGTCCGGCTGCGCCGCCGCGGGCTTCGCTTCGGCGAAAGCCGCCATATCCTGCGCCCCGTCGCCGAACAGCATCGACACCGTATCGCCCTGCCATACAGGGTCGCCATTTTCGACATGCTCGAGCCCCGACGACATATGGAGCAGGTGCCGCAACGTGATCGCACCGCGCGGATCGCCGCTGCGCTGCCAAGCCTCGACCGGCACCGGCCCGTCGAGCGACAATTGCCCGTCGGCGACAAGAAAGCCGGTAAGCACCGCGGTGATGCTTTTCGCCATCGACCAGCTGATCAGCTTCGATTCGGGGCCGAAACCCGCGGCATAGCGTTCGTAGATCGGCTCGCCGTCGCGCAGCACATAAAGCGCGCGCGTCTGCCCCACATCGTCGGCGTCGGTGAACAGCGCATCGGCGCGGGCCCGGGTCGCCGCAGGCAGGACGGGCAGCGGCCGCGCGGTTTCGACCGCCGCGACGCCGTCGAGCGACGCGCCGAATTTGGGTGCAGGCGAAGCCGGCGCCATCGTCCCCTGCCCCGCCGCCTGTGACAAGGTCCAGGCCCCGAGCATCGCGAGAGCGGCACTTGCCAGCAGCCGTTTTTTCGTGATCATGGCTCCAGTGACTAGCATCAACCCGACCGATCCTTCAACGGGCGAGACGCCCGCGGCAGTTCCGCCCCCGACCGTTTCTCCTCCACCGCCACCCGAGGCGCGCGCGAAGCCCAGTCGCTGGGGCGGTTGCCTGCCGTGGGCGATCGGGCTGGCGGCGCTGTTCGCGATTTTCGCGGTCTGGAAATTTCCGTCGTTCAAGGCGCAGGCCGAACTCGGGTCGGCTTACGCCGCACGCGTCGGCTGTTCGTGCCGCTATGTGCAGGGGCGCAGTCTCGAAAGCTGCCAGAGCGATTTCGAGCCGGGGATGGAGATGGTATCGCTGAGCGAGGATCCGGCGACAAAGACCGTGACCGGCAGCGTCCCGCTGCTCGCGTCGCGCAGCGCGCGCCTTGCGGGAGCCAGCGGCTGTCTGCTGCGCCCCGAAGACTAGCGCGACAGGCGGCGGGTCGCGAGTGCGACCACCGCAGGCAGGCCGAAAACAGGCAACCAGATTACCGCCTCCTCGGCCCAGCCATATCCCGCGTAGAGCACGCCCACGAGCAGGTTGCCAACCGAAACGATCAGCCACAAGGGCAGGAACAGGCGGGTCGCCCGCGCTGCGTCGCGAATCGTCAGGCGCAACAGAATGAGCAGGCCAAGTCCGGCGAGCAGCATGATAGCGGTATGCGACATCCTCTATTCTCCCCCCTTCGGAGCGCGCGCGGATCACGTCCGGGCGAGAAATCCATCCATCGCCGCATTGACCGCACCGGGCGCATCCCACGGCACGAAATGACCACAATCGGGCACCTTGACGATCTCGACGTCCGGAACCAGATTTTCCATCCCGTCGAGGTTGCACGGCGGCAGCGCGACATCGTCGAGCGCCCAGATCACCAGCGTCGGAATGGTGAGTTTCGGAAACGGCATCGGGGGCGGTTCGGCATAGGGTTCGTCCATCGCGGGCACGTTGATCGTCGAACCGCGATACCAGTTGATCATCGCGCGGCAGGCGTCCCGATCTTCCCAGTCCTCGAGCAACCGGGCGATTTCGTCGGCGGGTTGCAGTCCGCCGCTCGGCACGCGTCCGGCAAACGCATGGGCAAGGATGCCCGCGATGCCATGCTCCTCGATGATCGCATCGCTCGCGGGATCGCGGAAGGTGCGGATATACTGGCTCGCCGCGCGCTGCTCTTCGTTGACGGCAAGCAGGCGCTGAAAGATGCCCGGATGCGGCGCATTGGCGATCACCGCGTGCGTGACCCGTCCCGCCCACGCGGGATGTAGCCCGCCCGGCTGGCCGCCGAGCGCGACACCCCACGCAATCGCCCCGCCCCAGTCGTGACCGACGATCGTGAATTCCCTCACGTCCAGCGCGTCGGCCAGCGCGAATATATCGGCGATCAGCTTGTCGGGCGTATAGGATTCGGCGTCCTGCGGTTTCGACGAACCGCGATAACCGCGCTGGTCGGGCGCAATGCAGCGGAAGCGGTCGGCGAAATGCGGCAGTTGGTGGCGCCACGTGCGGTGCGATTCGGGAAAGCCGTGGAGAAAGATCAGCGCCGGAGCATCCTTCGGCCCCATGTCGACGACGTCGAGTTCGACCCCGGTCGAAAGCTTCACACGCTGTAGTTCGAAATCGCCGGTCATCGACACCACTCCTTTGGTTTCTTTTCGAAACCAATCTGGCGAGGATCGTTGCGGCTGGCAAGCTGCAACAGATGGCGAGTGGCTATTCGGGCGGCGTCATGTTCGTTTCATCCTGTGGCAGCGTCTTGAAGATCGGCCATTCGCGCATGTCGCCGCCGCGGCTGCAGCGGCGCGATGTCAGCTCTTCCTCGCCGCGCATCACCGTCAGTCCGCCGTAATAGCTTTCACCCGTGCGGCTTTCCTCGGTCATCCCTATGTCCGGTGCCGACCAATGGGCATAAACGACATAATTATACTCGCCGCTGACGAAGCGCAGCGTCTGGTCCTCGGCGCGCGCATAAAGGGTGCGATGATAGAAGACGCGGTTGCTGGGCGCATCGGCGACAATGGTGAGTTCGGCCCGGCTCCTGGTGCCATAGCGATAGACGAGCGACTCGCCCTCCTGCGTGACGGTCAATTGCTTCGCGCCGAAGCTGCATGTGAAGACGGGTTCGGGACTCGTGGTGAGCGCGAGCGCCAGCAGCAGGCTCACGGATAGCTGACCGTCTTCGGAACTTCGGGGATCGGGATGAATTCCTCGCTGTCGCCGGGGACGAGCGGGAATTTGCGGTCCTTCCAGTCGTGCTTCGCCTGGTTGATGCGGTCGCGGCTCGAGCTCACGAAATTCCACCAGACATGGCGCGGCGTCCTGAACGCCTCGCCGCCGAGCAGCATCACGCGCGCGTCACTTTCGGCGCGGAGCGTCATCGCCTGCCCGGGCTTGAGGATGTAGAGGCTGTAGCGATCGAGCGCCTCGCCATCGAGGCTCGCATCGCCGAGCGCAACAAGCACCGCGCGCTCGTCAGCCTCGGCATCGATCGGGATCGTCGCGCCGGCGTTCATCAATATATCGGCATAGATCGTCGCGGCATGCTGGGTGATCGGCGAGGTCGCGCCCCACAGGCTGCCCATGATGACGCGCGCCGACACGCCGCTGTCCTCGATCAGCGGCAGATCGTCCTTCGCGACATGTTCGAACGCCGCGTCGATCTCTTCCTTCCCGTCGGGCAAGGCGAGCCAGGTCTGCATCCCCGAAATGCCCGATCCGGTCGCGCGCTCGGCGGCAGGTGTGCGTTCCGAATGGACGATGCCGCTGCCCGCGGTCATCAGGTTGCACGCGCCGGGGCGGATCGTCGCGAGCGTGCCGAGGCTGTCGCGATGGTCGATCGCGCCCTCGAACAGATAGGTGACCGTCGCCAGGTTGATATGCGGGTGCGGACGCACGTCCATGCCGCGGCCGACGTCGAAATGCGCCGGTCCGAACTGGTCGACGAAGATGAAGGGGCCAACCATCGTACGCGCCTTGTTCGGCAAGGTGCGGCGCACTTCGAAGGCGCCGAGATCGTGGGTCGAGGGGGTGATGATGTCCATGATCAGTCCAGTCTTTCCAACGCTTTGCGCGTCTTTTCGGTTTCGACATTGCCGGTGTTCAGCGTCGAACCCGGTTCGAGCAGCAGCACCTGACATTCGCCGCCCAGCGCCTCGGGACAATGTTCGGTGCCGTGGGGCACGATGATGAACTCGCCCGGCCCGACGATCACGTCGCGGTCGCGAAACGCCATCTTCATCCGGCCCGCGACGACGAGGAACAATTCGTCCTCATGATCATGATGGTGCCAGTCGAACTGGCCAGCGAGCTTCACCAGCTTGACCTGAAAATTGTTGATATCGCCCGCGACGCGCGGGTTCCAGTGATCGTGAAAGGTCGCGAAGGCTTCGGCAAGGTTCACCTTGGCAGGGGTCATGGTGCGGGTGTCCGCAAGATCTTGTCCATTGCTTTTCCCTTGGCGAGTTCGTCGATCAGCTTGTCGAGATAACGGATTTCGCGCATCAGCGGCTCGTCGATCTCCTCGACGCGGATACCGCAGATGACGCCCTTGATCTGGTCGCGCGCCGCGTTCAGCGTGGGCGCGTCGCCGTAAAATCCCCTGAGGTCGGTCTTTGCCGCGATCTGCGCATCGAGCGCTTTCTGGCTATAGCCGGTCAGCCAGCGGATGATCTCGTCGACCTCGGCCTTCGTGCGCCCCTTGCGCTCCGCCTTGGTGACATAATGCGGATAGACGCTCGCAAAGCTGTACCCATAGACGCGATGCTCGCTCATGCCCGGTCACCTTTCCCCCGGCGCGACCGCCTTGATCGCCAGCGCGTGGACGCGCTGCCCCGGCAGGTCGCCGAGCGCCTTGTTCACCGCGCGCTGGCGCGCGACGCGGTTCTGGCCGGCGAAGCCCGCCCACTCGATCGCCAGGCTGAAATGCGACTCGCCGCTGCCGTCGTCGCCCATATGGCCGTGATGGCTGGCACTGTCGTTGCTCAGGACGAAATTCGCGTCGGGAAAGGCTGCGGTGAGCAGGCTTTCCATCTCTTGCTGTACGGGGCCTTTGTTGCTCATGGGGTTGACCATAAGCCCTCCATCGCCAAATTATAAGACCTTCCAGAGATCAGGTCCCTCCGTTCGATTCCGAAAGCATATTGTGCCGTCTTCTGCTCGCCCTTCCCGATTCCATGGCCGCGTCCCCCGCGAGGAACGCTGCGCCGCGCCCGGATGCCGCGAGCCCGGCGAGTTTCGCGCGCCCGTCTCCTCGCACCGCTCGCCCGACGGACCGCCGCCCTATCGCTGGCTGTGCCTCGACCATGTGCGCGAATTCAACGCGGGCTATAATTTCTTCGAAGGGATGAACGCCGACCAGATCATGGCGGCGCAATCGCCGACCGCCGGCTGGGAAACCGAAAGCCGCGCCTTCCGCCCCGCGGGCAGCGCCGACCTGCCGCCGCGCTGGGCCGATTTCAGGGATCCGATGGACGCGCTCGGGGCGCGCTTTCGTCAGCGGATGGACGAGGCGCGGCGACAGGCCGCAAATCCGGGTCTTTCGCGTGAGGAGCATGACGCGATGCAGCTGCTCGGCCTTTCCGCTGATGCCGACCGCGCGGCGTTGCGGCGGCGCTACAGCGAACTCGTCCGCAAATATCATCCCGACCGGAATGGCGGTGATCGCAGTTTCGAAACGCGACTGGGTGCTGTAGTCGAGGCGTATCAGTTACTGCGCAAGACGAAGGCATTCGCATAGGAGAGGAACGATGACCGACCTGAACGAAGCGAGGATCGAAGTCGTACGCCGGCACATGGCGCTCGAGATCACGCACGACTGGGACGGCGTCCTCGCGACCTTCGACCATCCGCGGTACGAGTTGATGGGGCCCGGCACGATTTTCGACGGTGAAGCCGCGGTGCGGTCCTATTTCGCCACGTCGCGCGAGCCTTTTCCCGATCAGGCGAACGAGGTGATCGCGATCGCACCCGACGCGGCAACGAACACGGTGCTGGTCGAATTCTGGCTGACCGGCACGCACCTCGGCCCTTTGAAGCTCGGCGTGCGGACGATTGCGCCGACCGGCAAGGCGTTCCGCATCCGCATGGCGGCGAGCTTCGAGTTCGCCCCCGGTAGCGACAAGATCGTCTGCGAACGTCCCTATTATGACCAGTCGGCGGTAATGAAGGCGCTCGGCCTGCTCTGAAAAGGCGTTGCAAGCCGCAACCCGTCGCTATACCGCGACGGCGAAGCGCCGCCCGGCGGCGACTCTCCCCTGTTTATCCTGCTGGACCTTTGCCATGACCGATATTCCGAACAGCCTTCCCGATCACCACGGCTCGACGCTGCTTGCAGCGCCCGATGTCGAGGTCGACGCGCGCGAGCTGTTCGGCGTCAATATCGACATGAAGGTCCCGGCGTTCAGCGAGGCCGACGAGCGCGTCCCCGACCTCGATCCCGCCTACGTGTTCGATGGCGACACGACGCTCGCGATCCTCGCGGGCTTCAAATACAACCGCCGCGTGATGGTGCAGGGCTATCACGGCACCGGCAAGTCGACGCATATCGAACAGGTTGCGGCGCGGCTCAAATGGCCGTGCATTCGCGTCAACCTCGACGCGCATATCAGCCGTATCGACCTCGTCGGCCGCGACGCGATCGTGCTGCGCGACGGCCAGCAGGTCACCGAGTTTCGCGAAGGCCTGCTCCCCTGGGCGCTGCAGACCCCGACCGCGCTCGTCTTCGACGAATATGACGCCGGCCGGCCCGACGTGATGTTCGTGATCCAGCGCGTGCTCGAAACCGAGGGCAAGCTGACCCTGCTCGACCAGAACCGGGTGATCCGCCCCAATCCGCATTTCCGCCTCTTCTCGACCGCGAACACCGTCGGGCTCGGCGATACGAGCGGGCTCTATCACGGGACGCAGCAGATCAATCAGGGCCAGATGGACCGCTGGAACATCGTCGTCACGCTGAACTATCTGCCTGCCGCGACCGAAAGCGCGATCATCCTCGCCAAGGTGCCCGACACCGACGACACGACCGTGGCCAATATGGTCAAGGTCGCGGATCTCACGCGTCAAGGCTTCGTAAACGGCGATATCTCGACCGTCATGTCGCCGCGCACGGTGATCAGCTGGGCGCAGAATACCGCGATCTTCAACAATATCGGTTTCGCCTTCCGCCTCTCGTTCCTCAACAAGTGCGACGAGGCCGAGCGGATGATCGTCGCCGAATATTATCAGCGCGTGTTCGGCGAGGATCTGCCCGAAAGCGTGATCGGCAAATAAGCCGCTATTTCAGGATTGCTTCGGCGTCCGCCAACCGGACGTCGTGCATCATGGCGAGATAGGCTTCGAAATAGCCCTTGTGCGACGCGCCGACGATCGCGAGCGTGCGTGCGCCCGGCCGGACCGCCATCGCGGCACGGACATTGGCGGCCATGCGCAGGTTTCGCACTTCCCACCAGCCGGTGTAGCGGCGCCCGTAATCTTGCGGGGTCGCGTCGGCGAGCGCGGGCCCGAAATCGGTGTCGAAGGCAAGCTGCATCGTCGCCGGCCGATTATAAAAGCGATAGAGCGCCATCACACCCTCGCTATCGAGCGAGGCCTCCAGCTTCTTTTCGGCGGCAATCCTCTCCTGCAGCCGCGGCGTATTCCAGATACGCTGCATCGCGGCTCCATATCCCGGATCCTTGTCGAGCGACGCGGTGACCCCGTCGGCGCTGTGATCGTCGACCGCATGGACGCGTTCGAGTCCCAGCCGCGCGGCAAGCGCCGCTCCGATCAGGAAATTCTCGTTGCGGCGCGTCATCAGCTCGTCGAGCTCCGCGACGAGGGTGGCGTCGAGGCTATCCCCGGCGCGGCGCTCACTTGCAGGAAGCCGCAGCCACTGAACAAGCGCCGACGCGGGTTCGCCGCCCGCGAGGAAGAGCGCCGCGAGCCGGCGGCGATCAGCGGGCGCCGGGTTGACTGGCCAGGCGCCGAGCAGCCTGTCGGCCTCCACGGTTGCGGCGACCATATCGAGCCCGACGACTTTCTGCGCCGGGCCCGGGTCCCGGCAATAATCGGAGGCGCCGGGATAAAGGATCTGATAGCGAACGAGATGTTCGCAATCGGTACCCGAAAGACCCTCGATCGTGATGATCGCGGGTTTCCACGCGGCGAGCCGCGCCAGCAAGGGCTCGAGGCTTTCGGGTTTGAAATCTTCGGGCAGCCCCGACAGATGCGGCGTGCCGAGGACGAGCAATTCGCCGGGCGCTCCCGCGACATTGTCCTTCAGCGTGCGCGGGTCGAAGGCGGGGGTGTAGGGCGGCGGCGCAGCCGCCGCGATGGTCAACAAGAATGCAGCAAAGGCCGGCACAAAACCCTCCCCCTGAACTGGCCGAGCAAACGACCATGGACACGGGAATAAGCGAAGTGTATTATTCTATCAATACTCTTCGGAAGATCGTTTTCGGCTTCCAAAGCCCCTCATCCTCTGCCAGCGTCACCGAATGTGCCGGGCTTTTTAAAGGTGAAGATCGCCGTGCGAACGAAGCACCTGCTTGCCGTCCTCGCCGCCCTGCCGCTGGCGGGCTGCATCACCCCGGTCGATTATGGCAAGATCCGCCACGCCGACTATGTCGCCGACCCGCGCTGCACCGCACAGCCAGGTGCGGTCGTCGACGGCGAGGCGCTGCCCTTTTTCTTCGCGACGAGCCGCCTGCCCGACTGCCGGACGAGCGAGATCGAACTGCTGCGCCATCGCGGCGATCAGATGCGTTACGGCCGCTTCAATGCCCCGCGGGAGATCGAGGTCGGCAAGAAGAAAAAACTGCTCGCGCCGATCGCCTTCCAGACCTCGGCCGACTGGTGGCGCGCGCTGCAGGCCGAGACCGACCGCAAGCAGGGCCGCGTGCTGCTCTATATTCACGGCTATCGCGAAAATTTCTCGACGACGTCGAAGGACGCGGCGCAGATCGCGCGCATGACCGGCTTCGACGGCCCGATCATCGAATATAGCTGGCCGTCGCAGGGCAGGATCCTGAGCTATGTCGTCGACGAGACGAACATGTATCACGACGTCCGCAATTTCCGCGACTTCCTGAAGTCGCTTGCCGAACAAAGCTGGGTCAAGGAAATCGTGGTCGTCTCGCACTCGCTCGGCGCGCGGCTCGTGATACCTGCCATTTCCTATGTCGATCGCACGTCGAGCAGTGCCGACAGCAGCAATATCTCGAACATCATCCTCGCCTCGCCCGACATCGACCGCGAGACGTTCGAGCGCGACATCGCGGACGAGGTATTATCGGCAAGGCGCGTCGCGAACAATCGCCGGATCACCGTCTACACCTCGCGCGCCGACAAGGCGCTCGCCGCGTCGCGTGCGCTCCATGGCTATCCGCGGCTGGGGTCGCCCTATTGCTTCGACCCGTTCGAAGCGGCGGACCTGAAAGCGAAAGGGCTGCCCGAACGCTGCTATCCCGTCGCGCGCGCCGGACTCACCGTGATAGACACGACCGACGTGTCGCGCGGGTCGACCGGGCACAGCAATTTCCTGCGCAGCGCGGTCGTGTGCCGCGATTTCGTCGATGTCGTCGCAAACAAGCGCACGCGTCCCGAGCGCATCGCGACACAGTGGGCCCATGTCTTCCGCCTGCTCCCCGACCCCGCCATACCGAAGGACGGCGACGACGCGATCTGCCACCGAACGCCCGAAGTCGAGGAACCGCAGTGAGGTCCTAGAAGCCGCACATGATAGCGACATTGGTGAGCCAGACGACCGGCCCCTCGCCGGTCCAGAGCCACAGCCCGCCTGCCGTGATCAGGACAAAAAGCGCAAGTGCAATCCAGTCCTGCCGCGCGAGCTTCACGCCGCCTCCAGCCGTTTGACCGGTGCGTCGGCGATCGGCAGATGAACGAGCCCCGCGAACAGTCCGAGCGCGATCGAGAAGCCCCACGCGATATTATAGCTGCCGGTCGCATCGAAGATCAGCCCCGCCATCCACGCGCCGAAGAAGCTGCCGACCTGATGGCTCAAAAACACGATGCCGTAGAGCATCGAGAGATAGCGGACGCCGAAAACGCGTCCGACGATGCCGCTGGTGAGCGGGACTGTACCGAGCCAGAGGAAGCCCATCGCACCGGCAAACGCCAGCGCGGTCCAATGCGTGAGCGGCAGGAGCAGGAAGACAGCGATCACCACGGAGCGCGCGGTGTAGAGCGCCGACAGGACATATTTCTGCCGCAGCAAATCACCCGCGCGCCCGAAGACATAGGAGCCGAGGATGTTGAACAACCCCACGAGCGCAAGCACCTGTGCGCCGATCTCGATCCCCAGCCCCTTGTCGTCGAGATAGGCGGGCAAGTGCGTCGCGATGAAGGCGATATGGAAGCCGCAGACAAAGAAGCCGGCGTTGAGCAGCCAGTAACCGCGATGAACCGCGGCTTCGCCAAGTGCCTCGCGGGCGGTCTGCTGTTCCTCGGGCACCAGCGTCCCCGGTGTGTCGGTACGCCCCGAAACGCCGATGGCGAACAGGCCGCAGAGCGCAACAAGCCCTGCCATGATCCAGAGGGTTTCGTGATAGCCGATATCGCCGAGCAGCATCGATGCGAGCGGCACGACGAGGAATTGCCCCAGCGAGCCGCCCGCGGTGACGATACCGAAGGCGCTGCTGCGCTTTTCGGGGCTGACGACGCGACCGACCGCGCCGAGCACGACGACAAAGGTCGTCGCCGACTGCGCCATGCCGATCAGCAGGCCGAAGCTGATATGCAGCCCGATCGCGTCGGTCGCAAACGCCGCGCCAATGAGCCCGAGCGCGTAGAGCAGCGCGCCGAAAAAGACGACGCGCCCCGCGCCATGCTTGTCTGCGAGCGCCCCGACAAAGGGTTGGACAAGCCCGAAGAGCAGATTCTGCAGCGCCATCGCGAGGCCGAAGTCCGAACGGCTGATCCCGATATCGACGCTCATCTGCGGCAGGAACAGGCCGAAAGACTGGCGCACGCCCATCGCGAGCGTGACGATGAACGCCGCACAGACGATGACGATCCACGGGCGTTTCATGGGGGAAAGTGCGGGAGAGCTCATGAGCGGCGGATGCGCCTGCCTTCCCTGTCCGTCAAGCGAGCTTAGCTATTACCTTCCGCACTCCCACTTTCGTCACCCCGGACACCCTTCCTTCAAAGGCAAAAGCTGGTTAGAGCCGACTCGATGACGGCTTCCTCTCCCCTCGACGATTTCAAGGCCGCGCTGTCGGGCGTCGCGCGCGCAGTGACGCGCGATGCCGAGGTCGAGGTCGGCTTTACCGCCGATGCGCCCGCGCAGGTCGGCAAGGCGATCAAGGTGCCCACCCCCTCGCGCACGCTGCCTGCCGACCAGGTCGCCGAAGCGCGCGGATTTGCGGACTCCTATGCCTTGCGCATGAAGCACCACAGCGAGAAGCTGCACGCATCCGCGCGCCCCGCTGAACCGCTTGCCGCCGCCGCGTTCGACGCGATGGAGCGCGCGCGGATCGAGGCGCTCGGCGCGCGCCATATGGACGGCATGCGCGGCAACCTCGCGGCCAGCCTTGCGATGCGGATGCGCAGCGATCCGATCAGCCGCGCGCAAAACCGCGAAGATGTACCGGTGTCGAGCGCGCTCGAACTGATGCTGCGCGAGGCGCTGACCGGCGATCAGGCGCCGCAGGGAACCGAGACCGGCCTCTCGCTCGTGCGCGAATGGATCACGAAGGAAGCGGGAGGCGACCTGACCGCCTTGTCGATGCTGCTCGACGATCAGGCCGCGTTTGCCGAAACCGCCAAGCTCGCGCTGCGCCACCTCGATCTCATCTACAGCGATGAGCCGCTCGAGGAAGGCGCCGAGGATGGCGGCGAACAGGACGAGAGCGAAGCCGAAGAGAGCCAGGAAGAACAGGAAAGCGAAGACGGCGGCGCCGGTGAATCGCAGGTCGATGCCCGCGCCGAAATGGCGGGCGATCAGGCCGACGACGGCGACAGCGATCCCGACGCGCAGGAAATGGAAGCCGACGGCGAGCCCGAAATGGGCGGCGAAGGCGACGAGGGCATGCTGCCCGTGCGCCCCAATCGCCTGCCGAGCGACATTCCCGATTTCAACTATCTGCGCTTCACCGAAAAACATGACGAGATCGTCGCCGCCACCGAGCTTTGCGATGCCGACGAGCTGACCCGGCTGCGCGCCTATCTCGATACGCAGATGCAGCATCTGCAGGGCGCGGTGACCAAGCTCGCGAACCGGCTGCAGCGCCGCCTGATGGCGCAGCAGAACCGCGCGTGGGACTTCGATCAGGAGGAGGGCCAGCTCGACGCCGCGCGGCTCGCGCGCGTCATCGTCTCGCCCGGCCAGTCGCTGTCGTACAAGATCGAACGCGATACCGATTTTCGCGATACCGTCGTCACGCTGCTGATCGACAATTCGGGATCGATGCGCGGGCGGCCGATCAGCATCGCCGCGATCAGCGCCGACATCCTCGCGCGCACGCTCGAACGGTGCGGCGTGAAAACCGAAATCCTCGGCTTCACGACGCGGACGTGGAAGGGCGGACAAAGCCGCGAGGACTGGCTCGCGGCGGGACGCCCGGCGCACCCGGGCCGCCTCAACGACCTGCGCCACATCATCTACAAGCCCGCCGACGAGCCCTATCGCCGCGCGCGCAAGTCGCTCGGGCTGATGATGCGCGAAGGGCTGCTGAAAGAGAATATCGACGGCGAAGCACTGATGTGGGCGCACCAGCGCATCATCAATCGCCCCGAGGAGCGCCGCATCCTGATGGTGATTTCGGACGGCGCACCCGTCGACGACAGCACGCTGTCGGTGAATCACGGCGCCTATCTCGACCAGCATCTGCGGCAGGTCATCGAATGGATCGAGAACCGGTCACCGGTCGAACTATGCGCAATCGGCATCGGCCACGACGTTACGCGTTACTACAGCCGCGCGGTGACGATCATGGACGCCGAGCAGCTGGGCGGCACGATGGTCGAGCAACTCGCAGGTCTGTTCGACGTCGACTAGCCCGCTGCACTACGGCGGCTGGTGACAAGCCCTTGCCCCCTCGTTACAAACCCTCCCGGCGCAGCAGGACTCGCGACCTGATGACGAGAGCCACTGCGCTGACATGATGCTGAGGGGTCGCCGGCATGACTTGGGGCCGCATCGTCTTGATGCGCGGCTGAGGGGGCGACTGACATATGAAAAAAGCATCCGACCTGTTCATCGAATGTCTGGAAGAAGAAGGCGTCGAGTATATTTTCGGCGTCCCCGGCGAAGAGAATCTGGATTTTCTCGATAGCCTCTCACGTTCGACCAAGATCAAGCTGATCCTGACGCGACACGAACAGGGCGCTGGCTTCATGGCCGCGACTTACGGACGCCACACCGGCAAGACCGGCGTGTGCCTCGCGACACTCGGGCCCGGCGCGACCAACTTCGTCACCGCGGCTGCCTATGCGCAGCTGGGCGGGATGCCGATGATGATGATCACCGGGCAAAAGCCGATCAAGAAATCGAAACAGGGGCGTTTCCAGATTCTCGATGTCGTCGCGATGATGGGGCCGATCACCAAATATACGCACCAGATGGCGTCGTCGGACAATATCCCGAGCCGCGTCCGCGAAGCCTTCCGCCTCGCCGAAGAGGAAAAGCCCGGCGCGGTGCATATCGAACTGCCCGAGGATATCGCGGACGAGCATACCGACAGCCTGCCGCTGAAGCGCAGCCATTCGCGCCGGCCGACCGCCGACGTGAAGTCGATTCGCGAGGCGGTGAAGGCGCTCGAAGAAGCGACATCGCCCGTGCTCGTGATCGGCGCCGGCGCGAACCGCACGATGACCGGGCGCATGCTGCTGCAATTCATCGAAAAGACCGGCATCCCCTTCCTGACGACCCAGCTCGGCAAGGGCGTGATCGACGAACGGCATCCGAAATTCCTTGGCTGCGCCGCGCTGTCGTCGGGCGATTTCGTCCACCGCGCGGTCGAGGCGTCGGACTGCATCGTCAATCTCGGTCACGATGTGATCGAGAAGCCGCCCTTCTTCATGCAGCGCGGCGGCCCGACCGTGATTCACGTGTCGAGCAAGACCGCCGAGGTCGACCCGGTCTATTTCCCCGATATCGAGGTGATCGGCGACATCGCCAACGCCGTGTGGCAGATGAAGGAGGACATCGTCCCCAACGGCAGCTGGAAGTTCGATCACCTGCTCGCCTATCGTCAGGGCGAAGTCGACCACACCGCACCGCTGGCGAAGGACGAACGCTTCCCGATCTTTCCGCCGCATCTGGTGCAGTCGATCCGCGACGCGATGCCCGACGACGGGATCATCTGCCTCGACAATGGCGTCTACAAGATCTGGTTCGCGCGCGGCTATACCGCCTATCGCCCGAATACCGTGCTGCTCGACAATGCGCTCGCGACGATGGGCGCGGGGCTGCCGTCGGCGATGATGTCGGCAATGATCTATCCGGGGCGCAAGGTCATGGCGATCTGCGGCGACGGCGGCTTCATGATGAACAGCCAGGAGATGGAGACCGCGGTGCGCCTCGGCCTCAACATCACCGTGCTGATCCTCAACGACAACAGCTATGGCATGATCCGCTGGAAACAGGCGAATATGGGCTTCAAGGATTGGGGGCTCACCTATGGCAACCCCGATTTCGTCAAATATGCCGAAAGCTATGGCGCGCACGGGCATCGTGTCGAAAGCGCGGCGCATCTGAAGGAACTTCTCGCGCACACGCGCGATACTCCGGGGGTGCATTTGATCGACTGCCCGGTCGATTATTCGGAGAATGACCAGATTTTGAACAACGATATCAAGCGGCTGTCGAAGGAGCTTTGATCTGGTGCATGGTACTCCGGCGAAAAAGCCGGGGTCCGGCACGGCCCGAACAGCTGCCGCGCGTAATAGCGCTGGGTCCCGGCTTTCGCCGGGATACGGAGAACAGACCCGATGAAACTCAAGGACGTCTATCCGCTCTATCTCAACAACAAGGCGGTGCAGCCGAACACCGATCTCGAGGTAATCGACAAGTTCACCGGCGAGGTCGCGTTCCGCACCGCGCTCGCGACGCCCGACATTATCGACGAAGCGATCGCCGGCGCTGTGCGAGCGGCCGAGCCGATGGCGCGGCTCGCCAGCTTCGAGAAACGTGACGTGCTGACGCATTGTGTCGGGCGCTTTCAGGAGCGGTTCGACGAACTCGCCTATGCTTTGTGCGTCGAGGCGGGCAAGCCGATTGCCGACAGCGAAGGTGAGGTCACGCGCCTGATCGACACCTTCCGCATCGCCGCCGAGGAAGCGACGCGCAATTATGGCGAGGTCCAGCCGCTCGACGTTTCGGCGCGCGCCAAGGGCTATATGGGGATGTGGAAGCGCGTGCCGATCGGGCCGTGCAGCTTCATCTCGCCGTTCAACTTCCCGCTCAATCTTGCGGCGCACAAGATCGCGCCCGCGATCGCAATGGGCTGTCCCTTCGTGATGAAGCCCGCGTCGCTGACCCCGCTCGGCGCGATCATCATGGGCGAAGTGCTCGCCGAGTGCGATATCCTGCCTGAGGGCGCGTTCAGCATTTTACCCGCAACCCGCGCCGGCGCCGACCTGTTCACCACCGACGAGCGGTTGAAACTGCTCTCCTTCACCGGCTCGCCCGGCGTGGGCTGGGACCTGAAAGCCAAGGCGGGCAAGAAAAAGGTCGTGCTCGAACTCGGCGGCAATGCCGCGGTCATCGTCGACAAGGACGCCGACCTTGACCATGCGCTCGCGCGGATCATCTTCGGCGGCTATTACCAGTCGGGGCAAAGCTGCATCCACGTCCAGCGCGTGATCATCCACGAAGAAATCTACGACACATTCCGCGACATGCTGACCGCGAAGGTCAAGACGCTGAAATCAGGCGATCCGAAGCTGCGCGACACCTTTATTGGTCCGATGATTTCCGAGAAGGAAGCGCAGCGACTGAAGGGCTGGATCGACGACGCGGTCGCCGCGGGAGCTACCCTGCTCGCGGGCGGCGGCTGCAAAGGCAATATGCTCGAGGCCGCGTTGCTCGAAGACGTCCCCGGCGATACCGACGTCGTGCGCGAGGAAGCGTTCGGCCCGGTCGTCATCCTTTCGAAATTCTCGAACTGGGAAACCGCGCTTGCCGAGGTCAACGACAGCAAGTTCGGACTGCAGGCCGGGCTTTTCACGCGCGATATCCACAAGGTGCTCGAAGCGTGGGATCATCTCGACGTCGGCGGCATAGTCGTCAACGACGTGTCGAGCTACCGCGTCGACAATATGCCCTATGGCGGTGTGAAGGACAGTGGGCTGGGGCGCGAAGGCGTGCGCTTTGCCATGGAAGATATGAGCGAAATCAGGAATTTGGTGATCCGGCGAACCTGACTGGATCATGCTTAACCGTATATGTGTCAAATAGGCAGCGTCACGAAAGCGCCTTCAAACTTTCTTCAAACTGTCGTCAGTTTGAGTCGCACGCTGTAACAAAACTCCTGTCTAGGCCGTGGGCAGCCAAAAGCTGTTTACGGAGCACGACATGGCCTCGATTTCGACCCTGCCGATCCCCGCCCGGTTTCCCGATCCCTTCACGACCGACCCGCATATCCCCGAACGCGTGATCGGCGAACGCCGCAGCTACCGGACCGTGTGGGTCAGCGACATCCACCTCGGCACACGCGGCTGCAACGCGCCCCTGCTGATCGACTTTTTCGACCATGTCGACTGCGAGACGCTGTACCTGGTCGGCGATATCATCGATGGCTGGCGGCTCAAGAAGCGCCACTTCTGGCCGCCCGAGCACAACGACGTCGTCTGGCGCGTGCTCAAGCGCGCGAAGCGCGGCACGCGCGTCGTCTATGTTCCCGGCAACCATGACGAGATGGTCAAGCCGTTCGACGGTTTCGATTTCGGCGGGGTCGAAATCCGCCGCGAAGCGATCCACGAAACCGCCGACGGCCGCAAATTGCTCGTCGTCCATGGCGACGAGTTCGACGCGGTGATGCTCGCGCACCGCTGGCTCGCCTTCGTCGGCGACGCCGCCTACACCGCGCTGATGAAGTGCAATGTGGTCGTGAACCGCATCCGCAGCGCCTTCGGCCTGCCCTATTGGTCGCTGTCGATGGTCGCCAAACACAAGGTCAAGAACGCCGTCCAGTTCATCGGGCGGTACGAGGAAGTCGTCGCCCACGCCGCCCGCTCGCGCGGGGTCGACGGCGTGGTGTGCGGCCACATCCACAGCGCCGAGATGCGCGAGATCGAGGGCACCGAATATTATAACGACGGCGACTGGGTCGAAGGCTGCACCGCGCTTGTCGAGCATCATGACGGACGCATGGAAATCCTGCACTGGGCGCAGGAGGTCGCGGCGCGCACGGCACCGGCCACGCTGGAGCTGCCGGCCCGCGCGGCATGAGGATATTGGTCGTCACCGACGCGTGGGACCCGCAGGTCAACGGGGTCGTCCGCACGCTTCAGGCAACAATCGCCGAACTTCGCACGCAGGGGCATGAGGTCGGGGTGGTTTCGCCCGATCTCTTCCGGTCCATCCCCTGTCCCTCCTATTCCGAAATCCGCCTTGCGTTCGCGGGCTGGCGCACGGTCGGGCGGCACATTCGCGCGTTCGCTCCGCAGGCGATCCATATCTCGACCGAAGGGCCGCTCGGGATGGCGGCGCGGCGTTGGTGCATCCGGAACAAATTCCCCTTTACCACCGCCTATCACACGCGCTTTCCCGAATATGTCGCGGCACGGCTGCCCCTGTCGCCCGCGTTCGTCTGGCGCTTCATCCGCTGGTTCCATCGCCCCGCGCGCCATATCATGGTCGCAACGCGCTCGCTGGTACGCGAACTCGCCGACCGGGGCCTTGACCAGACGATGATGTGGGAGCGCGGGGTCGACCATGCGCTGTTTCGCCCCGGCACGCCGCCGCATCCTGCCTTCGACGGCCTCGCGCGCCCGATCCAGCTTTACGTCGGGCGCGTCGCGGTCGAAAAGAATATCGAAGCCTTCCTCGATACCGTGCATCCCGGAACGAGGGTGGTCGTCGGCGACGGCCCCGCCCTCGCCGAACTCGCGGCGCGCTACCCCGATGCCTGCTTCCTCGGCAAACAGACCGGCGAAGCGCTCGTGTCAGCCTACGCCGGCGCCGACGTCTTCGTCTTTCCGAGCCGCACCGACACCTTTGGCCTCGTCATCATCGAGGCGCTGTCGTGCGGCACGCCCGTCGCCGCCTATCCGGTGCCCGGCCCCGCCGATATCGTGCGCAATGGCGCCGGCGCGCTCGACGCGGATCTGGGTAC
>NZ_DATMST010000211.1:0-24953 GCF_035565275.1 Sphingopyxis sp.
TCAGCGCGGCGGCGTCCACGCCTTGCCGTCGCCGAGGAAGCGGGTCGTGCGCTCGCGGCCCTCGCGTTCGCTCTGGGCGCGGCGTGCCTGTTCGAGGGCATGGGCGCGGAACTGCGCCGCCATCAGCTGCTGGATCTGGAACTGCTGTTTGGCAGCGAGCGCAAGCAACTGGTTCGTCGCCTGCTGCGCGGCGAGCCCGCCTTCGGCGCCCTGGCTCTTGTCGACGATCGCCTTCAGCGCCTCGGCGTCGCCGCGGACATTTTCGACGATCCCGCTCTGCACCGTCATCGCCTGACGGAACGCCGCCATCTCGCGGTCAATACGCTGCTTCGCGGCCGCGATGCGGGTATCGCGCCGCGCGAGATAGTCGAAGCTGCCGGGGAAAGCGTCCCGGAACTGCTCGTCGAGACGGTCGACGCGAAAGTCGATCCCCTGCGCCTGCCCCATCAGCCGGTCGATCTCCTGGAGCCGCTGCTGCAGCGCCGCCATTTGCGGAAAATCGATCCTGGTCAGCTGCTTTTGCTGGTTGACTAGCATCTGCGCCTCGTTCTGCAGCGACTGGATCTGCTGGTTGATCTGCTGGAGCGTCCGCGCGGCTGTGAGCAGATTCTGCGAATAATTGGCGCTGTCGAACACCGGGACCGCCTGCGCGGGAACGGCGGGAAGCGAGGCGGCGAGGCCGCCGGCGAGCAACAGGGCGAACATGACCTTCTTCATTTCAGATCTCCTTCACGGGGGTGGGAATGGGCATGACCTCGAAGTCGGCGACCAACTCGCTGGCCCAGCCGAGACCGCTCGCGGCGAGGAAGCGCGCGGCGAATCCGTCGCCGCCATGGTCGGCGAGGATGCGGTCGATGCGTTTCTGTGCATCGGGACCCGACGCCCCGCACAGCGCGAGCGCGACGGGCCCGAGGCCAAGCTCGAACAGGCGGTTGCCCTGCGCCGATTGCAGATAATATTGCCGTTTCGGCGTCGCGCGCGCGATCAGTTCGATCTGGCGGGCATTGAGCCCGAACCGGGCATAAGCTGCCTCCGACTGCGGTTCGATCGCACGGTCGTTTGGCAGCAGGATGCGCTGCGGACAGCTCTCGATGATCGCAGGTGCGATCGGACTGTCGGCGATATCGGCGAGGCTCTGCGTCGCGAAGACGACCGACACATTCTTCTTGCGCAGCACCTTGAGCCATTCGCGGATGCGCGCAGCAAACAGCGGGTTGTCGAGAAACACCCAGGCCTCGTCGAGGATCAGCAGCGTCGGCTGTCCGTCGAAACGCTCCTCGAGCCGGTGGAACAAATAGGTAAGGACCGGCGCCACGACCCCTGCCTGCCCCATGAGAGCCTCGGTCTCGAAGCATTGGACGTCGGCGACGGCCAGATCGTCCCCGGCGGCGTCGAGCAGACGCCCGAACGGACCTTCAAGCGTGTAGGGCGCGAGCGTCGAGCGCAGCGGTGCCGACTGCAGCAGCAGCGAAAGACCGGTGAGCGTGCGTTCTTCGACCGGCGCGGTCGCAAGACTGGTCAGCGCCGACCACAGCGCTTCCTTGATCTCGGGCGTGATCTGCACATGCTCGTGCGCGAACAGCGCGGCGATCCATTCGGCCGCCCAGGCTCGTTCGTCGCCGCGGTCGATATGGCGGAGCGGCTGGAACGCGATCTCCCCGCCGTCACCGCCGCCAAGGCCGAGCGCATGATGCGCGCCGCCCATCGCCAGCACCGCGGCGCGCGCCGAAAAGCCCTTGTCGAAGACGATGACCTGTGCGCGGGGATAGCGGCGGAACTGGAGCGCCAGCAGCGCGAGCAGCACCGATTTGCCCGCCCCGGTCGGACCGACGATCATCATGTGACCGACGTCGCCGACATGGGTCGAAAGGCGAAAAGGCGTCGAACCGCTGGTCTCGGCGGTGAGCAGCGGCGGGCCGCCGAGATGATCGTTGCGCTGCGGTCCGGCCCAGACCGACGACAGCGGCATCAGATGCGCGAGGTTGAGCGTGTGGAGCAGCGGCTGCCGGACATTGGCATAGACCTGCCCGGGCAACGATCCGAGCCAGGCTTCGACCGCATTCACGCTCTCGCGGATCGTGGTGAAGCCGAGGCCGTTCACGATCCGCTCGGCGCTGCGCAACTTGTCGTCGACGCGGGCGCGGCTCGTGTCGGCGACGGTGATCGTGGTCGTGAGGTAACCGAATGCCACATGGTCGCCGCCGAGCGCCTGCAGCGCGAGATCGGCATCGAGCATCTTGTTGTCGGCATCGCTGTCGAGCAGCTGCGCCGGCTGGTTGTACATCACCTCGCGCAGCAATGCGGTGATCGACTTGCGCTTGTTGAACCATTGGCGGCGAAGCCGGGTCAGCGCCTTCGTCGCCTCGGTCTTGTCGAGCGCTATGAAGCGCGTCACCCAGCGGTATGAAAAACCTTCGTGATTGAGCGCATCGAGGATACCGGGCCGGCTAAGGTTCGGGAAGCCGAGGATCGTCAGCGTGCGCAGATGGAGATCGCCGAGCGTCGGCTCGAGACCGCCGGTGAGCGAGGTGTCAGCGAGGAGCGCGTCGAGGTAGATCGGGGTGTCGGGAGACAGGAGAGCGAAGCGCTTGTCCGAGATCGTGGCGTGGAGATAGGTCAGCGTTCCGCCGTCGCAGAGCGGATATATTTCGGGAATGAATCCCGCGAACAGGTCGAGTATGCGCTCGGTCTCGGCGACAAAGGCCGCGAGCGCCTGCCGCCAGTCGCGGCCTGCCGCGGCATCGCTGCGCTCGACGAGGGCGCGGCCCGCGCTGTCGCTCCGGTCGGCGGGCGGCAGCCAGGTCAGTGTCAGCCAGGTGAAGCTTTCGTAATGGGCGCCCGCGCTTTCGAAACTCGCGCGCCGCTCTTCGTCGACGAGCCAGGATGCCGCATCTGGAAAGCGGGAGGTCTGATAGCCGATCGCCTCACGGCGCTCGGCCTCGACATGGAGCGCCCACCCCGAGCCGAGGCGCTTCAATACATTGTTGGCGCGAGCAGAGATCGCGACAAGCTCGGCCTCGGTCGAGGATTCGAGGTCGGGACCGCGGAAGGCGAACACGCGGCTGAAGCTGCCGTCCTTGTTGAGGATCACACCCGGCGCTACCAGTGCGGCCCAGGGCAAATGGTCCGCGAGCCGGTCGGCCCGGGTGCGATATTCGTGCAGGTTCAACATGAGAGATAGCCTCGCTGCTTGAGATGGCGAAGGAGCACGGGCGCAAAGTCGGGATCGTGCTTCGCCGCGATCACCGCCGCGGTGTGCCCGAGCGCCCAGATCGCGAGACCCGCGATCCATTGCTGAAGTCCGAGCCCGATCGCGGCGGCGAGCGTGCCGTTAAGAATAGCGATTGCCCGCGGCGCCCCGCCAAGCAGGATCGGTTCG
The DNA here is from genome assembly GCF_035565275.1 of Sphingopyxis sp. Taxonomy (GTDB): domain Bacteria; phylum Pseudomonadota; class Alphaproteobacteria; order Sphingomonadales; family Sphingomonadaceae; genus Sphingopyxis. Next base: position 3,380 of record NZ_DATMST010000211.1, read on the forward strand.
GCGAGCGACCGGTAGACCGGCGCTTCGAAGCCTTCGATGTGGCTGGCCGCACTGATCATGCGATCAGCGCTCCGCCGCCAAAGCTGAAGAAGCTCAGGAAAAAGCTCGACGCCGCGAATGCGATCGACAGACCGAAGACGATCTGGATCAGTCGGCGAAAGCCGCCGGCGGTGTCGCCGAACGCAAGCGTCAGACCGGTAGTGATGATGATGATCACCGCGACGATCTTGGCGACCGGGCCTTGCACCGATTCGAGTACCTGCTGGAGCGGCTCCTCCCATGGCATGCCCGAGCCGGCCGCCTCGGCGGTGGCCGCCACCAGCAGGCCGGCGGCGAGCCCGGCGGCCGCGAGCGGCCAATTGCTGCGACGGCGATGCGATTGGACATCCATGGTCATTCTCCTGTCTCGGGGCTGTGGGTGAGGTCGGCGATGGCGTAGCCGCCATCGGCATCGAGGCCGGTGACGCGCGCGACGGACTCGACGCGCCGGGCGAGGCCGCGCCCGGAAATGAAGACGATCATGTCGATCGCCTCGGCGATCAGCCGGCGTGGCACGGTGACCACGGCTTCCTGGATCAGTTGCTCGATCCGGTAGAGCGCGGCGAGCGCGCTGTTGGCGTGGACGGTAGCAATGCCGCCGGGATGACCGGTGTTCCAGGCTTTGAGCATGTCGAGCGCTTCGCGGCCGCGCACTTCGCCGACGATGATCCGGTCAGGGCGCAGCCGCAGCGTCGAGCGCACGAGATCGGCCATCGATACCGTACCCGCGCCGCCATCGCCGCCGGCGCGGGTACGGAGCGCTACGACGTCGCGCGCCGCACATTGCAGTTCGCGCGTGTCCTCGATCAGGATAACGCGCTCGTCGCGGCCGGCCATTTCGGCGAGCAGCGCGTTGGCGAGCGTCGTCTTGCCCGACGACGTTCCGCCGACGACGAGTATATTGCGGCGTTCGGCGACGGCCATAGCGAGTTGCTGTGCCGTCGCGGCGGACATGATGCCGTCGCGCACATAGTCGAGCAGCGCATGAATTTTGGCGGCCGGCTTGCGGATCGCGAAACAGGGCGCGGTCGAAACCGGGGGCAGCACACCCTCGAACCGCTCCCCGGCCCCCTCCCCGTGCGGTGGCAGCTCGGCCGAAACGATCGGCGACACCGCATGCGCTTCGGTGCGGGCGTGCGAGGCGACCAGACGGATGATGCGTTCGACCTGCGCGGCCTCGTAGAGAGTGCCGCTGTCCCTGCGCCCCTCGCCGAGCCGGTCGATCCAGAGCCGCCCGTCGGGATTGACCATGATCTCGATGACATGCGGATCGGCGAGCGCGGCGGCGATCGTCGGTCCCATTGCGGTGCGCAGCATCGCACGGCTCCGCGCGGCGGACAGGCTCTCGCTCATCGCCCCTTCTCCTGATCCGGAGTGTTGCCGAGCGTGCGCGTTCCACTGGCCATCGCCTCGCCGACGCGCGTCACAAAGGCATTGAACCGTTCGCGCCCGACCGCGCGCGCGGCCTCGTCACCTTCGGCGAGCGGCGCCTGCACCATCAGCTGGTAGCGGATGAACAGCGCGAAGCTCTCGAGCAGGATATGGCCGTCGCGTTCGACCCGGCCCAGCGCCAGCGACATCCGGTCGAGCCGCGCGCTGAACCTGTTCTCGAGCTCGGACACCGCCTGCCGGTTCAGCCAGGCGGTGAGCGCGTCGACGAGGATCGCCGACTTGGCGGCTCCCGGCGCGGCCGCGAGCGCCTCGAACCGCTGGCTTAGCTCCAGCGGCAGGAAGAGCTGGTAGCGCACCTTGTTTTCCTTGCGGCGGCCCATCGTCAGAAACTCGGCAGGGTGTCGTCACCCTCGCCCTGGTTTATGCCGTGCGCGCGCTGGATGTCGTCCTGCGCACCGCGCGTGCGGTCCATCGTGCGCTTGTCGGCGGCCGGATCGGCATCGTCGCTCTCAAGACCCAGCAGGTCGAGCTGACGGGGCGGCTCGGCGGCAGACGGGAGATCATCCGCCAGATCGGGCGCACGCTGCTGCTGGAGGCCGCCGTCATCGGCCCCGGCGTCTTCATCGACCAGGGCTGCAAGCCGGGCATCGGTGCGGCGCGCGAGACTGCCCCAGTCATTCGGCCGCGGCACCGGGCGATCGGGATGCCCTGCTCCGTCGAGGCCCGGCGGCGGAAGCCGGCGCGCCTTGAAGAGCGTGTCCTCGAAATAGCGTAATTTCTTCGCACGGATCGGCGCCATGCCCGAGATCAGGACCAGCTCGTCCTTGGGATCGAGCTGCATCACCTCGCCTTGCGTCAACAGCGGGCGAGCGGTTTCCTGGCGGCTGACCATGACATGCGCGAGCCAGGGGGCGAGACGATGACCGGCGTAATTGCGCATCGCGCGCTGCTCGGTGGCGACGCCAAGCGCGTCCGAAATGCGGCGCGCGGTACGTTCGTCGTTGGTCGCGAAGGCAACGCGCACATGGCAGTTGTCGAGGATGCTATTATGCTCGCCATAGGCCTTTTCAATCTGGTTGAGCGACTGGGCGATCAGGAAAGCGCGCACGCCGTACCCCGCCATGAACGCAAGGCTGGTCTCGAAAAAATCGAGCCGACCGAGCGCCGGGAACTCGTCGAGCATCATCAGCAATTGATGGCGCCGGACCGAAGAACCGCGATCGTCGAGCTTTTCGGTCAGCCGCCGACCGATCTGGTTGAGGATGAGCCGGATGAGCGGCTTGGTCCGGCTGATGTCCGATGGCGGAATGACGAAAAAGAGCGAGACCGGATGCTCGGCCTCGACAAGGTCGGCAACGCGCCAGTCACAGCGCGACGTGACCGCGGCGACGGTCGGGTCGCGGTAAAGCCCCAGGAACGACATCGCGGTGGAGAGCACGCCCGAACGCTCGTTCTCGCTCTTGTTGAGTAGCTCGCGCGCGGCCGACGCGACGACCGGGTGAACCGCGGGTGCGTCTGTCGTACCGAGATGATTGGTCGCCATCATCTGGCGCAGCGTCGCTGAGAAACTGCGCTGCGGATCGGACAGGAAAGAGGCGACGCGGGCCAAAGTCTTCTCCTCTTCGGCGTAGAGAATATGGAGGATCGCGCCGACGAGCAGGCTGTGGCTGGTTTTTTCCCAATGGTTGCGCCGTTCGAGTGCGCCTTCGGGATCGACCAGAATGTCGGCGATATTCTGGACGTCGCGCACTTCATGCGCGCCGCGGCGCACCTCGAGCAGCGGATTGTACTTGGCCGAAGCGATATCGGTCGGGTTGAACATCAGCGTGTGGCTGAACTGCGCGCGCCAGCCGGCGGTCAGCTGCCAGTTCTCGCCCTTGATGTCATGGATGACGGCGCTGCCCGTCCAACTTAGCAGCGTCGGGACGACAAGCCCGACGCCCTTCCCCGAGCGCGTCGGCGCGAATGCCATGACATGCTCGGGACCGTCATGCCGAAGATATCTGCCGCCAAGGCCCCCGAGAAACACGCCGGCGTCGCGGCGCAATCCCGCAGCGCGGATTTCCTTGCCGGTCGCCCAGCGCGCCGAGCCGTAGGTCGTGACGTTCGCCGATTGCCGCGCGCGCCAGAGCGAGCCCGCGATCGCCGCCCCGCAGCCGACAAAGCCGCTGGCGGCGGCGAGTGCGCCCGCCTTGTCGAAGACTTGGGGCGCATAGGCTTCGAAATGATACCACCAGGCAAAAATCTGCCAGGGCCGATAGATCGGCACGTCGAACAGGGCGAACCAGGCCCCGCCGAGTTCGGGCTGGTAGCCCAGCATGGCGGCCGCCCATTGCGTGGCGGCCCAGACTCCGAGGATGACGATCGCGAACACGATCAGAATCTGGCCGACGAGCAATTTGGTGGGGGTCATGATCCGCTCCGTCCGCGAGCGGAGGGTCGCCCGGGTTGATGAGCAGAAAATCAGCCGAACTGCGGCTTCTGAACACTACGGTTTCGCTGCATTTGAGTGCATCGGAAGGAACTCGGCGCCCCAAATCCGCAATGCCGCAATCCGAGGTGATGCAATGCCTGGTACAGCGAGAGCGAGTCGAAACCGCTTGTTCCGAGAGCCGCCAATTCGGCTTCGCGCCTCGAAGCTTCCTTTAAGGGCTGGTCAAGGTCTACGGAAAAAGCCGTTGGCGACGCCGCCACTCGCAGTTGTCGATCTGTACGGATTTTGTCATGAAACGGGGGTCATGCTAGGCTTGGCCAATAACATCGGAGTCGCAAGCCATGGGAATGAGGGCCGACCGGGACCTTTGGGGCCAGGCGCTCGCTATCGAATCCCGATATGGGGATCGCGGGCTGGAGGTGATCGCGCGCAAGATCGACGAACTCCGCCGCGCCGGGCAATCTTCTGACGCCGAATTCTGGGGCGAGGTCGCCGCCTGCCTGACCGAATTGCACTCGATCCGCTGGCCCGGCGGGATGAGCCCGGTCACAACGCCAGCCGTTGAGGGTTCGCCCGCGGCATCACGCCGACAAGACCGTCCGGCGTCTCCCGGGCACGGAAAGTCCATTGGCGCGCGCTGAAACGGCTGGCGGGTTCGCCAGCATAGGCGCGTTCGAGCCAGCGACTTTTGGTTGGTGCATCCCCGCGGTAGGTGGACCAACCCGCGAAGACAGCTCCATCGCTGGACCTGGCCGTTTGCAGACTGGCCGCTTCCAGCACCGAAATCGAATAAGCGGACGTTCATAAAGCCCTCAGCGGGCCGACTTCGCCTGCCCCTGGTTCGGCAGACGGTAAAAACGACGGCGACCATTCCCCACCAATGCGCTCGCCAAATCGGTAATACCCATTTCTTCGATTAAAAATTGAAATTCGCTCTGATTTATGATTTAAATGCCGAATGCCGAAAGTAAAGGACGCCCTCAACGGTTTCAGCGTGACCGAGGTTCACTCGATCAGCGGGCTGTCCATGCCGATGATCGATTATCTGAAGCGCCACGGATTCCTGCAGCCCGCCTACTGTAGCGCCGATAATCCCCGCGGCCGCGTCCGCTATTATTCTTACCGGGATCTTCTGGTCGCGAGGATGATCCAGTGTTTTCGCGACACCGGTGTTCAACTCGCCCGCCTGAAGAGCACAGCACAGCGTCTTTCGAACGACAGTTTCTGGGCGGACGGAGAATCTCCCGCCAGCGGCCTGAACTGGGTGGTTAGCGACGGCAGCGGCGTTGGTTTTCGCAACCGTGAGCAGCTTCAAGAATATCTGCTGGGCAGCGGGCAGCAGGCTTTTGCCTTCGTGCTCAACGTCGGCGAATTGCTTCGCGATATCCGCTCGCGCATTCCTAGCCAGAAGCGGCCGCACTTTTCGATGGACGTCCACGACCTGCGATTTGCAGTGCCAGACGAGGCGAAAGCGGCATGACGCTACCGTCACCTAGGCCGGTGTTGACCTGCGTGGGCAGTTTAACGCGCAGCGGGTCCGGTCTGCCTCGACACCCTTCCCTTGTTGAAATGAGCACTCTAGCGGCGACCAACTTTCGGAGAGACGCATGAATTTTCATCCGCGGGCTATCGCACCGGCCGCCCTTCCCGCCCCTGCCCATGCCGACGAGACTCTGGTCTGCTGGTCCCGGATGCAGGCCGAGGCCGGCCAGTCGCTCGACGCAATCATTCGCCGCAAGGAACTCGAACGCGAAGCAAACGGGGGGCTATTCCTTTGGGGGGTCGGCAATGCGCCGTCACGGCTCGCCCATATATTCGCGATGATGCGGCAGCCCGTCAGCGCAATCTTCTCGGTAATGAAGACCAAGCCCAAGCAGATTGATGCGGAAGCGAAGGACCTCCTTCTCTGGCGCGCCTATTATGACGCCGCCGGGACGCCCCGCCGGTTGCCGGCCGCATCGGTCGTAACCAGTCGAGCAGGCACCTCGGCAGGCCGCAAGCGTGCCCATTATGCGCTCATGTGCCGCAGCGATGATCCGCTGCGGATCGACCGTGGCGGCGCTCGCTTCGATCCCCTAGCTTTCCGCAACGTCGGAGAGCGCGGTGGCCCGGTCGGTGCATCGCAAGTGACCGCCCTCCTCCGTCAGGTCGCGAACCAACGGGATGATGCCTCCTACGAAGTCAGCATGACCGCAGACCTAGCCGAGGGGTATTGGGTCCGTCTCTGCGACCCAGTCCTGATTGGACCGGCTGAGAAGGCCGAGCTCGACGACCTGTCGTCGTCGTCGTCAGCCGACTGGTCGCTGCTGGCGGCCCAGCTCAAGGATCGGCCGGCGCTCAGCCATGTCGATGAACTGCTGGTTTAACTTCAAAGGTTCCGTTTTCGTTCTCTTAATGCTAAATACCCTCCCACCAAAGGATCGGCAGGGCGATTGGACGCGGAACGTAAGAAACTGACAGACGAGCTTCGCCGCGCCGGTATCAGCAAGGCCGCGATCGAGGCAGCGTGGCCAAGCTGGTGGGACGACGCGCTCGCGGCGTCGCCTTCGGGCCGTGCCGAGCTCAGGTTTGCGCTTGCGCGCCGACTAGGTCTGCGTTCACAGCCTCTCCTCGGCGAGCGCGTCGAATTCGTCTGGAATGACGAGGCTCGTTTTAAGCATCTGACTGCGGAAGACGAGGCTGCCCGGGCGACCATGACCTCATTCGGAATGGCGATCGGCAAGTCGTTGCTTCAGTCCGTCGCACAGGGCCCCGCGATGGGCGCGATCGACGCCGAGCGGCTGCGCGAGGCATTGCTCGCCAAACGGACATATGCAGACCTCGGAGGGCTGGTTTCGACCTGCTGGGCACTCGGCATTCCGGTCATCCATTTGCGGATCTTCCCGCTCGATGCCAAACGGATGCATGCGATGGTCGTCCATTCGAATGGACGTTTTGCAATCCTGCTCGGGCATGATGCACGCTTTCCAGCGCAGCTCGCCTTCACCTTGGCCCATGAACTCGCGCATATCATGCTCGGCCATCTTGCGGGCGCACCTGCGCTGGTCGACCTTGAAGATCCGGCGACGGCCGGTGAGCGCGACGGTCAGGAGCGCGAGGCGGACGAATATGCGCTGACCGTCCTGACCGGCAGCCCTGATCCTACAATCGAAACGAACATTGATAATTTCAATGCGCCGACGCTGGCGCAGGCGGTGCGTGCCGCGGCGCCGGTTTACCGTATCGAGCCTGGCACCCTCGCGCTTTGCCTTGCGTACCGGCGGCAAACCTGGCCCGTCGCAATGGCCGCGCTGAACAGGCTCTACCCCGATGTCGGGCCGCTATGGCAGGAGGTAAATGGCGTCGCGGCGCAGCAGATCGGCTGGGACTCTCTCACCGACGAAGCCTCCGACTATCTCCGCAGCGTCATGGGACTCCCGGATGCGTGAGAGAGTGTTGCTCGACAACGACGTCCTGATAAAGATGTCAGCGTGGCAGCTGGGCGGCCCGTTGACGGACTGCTTGACGACCGCATCAGGTCCGCCGGCCATGCTGGGAGTCGCCGCCTTCGTCATCAGGCGAAAGCTCGGCAAGATCGGCCTTCAGGATCCCGCGGCCGCCGAGGCCGCCTTCATTAGACTTTGCGACGCACTCTCGCTCGTTGAGCCGACCGAGGAAGAGCTCGATACGGCTGCGGCGCTCGAAGAGGCTGCCAATCGGGCAGATCTCCAGTTCGACACGGGCGAGAGCCAGCTCGCCGCCATCCTTTTGCACCGGGGAGCTGCGCTGCTGGCCACGGGCGACAAGCGTGCCATTGTCGCTCTTGCGGCGCTCGCACCCGATGAGTTGGCGGGCCGTATCGCACCGCTTGAAGCGTTGCTACGGCAAATCGCGGCGCGGATCGGCATCGAGCAACTGCGTGCGCATATCTGCAGCGAACCCGGGGCCGACCGATCTGCCGCGATTTGCTTCGCCTGCCACCGCAGGGGGGCTATTCTTGCCGCAGAGGTCGAAGCCTGCCTTGCAAGCTATCTTGGCGACCTCGCCAAGGCCGCAGAGCCGATCCTGATCGACGATGCCGCGCTCTCAGCGCTGGCCGCGTAGGAAGACCGCATAGGGTTTGCGCAATGTCGCAACAAGGCTGATCGGAATATCGCGAAGCGGCGCATCGTTTGGAATCTCGGGACCGTCGAGCATCTCGAGGCATGCCTTGTCGACGCGCCCCTTGATGTAGCGGCCGCCGTTCCGCCCCATGCTGTTCCCGATGGGCACCTGCGTCTGGTTCAACGGCAGCTGGAATTCAGTCTTGCGCAGATTGTCTATCCAGAGCGCGTAGCGCGAGCCGCGAACACTGATCGCCTCCGGGATTTCGTGCCAGTCGCTCCCGTTGACCGAATATTCTGCCGCGCTGACCGGGTCAGCGAAATGCTTGGAATTTATTTCTTCCATGCAAAGTTCGATGACACGGCCGCGCGCACCGATTGCCTCGCCGAAGGGCTGAACCATCGTGCTCGGATGACAAGTGCTTCCGCCATAGCCCCACAGTGCATAGCCTGCCTGCCGGATCTCCTCGTCCTTTCGTGCAATGATGTCCTCAAGGCTCTCGCGTGCATGTACGCCGACTTTCATGAACAAGATGCCGTCGCCGGGCTTATAAGGTGCGTTCATCGGCTATCTCCGAACAGTTTGAGCTCATATTCATCATCATGCGCCTTGCCGTAATTGACCCGGTGGCGCTCCAGTACATAGTGGACCCGCGCTTCCTTCGAGCGTCCGTAGAAATTCTCGAGGCGGATGGGATCGTTGATCGCGCTGCTGGGAAGCGCGGGCCCTTGATTTCCCGGAAGCGCAGAAACGTAGAGATTGCAGGACCGCAAATCCGGCGCATCATCCAGATGATATTCGTGCAGTTTCCGCTGCATCTTCGAGACATAGTAGCCTTTCTCGGCCGCACGTCGCTGGACGCTCGCGAGAACCTGCTTCGGCCAATCAAGTTCATCGTCGTCGGCAATGACGATCATGCCCTCCCCGCCGTGACGGCAAGCCTCGATACCGCGCTCGACAAAAATGTTGACACTCTCGCCGTTGTTCGAGGCCCCCCAAGGTGGATTGGTGTAAAAACAGTCGAAAGGCTCAACCTCTGGGAATGCATCGAGGACGTTATAGAGCCGCGCGTCTAGGTTGGTAATACCAGCGGCTTCGGCAAAGCGCGTGACGGCATTGACAGTCCGCTCGTCGAAATCGAACACCGTGATATGGGCTGGGCCGAAGGGCAGGACTTCGCTTGCATGTAGATAGGCAACGCATACGCTGATCGCATCGCCATCGCCAATAAAGGCCAACCGCTTGCCGTCCGCCCAGTCGGCGACTATCTCACTCTGGAAAACCATATCGCCCGATTTCATGTGAATCTGGTCGAATTCACGCAGTGGCCGAGGCCGATTTTGGACGACATCGGAAATCGCGTTAATGGCGCTCCGCAAATCCACTTGGTGAGGTGGCCGAGGGATGTCGGTGACTATGGGCAACGGCGCGGCAACGGGAGCTAGCGAAGGCCGCCGCCGCAACCAAGACAAGAACGGAATCATAAGATTTCCATTCGAACTTGCGGGCGGGCGAGTGCCGGCTGAATGCTTATGATCGTTGCCTGAAACCTCCTTGAGTTTGATAAGTCTGCTTATCGAGCTAGTTTGCCTTTCGCAAGATGTTCCTTATTGGTTCTCATATCGTGACGGAATCTGGGGGGGCTACGATGCCGAGTTTTCGATTTGGAACTCCAAACAGTCACCACCAGCGACGTCAAAGACCCGGGGCGATGAGCGAGAAAAGACCCGGGGCGATGAGCAAGAAGCAAAATCCCTCAATGACCAAGCCGGCTAACAGCGACGATGATCAAAACCATACCGAAGAAAAACAGGAACACCTGTCGAACGTTCAGCACACCGTTATACCGCTGTAGGTCGTCCTTCGTCACAACTAGCGGGAGAGACTCACGCTTCGGCGCTTCCCAGCCCATGGCAAGGACGCGGATCCCGCCCAGCAGAACCGCGAGGTCTGCAATAAGGGAAAGAGTCCCTGACCAGTCAGTCATTCCGCCACCTTATCCTCCACCAGATCACCGGCCTGCGTCTTCTGCGCTTCGCTCAACTTTTTGATCTCTGCTTTTAGCTCGGCAATCTCTTTTCGTGTCACGTCAAGCTGTTGGCTGGCGGTGTAAACGAGATCGAGCGTGGGATAGAGGAGCCCCGCAACCGATAGCACCAAGGCCGCTATACCAAGCAAGCCGAAATTTCGGATACGCTTGTCAAACGATTCAACTTGCTTTTCCGCCTGCTGCGCCGATCGTTTTACGTCGGTAATCGAGCTCCGGATCGGAACGCCGCCGCCTGCGGCGAACAGATATTGGCGAAAATTCTTCCCTTTCGTATTCTTTGGAAGGTCAGGCGTGCCGAATGGTTGATGATAGAGCGGATCAGTTGTCGTCGGAAAAGTCTTAGTAAATTCTACCCAAATCAACCCTTCGTCCAGAGAAATGAAGTGGTCGTTATTGGTGAGATTGTGAAGCGGGATTAGGATCGGCCGATTGTATCCGGGATCGATAAGCGGGCCTGTCCCAAGCAATATACCCCGATGAACATGTTTAATGCGCAAATTGAATCTGACGGCTATGTAGTTCGGAAGCCGAAACGTTTCCTCGGTAGAGACGAACGTTATGGAATTAGCCGGCAGCCGAATATACGGCTTATCGCCCATATCCACGAGTTCCTGCTCTACTAAATCCCCATTGTCGTCGAAAATGAAGAATGACCCGCCTGGCCGCATCTCGTACGAAGCCGGCTTCACGAGGTCCTTATTGGGCTTTCCACCGTCATGATCCCAACCGCGGAAAGGATGGATCAATGCGGTGGTGCGGATGTACTTGAGGAAGGCCGATGCCCCCAATAGCGAGGATGGAATCTCGGGAAAAGGATCCGCTCCTACGTATTTCCGATAACGAGCCTCAGCCGCAGTGTTGCCGTCTTCGCCCTCTGTACGCAGCCATTCCTCCGGTTCAGATGTCGACATGTGCAGAACCGATCTGAATAAGCACTTGTTCACCTGTCCCGACCGTGTCGATGCGTCGCCCAATCCGGTCCTGGACCTGGACGATAAACTCGCTTGCCTTATCAGTCATTTTATTAGACGCGGCGACGTTGTAGTCCACTTGGTCCAGATGGTTCATAACAATCCTGTGCGGCTGATTGGTCATGATAGCGCGCACCACGATTTGGTCGTCAAACCTGCCTACCCGCCGCAACCGCTGGGTCACGCTCGTAAGCTCCCCCGCCTGCCAGGGTCCGCCTGAAGTAAGTGCGATGTCTTTCCAGCTCGTCTCGTCCATTAGGGGTCCTGAGTCCCCGGCCACCCGAATGGGGTGTGATCGGAGAACCAAAACCACGTCGTCCGCATCGCTGGGGGCGAGCCCGGCTTCAGAAAGGAATGCCGCAGCAGTAGTGTCGCGGCTGGTCGCCTTAGGCCATACTTCACCATGTATTGGGGAAAGCCCGAAACCTTGCGTCCCCTCCACCACGATCCGTTCGTTCCGACTGAGCGCGGATCTCATCAACGCCACCGTGTCACAAAGAAACGGCCTCAGCTGGTCGCACTCCGCAACGGGAATTCCGCGAGGTACGCCTGGTGCATACCTCGCTGCGCGACCGAGTACGGCCGCACCGGTACCTGATCCTGTCGAGCCGATGGTATCGGTGAGAGCTGTTTCCCGCTCCCAAGCTCGATGGGCGTTCGTGATAAGATGCGCGCGGGGGTCAACAAAAATTTGCGAAGGCGCGATACCGATTTCTACGATCTCTCGCAGCAGAATATCAGGATCGACGTACGACCCTGCCGGAATTACCACTCCGATTCCGCGGTCGATCGCTGCGGCGGGAAGCTGACGCAGCACATGACGTCTTCCGGCGAGACTGAAGCCAGTGTGTCCTGAATTGGTGCCTCCCGGTCTGACAGCAAGCGTCGTCGAATCATCGCGCCTTACCGTGTCGAGCGCGACCTTACCTTTTCCCTCGGAGCCGTACTGACCTCCGACGACTACACTAACCGGCATCGCTAGCTCACGCTTCCATCTGAACGAATCGACTAAGACGCTCACAAAGCATCTCAAGGGTACCATCGTTCGTCAGCACCTCGTCTGCAACACTTTCTAGGCCTGCAATTCCGCTTTCGACCGGGTGTTCCACAGCCCAATGCAGTTCCTCCACCAGGCTGGCATTCCGAGCGCGATTGCTGCGAGTTGCTGACGGCGCTTTGACATGTACATGTTTAAATCCACCTCCGAACCGCTCGCGGAGATAGTCGACGTCTTCCGTCCAACGTAAGCCGTCGACGACTATCCGAGGGGTCCCCGCGGGCACGCGTTCAATCGTCTTCCGACAGAGCCAGCGCTGACCGGGATGGCTGTGAAGCTCAAGACCGACCCGCTGCCGCGATTCACGCGAAGGAACTTCTCCCCGCTCTCGGATAACATCATCGATGACTTCGCTTATCCGAGTGTAGGCATAGCCTGCCCTCTCAAGAATGCGCGCCGTCGACGTTTTTCCGGACATGATTTCACCGCTCAGTCCGATAACCTGAGTACCGCTCGCATCGAGCCGAGGGATGATCATCGGCTCTTCTTCCTCACCTGCGAGCCCCTCCGTCATTCCGGCAACGTGAAAAACCCCAACAATGCTACAAGTGATTGCATCCAATTCGTCATGGGTAACACGTTCAGTTTCAAAGGGGCCGTGAACCCCGAATTCGGACATTCCGAGCTTTAGCCATTCTTCGCCAGCTCCCTTACGAGGGATGCCCATAATGTCCTGCGCCGCGCCAGGATAGCATTCGATCGTTGGAATTCCATGTTCCCGAAGCCGCCCAGCGATTGAGATCCCGCGGGCCGTTAGTCTCTGCATGCTGGGGAGAAGGCAGGGGTAAACGTTGATCCCTCTTCGTTTGAGTATCCGTTCGCAAATACGCATTATGCCTAGATGCCGCTGCGGATCGTCGTCGAAAACTGTCGTTCTGCCTGCAGGCAGACACAGGGGGGAATCAATGGAAACCAAGTCTGGCCGCGCAGCAACAACTTGATCAATAATTTCGTCATCAGTTGCTATCGTAGTAGTCTCAACCCGATTGCCCCGAAGAATACACATCCCAGTTAGCCGTTTCTCCGAGCCCGTCAGATCTAAACCGACAATTGTGGCCGTAGCGGCAGGAGTTCCGCCAAATAGGGATTGGAACGAAACTTCAGGCCGAAGGTGCTTAGGCGCACTTCGAGTGCCGTATTCAAAGCCAGTGGTCGTATCGCTTGCGGCATCCCGGAAAGAGTGAACCTGCCAGGTGTGCGTCAACAAATCCCAAGGCATCAGTTCCTTGATCACGTGGTCCAAAATGTGAGCCATGGATCGAACGTCGGCCCGGTTGTAGGAGACGAGCTGATCCAAAGCCTCAACTTCGCCCCGGAGATACCTATGCCAGAGCAGAACCGCCATGGCGCCGTCAACGCCCTCCATCCCTTCTCGGCATTTGATTTCCAGGAGATTCTCAATCCGCTTCTGACCCCCAGTTAATCCTACGCGACGGCACGCATAACGAAGATCAACGTGGTGAGCCGGCCACCTCAATCCAGGGAAGGCGTCGTCGATAAACGGTAGGTCAAACAACGCCCCGTTGAATGTTACAATGCTGCGTGCGCGGGCCAGCGCGGAACAGAAACTTTCGGGATCGTCACCTGCGATCCAGACGCCGTAGCGCCCATCCATTTCGAAACCGATGGCTGTAATGTAGTCGTAGTGCCTGCTGAGGCCCGTGGTCTCGATGTCAAGAAACATCACCTTATCGGGATGATCAAGCAGCGGCGCCATATCACGGCTCGATTTAGGGCGAGCAGGCGGAACGAGTGATGGATTGGGCAGCATAGCGCCGGTGTTGGCAGAATTTAGACGCGACTCCGCGCGCTTCCCTAGCACGTCAAGCGTGACCTGATCTGATGGGCTTAGCTCAAAAATGCCGGCGGAAGACTTCATCGCGCCACCCTAGCCTTCCACCGCGCAGTTGGGAATGCGCTATTGGGGGGCGAGCTGCACCTTGAGCTTGCTGCCATGGGGCTCCAGCGACGCGATACAGCCTACATGAAATTTCGGAAGTCGTAGACGCTGTCAACGATGTTCGGATTTTGCTTTAGGATCGTGGCAAATCGGCTGGAGTAAACCAGCGATACCGGCAACTTCTTATAGAGCGTATTATTATTCCAATCCATCTTAGTCAGGCCTAGGATCCCAGCGCAGGTTTCATGCCAGCCGCCCGCTCCCGAAAAGCGACGAATGAGCACGGGGGACGGAACGGGTTTGAGCGAACCCTCCTTATAAACATCGCCACCGGGTTTTGTGATGTGCACGCCTTTGACATTCCCCTGAGTCCAAAGGAGTGCCTCGTTCTTCTCGATTGGGATATAGGTCCCGCGTTCGACCGGATATCCGTGCGGCGCGGGTTTCCGATTGGTGTTGTACCAGACGCCCTTCCACTCAACGTCCTTCACGATCTGGACGAGCTCCACCTCGGTACCATCACGGAAACTATCGAGCGCTCCCAATATTTCGTCTTCTCGAAATGGGGTGTTCTTGTGTATCGTCACCTTGCGCGGAAGGCGGCCAGAATGGCCACCTTGATAGATATTGAGTGAGCGCGAAAGAACGGACTGCATCTCATAATAAGAAAGATATGGATTGCGCCTCCCGTCTTGCTCGAACTCCTTCGCGTCGTAAGCGACAAAATTGAAACCTGTGCCGTCGGGGTCAAATATCTGGCTGCAGCATGTAGTGAAACTCGTGCCATCGGAGCTGGTCTTCATCGCATAACTAATGCCGACAAAGGCTTCGTCAGGCGCAAGCCCGGTCAGCTTCCATGGCACGCCGCCAGCTTTCGCGAATAATGCGACACTCAAGCCCCACATCACATTTGCCCGGCACGAACGATCCAGGCTGGATTGACGCACAATCTGGATTGGTATGTTGGAAGGTGCGCAAAACGCCTTTAGATAATCGTGGAAATCGAAATCTTGCCCTTCAAAACATGCCGCCCAGGCTGCGGGCAGATAAAGCAACACTACGTCGAACTCTGATCGAACTAGATTAAGGCTACCGAGCGATTGAAAAAGTTCGCGGGCCAGGTCGACTTTCGCTCCAGCCTCAGCGTATCGGTCAAGTGTCTCGGGCAGCGCGATTGTTGTGCGATCTGTCGGACTCAAAAGTGGGGTGCGGAAAAGCTTCTGAAAGCCGGGATAATCCGGATAATAATTGGTCGCTTGTCTCGCCCTAGCTTGGTTGCCCAGTTCACGAACGAGACCAGCTACCCGGCCCATGTCAACTTTACGCGCGACCACGGCGAGGCGGACGCGCCCGGGTACGCCAAGCCGAAGACTAAAAGGACCAAATTCGGTAAGTCCAACGAGCGGGTGCTTTTGCAGTCCCCCAGCATGAAAAAGAAGGTCGGGCTCGGGCAACTGGGAGTAGCCAGGAAAGCGGCTCTCAAGCGTCGTCATCCGACGTGCCTTGAAGTGAACGCGGTACGAGTGCTGAGCGTAAAGTGTGGGTTTGCGTCATCGTCGTGATCATCGAAAGCAAACAAATTGACGGTCGCAGCTCGATCGGAAGTTCCCGTGAGAACTTGCACCCATGCGCCGAGAATACGATTGAACTTTATGTTAAGGCGATCCTTTCGGCGCTCGTCCAGAAACTCGCGGGCTGCGTCCCGCGCCCGGGGCGGCCAAATCCAGATATCGGGATCAATGACGGCCCAACAGCTACCGTTCTTCTGGGCGAGTGAAATTCGGACAGCCTCTGCCCAGAACACCTTCTGTGGCACAGGATGCTCATCATCAATTGGCGCGAACACCCCTGCTACCTGGCCGGTAAGTTTACCCAATTCCGAAACCAAAGGCTGCAGCGCTCCGATATCGTCTGCATGCGCGTCCGCGATCAAGATCGGCGACAGTGCCCGCCGCCGCGCCAACAACGGCTTCTGGCGCGCAAAGGCCGTAGCCAAGGCCTCCTCAGCAAAGCCTTTGATAGCCAGTGGGTCCCCGGAGCTCAGGGCGTCTGAGAGGTCGACACCCTCTATGCTCGAAGATTTGTCCCCGAAAGCCTTCGCAATGACCGCACGGTTCCCCCAACAAAGAATCTCAGCGCCTTTGGTAACTATGATCCTGTCGTCCGCGTCGGCTTGGATAGCGCGCAAAGTCTTCCAATCGATTTCTTCGTGCATCCGTATCGCAAGGGCCCGCTCTGGAAGCCTCGCGACTGGAAGCGCATTTAATCGCAACAACGGCGCGCCGGTGCCGGGTTTAGGTATTGTGATATTCACGCTCGCCGGAAGCGCCTTGCGCACTTTCGCGTCCAAGTCTGACGGTCTATTTGCCAAGTTTCGCCAGAGCCGCAGCATCAGTGCGTCAAATGTGTCGATCTCCACGTATGCAGCCCGTACTCCGACGGCCTCTGCCGCCGCGATGAATTCGGTCACCGCAGGGTAGATCGGCGCTCCACGAATTCCGGTCCACAAAACACCGTGCGGAAATGGGTCTGGTCGAGCAAGCGCTTTCCGAAAAAGCTCCATGATGCTCTCATCGCGACCGCTGTACCCGGCAACGATGAAGCCGAACCGGCTCGCGGCCGTCAGCATAGACTCCGCTAACGCCTTATCTTGCTTGGCAAGATCGCTAGCCAGATTCTTGATGCTGTCATAGCGGAAGTCGCCGTGCAGCTTGCAATAAATGGGATACTCTTCATTTGCGAGTGCTTGGTTCGCGGCGGCAGATCCTTCCAGATGGTAGGCACTGATCGATTTCCCACTGACCTCGGCAAAGGCACGCTCAACGACACTGTCAAAGTTCGTCGTGAACGCCATCCGGCAAAGCCCGGCCGCCATTAGCGCCGCGAGGATTCGGTTTCCGACTGTGAGCGTTACCTTATCTTCAGCGAGAATGCCGCGAAGATAGTCGCGCTGCCTCACACGGTCTTCCCCGAAAATCTTCTCGAAAAAAGTTGTGTATTCCGAATCCGCCCAAAGAGGGGGGAAGCCACGAGCATCCATGAACTGCTGAATGCGTGTGGCAACCGCCGCACTTTGCATATCCTGTCGACTGATGTCCTGATTTTCTTCGCGACAATAGTATCTGCGCTTCAGATCCCAGATAATGTCTGTTGCCGTCGGCAGGCCTGACATGCGCGAGGCGCCCGCGCCGATGAACCAAGCGAAGCTCTGAGGTCGTGCTGCAAATAGATCCGTAAGTTCCGACTGGTTCATATGCCGATTGTGCAGAAGGAAACCAATTTAATCTAGATGTTGAAAGAAGATTCTTAGGATCGGCACCAAATTGCCCCGAAAACTCTAGCTCGATTAACGTCTGCTTTTGGCCGCCATAACCAGCTTGCCGAATGGCTGACATCGGGCGCAGAGCGGCCTAGGTGACAGCAAAACTGCGACCGATATTCAGGCACCCCCTCGGGCGCACCGGGCCCGATCTGCATTGTCGAAATTCTCGACAGCAGAGGCGGCGTCGACTTCAAGGCGGTGCTCGTTGCAAAAAGGAGCTGGCCTGAACCGCATCAACACATCAGCGCAGTCGTAATGCGTCGTGGCGACGCAAAGCCTTGCGGGCCTTGGCGCAACGCTCGTCGATACGGTGCATGTAGCGCAACCACGCTTCTGTTTTTCGCAATTGCCAATTCATGCTGCGCCGCACAAAGGGTGCGCGCCTTTTAGGCATCCTCTCCCAAAACTTTCAGCCCGGCCAGCGATGGCCGGGCTTTCTTTTTCTCCGGGCAATCGAGGGCTCTCCGCACGTCCTGCTGACATAAGAAGGCTCTCGCCCATTGTGCGGCGCGCGCGCGAACGCAAGTGCCGGCTTGCCCGTCATGATATGCTTGGACCACCGCGCTGCCGACCGAGCGTCCAGTTTATTCCGTCCGCCCGCACGATGCCGGCGACGGGCTTGCCGACATGCCGGTCGAGGACAGGTCGCCATGGAACAAGCGTGAAATCGCGGGCTCGCTCGATGAGAGCATGACGGCCGCTGGCCATCTCGACGGGCCGCACGAGGCGGCCCTCGATCCGTTCGCCCGCGGCGGCCTCCGCAAAAGGCTTCTCTATCTCCCGGCTCAGCTCACCGGCGACGCGCAGCAGTTCCCGGCGCTGGAGCGCATTGAGCATGCCGCGCCGATAGATCGTCTCCCCTTCCCGCTCCTCGGCGAGATGCTCGGCCAGGAGCCACTGTCGGCGCCGCTCCTGCGCCGAGCGAACGTCACGGCCGAAACCTGCGTCGCGGACGGGCGTCGGCGTCCCCGATACAAGTTCGTGGTCGATCCATGTTGCCGCGTCCATCAACGGAAGCTTTTCGATCGGCGCTGCCGACAATATTTCGACCTTAACAGGCTGACCTTGCAATTGCCGTTTCTCGAATGCCGCGGCCTTGTCGATATGATCGGCTGCAATGATCCACGAACCATCGGGTTCGCGTTCGATATTGCGCAGGATGCGGCGCATCGCTTCGAGCCGGCGGACATGCGCTTCCGCAAAAGCTTCGCGCGCGTTCGGATCGTGCCGGAGATGGGCATCGACGGAATAGCGTCCGCCATTGGCTGCGGCCACCTCGGCGACCGTGCGATCGGCCGGTCGTACACCGCCCTCGCGCGGGGCAATCCGGACAATGGCGTCTTCAGGCGTCGGCACGATCCTCGCGCCCTCCCCGACATCGACATAATGGGTGCGGCCATCGACGCCGTCGACGAGCAGATAATGCCGGTCGCGGGCTTCGTCGGCCAGCCCGCGCGCGATCACGCGCCCGACGATCGGAGCGGTAGTCGCGGCCGCCGGATCGAATATGATACGATCGCCCGTTGATCGAGAGAGGTTTCGGGCGGCCAGCTCGCGCTGCATCGTCCGGATGATGTCGCCGCGCTCGCCAATCTGTCGGAGGATGTCCGCAAGGTCCGGTTCGAGCCGCCAGCTGTCCCCGCCGAAATGCGTCGCGAGTCCCATCCTCGCCAGCTTCTGCAGCCTCCCAACGCGAAGCGACTGCTGAAAGGGATCGGCGGCAGCCGCACTGACCATGCGCGTCGCATCCATATCGCGGAGCAATCGGCGATCGGTCGCGGTCAGGCGATCCGCCTCCGTGTCGGCGCGCAGCCGGGCCTCGATCTCGAGGTCGGTTCGCGGACCGAGATCGAGCGTCACGATATCGATCGCGCGTTGGCGGGCGCCATGCGCGATATATTCGCGGGCGATCACCAGATCGCTGCCGCGGTCGTTCGTGCCGCGCAGCAATATGTGGCTGTGCGGGTGGCCGGTGTTGAAATGGTCGACCGCGACCCAGTCGAGCCGCGTGCCGAGATCCGCTTCCATCTGATGCATGAGACGGCGGACAAAGGATTTTAGGTCGGGATACTGGTCGCCGTCCTCGGGCGCGACGATCACCCGGAACTGGTGGCGATCGCCGTCCGATCGTTCGAGAAACGCGCTGCCGTCGGCGACGTCGCGCTCGGCGGAGTAAAGAGTGCCGGGCTCGCCCGCGCGGGTCACGCCGTCGCGCTGAAGATACCGCAGATGCGCCCTAGCGCAATT
This sequence comes from Sphingopyxis sp., assembly GCF_035565275.1. GTDB lineage: Bacteria > Pseudomonadota > Alphaproteobacteria > Sphingomonadales > Sphingomonadaceae > Sphingopyxis. The sequence goes on from NZ_DATMST010000211.1 coordinate 22,875, forward strand.
CGCCCCCACTCCGCGAAGCGGCACGGGCCGGAATTTGACGATCACCCGGCGCGCCCGGAAGGCGGCGTGACGATCACGTGCACGAAGCACGCGCGCGATGCTCGCGCCGCGCCCGATGCGGCTGCCGTCGAACCCGCCGCGCGCCGCCAAGCGCTTGCCCGCACGCCGCGCTGCTTTCACGATCAACCCGAGGTAGCGCGCCTCCTTGCCCCGGCTGCGGATGCGGCCGAGCCGCGGGATAAAATTGTCGTCGTCCACGTCGGCGTCCCTTCCGAATCCGGAAATGACGCTCCCCGCAACAACAATGGGGACCGGCGCGGCGCGATCAAGGAGTCTCGCGATTGGAGAGCGACAGTGGCGGAAATCCGCGCCTTCCAAACGAATAGTCTCGCAAGAAAATCGCGTGTCTCGTCAAAATCGCGAAAAAATGATGTGCAGACAAGGAGTTGGAATATCGCGAGATATTGCTTCTATCTTGCTTTCCCCTGTCCCTCTCTCAACCCCGCGCAAATCCATCATCCCTGCCCCCCGCCCCAGCCGAGGCAAAAAGAAAGGAGCGACGCTGTCCGTGCGCCGCTCCTCATAATCGCACCGTCGTTCACGCCGCCGCGAACGCCGCATAAGCCGCTGCTTCGCTTTCGAAATTGCGCCGTCCGATCATTCCGTGCGCGTTGCCATCGCCATCGACGATCATGGTCGCCACAAAATCCTCGCCCGCCAGCCGTCCGCGGATCGCGATCCGGTCGAGCTCGACCCCATCCTCTTCATCGCTCTCATAGGTGCCGACCCAGCGCTCCTCGATGCGCGCATCCCAGATAAAATCCACCTCTTCGGCTTCGAGAAACCGATGCGCCAGCGCTGCGCCGGCGCCGCGCCCGAACTCGATTTCGAGCCCCGAAACCAGTGCGTCCAGGACGCGATCCGATGCCGCACCGATGTGCTGAAAACCGTTCATGACAAGCTCCTTTCTTCGCCCTGACCATTCGAGGACATGCCCTCGACGACGGGCGGCGGAGCGGCTGTCAGGGCCGCCGGAGCGCAGCGGAGGCGCCGCGAAGCGGCGGCGGAGGAACCGATTTTGTTGCAGGAAAACGAACAAAAGCGCGCGCGAAGCGCGCACCATTCGCAGCAAAATTGGAGGGGCCGCCGGCCTTGATAGGCGATCCGGCGGCCGTCACCCTTGGACTTGCCGAGATGACCCCTCCCCCACGCCCGAGGTCAGGGCATCGCCCGCTTGATGAAGAAGATCGTGTCCGAGCTGCGCTCGCTCGCGGGCGCCCGGTGCGGGACCGTATCGGGGGCCGGAAGCGGCTGTGCGGGCTCCGTTCGGGCTTCCCCCGCGACCTTGCGCAGATAGGCGACCGTTTCGCCGGGAAGGCGGGAGCGCCCCGCCAGATAGGCAGAATAGCGACCCGGTCCGGCGTTATAGGCTGCGAACAGGCCGGGATAGCCGAACCGGTCGTACATCAGCCGCAGGTAGAATGTGCCCGCGAGAATATTGTCGCGCGGATCGTGCGGATCGGTCCCGAGGCCAAGGCGCCCACGCATCGCCGCCCACGTCCCGGGCATCAGTTGCATCAGCCCCATCGCCCCGGCGTGGCTGGTAATCGGCTGGCCATGAAGCGTCGGCCGCCCGCCGCTTTCGGCGCGCATCACGCGTTCGATCCACGCGGCGGGAACGCCGAACCGCGCCGACGCCTCGGCGATGTGGGGCCGCCATGCCGCCACCGGATCGGCATGCGCCGGGACCGCGAAGAGCAGCGCGACTGCAAAGGCGAGAGGTTTCAGCGCAGCCATAAGGGCGTGGCCTTGCCGATGATGTCGCCGCGCGCGGTCGGCCCGAAATAGCGCCCGTCGAACGACGATCGGGCGTCCATGAGGAGCAGATATTCGCCGTCGCGAAGGTGAATGCAGCCGCGCCATCCCGGCATTTCGCGCCCCGCTCCATCGGCCGGTACACGCCGTGCGACGACCCGCCCGTTGACCGTGACGGCCTCGCCCGCCGCGCATATCCTGTCGCCGGGCCCGGCTGCCACGCGCTTGAGCAGCGGGACATTGGCGGGAAGATAGCGGAGATCG
>NZ_DATMST010000212.1:0-1648 GCF_035565275.1 Sphingopyxis sp.
GCGCCGGGCGCCATCAGCTCCTGCACTGCCGCGCGCGCTTCGGCGGCGCCCATGTCGGCGATGTAGGGCGCGGCGCGCAATATCTGGTCGCGGCACCCCGCCGCGTCCTCGCCAAGGTAATAGACGGGCGTGCCCTCGCCGCGACCCGAGGCACCGTCGCCCTCGATTTCCGCCACGACGACGTCGACATGCGTCTTCGCGCCGCGGCTGATGACGAATTCTCCGGCGACCGGCCAGCGTTCGACACGCGCGCTTTTCAGTTGGATAGCCATGACAGCACAGTAAGGGTGGATGCGATGACCGGCAAATCCCTTTCCGAACGCATCGGCGATCTGGGCCACCGCCTCGCGGTCGAAGCGCACGCCGCCTGGCTCGCGGCCCGCGACCCGCGTGTGCCATGGCTCGCGCGCCTGCTTGCGATCGCGGTCGCGGCCTATGCGCTGTCGCCGATCGACCTCATTCCCGATTTCATCCCCGTGCTCGGCTGGCTCGACGATCTCGTCATCGTCCCGCTCGGGCTCGTGATGGTGCGGCGCCTGATCCCGGCGCCCTTATGGGCCGAACTCCACGCCGCTGCCGAAACCGCGAGCGAGCGCCCGTCGAGCCGTGCCGGCATGGCGTTCATCCTGCTGCTGTGGGCGGCGCTGCTCTATATCGTCTACTGGGCGGTGCGTACTTCGCCCTGGCATTAGGTCGCTGAATGAGCGAGGCGGGCTGTCTGCTTTCCGACCGGAAGTTGCCGCACGCTCCACCCAAAGCCGCCGACCGCAGCTCGCCCGTCAATACCCCAGCGTCGCTTCGAGGAACCAGATGCGCTGCTGCGTCTCGTCGGCCCAGCCGTCGACCAGTCCGCTGGTCGCGATGTCGCCATCGGCTTCAGCCGCCGCCTTCACTTCCTTTAGCTGGCCGAGCAGCGTCTTGTTGTCGTCCGCCAGATTGCGGATCATCGCTTCGGCATCCTGCGACCCGGCATCATCGTCGCGGATCGACTGGCGCCGGCCGACATCGCCGATCGAACGCAGCGTCGGCGCGCCATTCTTGCGCACGCGTTCGGCGATCAGGTCGGTCGTCGCGAAGACCTGCGCCGCCTGCTCGTCGAACAGCAGGTGCAGTTCGCGAAAGCGCGGACCCTGGACGTGCCAGTGGTAATTCTTCGTCTTGAGGTAGAGCGCGAAACTGTCGGCGAGCAGCGCGTTGAGCGCATCGGCGACGGCGGGAATATTGGTGCTTTTATCGGACATGGGAGCATCCTTTCTGTTTGCCCGACCGATATAGCCGGTCCCGGCAGTGCTTTCCCATTGAAGCTTTGATCCAGTTTCATCGATAAAAACGATGAAACTGGAACAGTCGACCGATCTAGCCGATCAATCCGAATACGCCGAGGCCAGTGCGAATCCCCCAAAGCACAAGGATTGCGGCGCTCACCCAGCGGAGAATATATGCCGCGCGCCTTTCGCCGAGCACGGGGCCGAAGGCAAGAAAAGGCAGCATCGCGAGCGTCCAGCCGATCAGGCCGCCCGCCGCTGCCCACTGCCCCGCACCGCTCGTCGCGGCGAGCGCGCCGATCAGGAAATGGCTACGATCGCCGAATTGCGCGGCGAGCATCCGTCCCGCGAGCACCGCCCGCGTATCGCCAGCCCCCGGGTCA
>NZ_DATMST010000213.1:0-2911 GCF_035565275.1 Sphingopyxis sp.
CGATCTGTCGCGCCGGGCGCGGCGACCGAGCGGCTTTGCGTGAACCAGCGCGATCCGTCCTCCAGTTCGACCAGATCGGCGACCACCTCGCCCGGGCGCGCGAAGGCTTCGTGAACGCCCCACAGCGGGCAGCGCGCGTCGCCGTCGACCAGCGGCGACTGGCTCGCGCCGGCGTAGCGCTTGCTCCCCTGCCCCGCGCGGTCGATGCGCAGCATGAAGAAGGGCATCCCGCGCGCGCCGACACGCTGCAACGTCGTCAGCCGGTGCGCGACCTGCTCGTAACCCGCGCCAAAGCGCCGCTGGAGTAGCAGCAGGTCATATCCGGTCGCATCGCAGGCGCGCAGGAAACGGCTGTACGGCATCATCAGCGCCGCGGCGAAATACTGGATCAAATGCCGTTCGAACAGCCTGGCTGCCGCAGCTTCGGCAAATTCGGCGCCCGCGACGAGCGCGTCGATTTCGGCCTTCGCCTCGATCTGCGCCAGCGTCGCGGCCGCCTGAAAGGTGCGCGACGCGGGGCGCAGCAGTTCGTTCAGCATAAGTTGCCGCGCGTGCCAGTCGAGCCAGCGCAGCCGGTCGGGCATCACGTCCGACGGCAATATCCGGATGCCAAGCTGATGCCGCGTGCGCAAACGCTCCGAAATCGTGCCATAAAGATCGCCGCCCGCGAGCCGCAGTTCATCGGCCAGTTCCTCGGCGCGCGCGTCGAGATCGGGAAAGTGATTGCGCCATTTCTCGATCGCGCGGCGGACGGCGGCAACTTCGGGCGCATCGGCTTCCGCTTCGGCTCGCCCCTCGGGCGCCGCATCGAACAACCGGGCGAACGCCGCCGCGGTCGCGGGCGCCGTTTGCAACCACTCCTCGACCTCCTGCGACCCGATTCCCAGATCGGCAAAACGCGGATCGGCCAGCCGCCGCCGCAGCCCTGCAAGGCCCCCCGGCAACTCTTCGGCGCCGAGCTTCGCGGCGTCGAAACCAAAGCGTTCGGCCAGCCTGACGATGACTGTGGCACTCAGCGGTCGCTGTCCATGCTCGATCAGATTGAGATAGCTTGGCGAAATATCGAGCGCCTCGGCCATGGCGGCTTGGGTCATTCCCGCCTCGCGCCGCACCTTGCGCACCGCCGGCCCCGCAAATATCCGCCGCTCCGCCATCGTTTGTAACTTTCTTTACCTATTTACACGCTGATTTACACCGTTAGGCCATATTTCACAAATAATATTGACAAAGCTTTTCACTTTGCGCGGCACTTTCGCCAACTTCCGCCCATCAGCTTCGAACAAGGACACGACGATGGGCTATCAGGAAGACATGGCGCAGGCAGGCCGCCTTATCCGCGATTACGACGGCACGTGGGATGGCATCAGCGGCGAAAGCATCGCCCGCATGCGCGCCCAGAACAAGTTCAAGACCGGCCTCGACGTCGCCCGCTACACCGCACGCATCATGCGCGCCGACATGGCCGCCTATGATGCCGACCCCGCGAACTACACCCAGTCGCTGGGCTGCTGGCACGGCTTCATCGCGCAGCAGAAGATGATCTCGATCAAGAAGCATTTCGGCACCGTCAAGGGCCGCTACATCTATCTCTCGGGCTGGATGATCGCGGCGCTGCGCAGCGAATTCGGTCCGCTGCCCGACCAGTCGATGCACGAAAAGACCAGCGTTCCGGCGCTGATCGAGGAAATCTACACCTTCCTCCGCCAGGCCGACGCCCGCGAACTCGGCATGCTGTTCCGCGACCTCGATGCCGCGCGCGCCGAGGGTGACGAACTCAAGGCCAAGCAGGTTCAGGCCGCGATCGACAATCACGAAACGCATGTCGTGCCGATCATCGCCGACATCGATGCGGGCTTCGGCAACGCCGAGGCGACCTATCTGCTCGCCAAGAAGATGATCGAGGCCGGCGCTTGCGCGCTGCAAATCGAAAATCAGGTCTCGGACGAAAAGCAGTGCGGGCATCAGGACGGCAAGGTCACCGTGCCGCACGAAGATTTCATCGCGAAGATCCGCGCCTGCCGCTACGCCTTCATGGAGCTCGGCGTCGAGGACGGCATCATCGTGACGCGCACCGACAGCCTCGGCGCGGGCCTCACCAAGCAGATCGCCTTCTCGAAGGAACCCGGCGACTTGGGCGATCAGTATAACAGCTATCTCGACTGCGAAGAGGTCGACGGCGCGGGCAACCCCGGCGACGTCCTGATCAACCGCGACGGCAAGCTGATGCGCCCGAAGCGGCTGGCATCGAACCTCTATCAGTTCCGCCCCGGAACCGGCGAGGATCGCTGCGTAATGGACTGTATCGCGAGCCTGCAGAACGGTGCCGACCTCTTGTGGATCGAGACCGAAAAGCCGCACATCGAACAGATCGCCGCTATGGTCGACCGCATCCGCGAAGTCGTCCCCAACGCGAAGCTCGCGTACAACAATTCGCCGAGCTTCAACTGGACGCTGAACTTCCGCCAGCAGGTGTTCGACGCGTGGGAAAAGGACGGCAAGGACGTCAGCGCCTATGACCGCGCCAAGCTGATGAGCGCCGATTACGACGCGACCGAGCTGGGCGAAGAGGCCGACAACCGCATTCGCACCTTCCAGCGCGACGCGGCGAAGCGGGCGGGCATCTTCCACCATCTCATCACACTGCCGACCTATCACACGGCCGCCTTGTCCACCGACAATCTCGCCAAGGAATATTTCGGCGACGAAGCGATGCTCGGCTACGTCAAGGGCGTCCAGCGCGCCGAGATCCGCCAAGGCATCGCCTGCGTGAAGCACCAGAATATGAGCGGCAGCGACATCGGCGACGATCATAAGGAATATTTCGCCGGCGAAGCGGCCCTCAAGGCCGCGGGCAAGGACAACACGATGAACCAGTTCGCCGCCTGACACGAGTTAGGCGCGGGGGCCCGTT
>NZ_DATMST010000214.1:0-15567 GCF_035565275.1 Sphingopyxis sp.
CCGGGCGCCGCCGGCCAGCGCCCGGGCGTAGAGATTGGCGCCGACGAAGGGCGCTTCCTCGCTCGCCAGCAAGGCCCGCGCGCGATGCGCGAGCCGCTGTGAATATTCGAGCGCCCGAAGCTCCCCCGCCGCATCGATCAGGATGTTGCTGTCGGTCCCGATGCCAAAATGCCCGCCCGCGGCCAGATAGTCGGCGGCCGGGAAAATTCCGTCGCCGAGATTGGCCTCGGTAACCGGGCAAAGCCCCGCCACCGCGCCGCGAGCCGCCATTCCCCGATATTCAGCCGGTTCGACATGCGTCGAATGGATAAGGCACCAGCGCGCGTCAACGGGAGCATTGGCGAGCAGCCATTCGACCGGCCGCGCGCCGCTCCATGCCAGACAATCCTCGACTTCCTTTACCTGCTCGGCCGCGTGGATATGCACGGGACCCGCCGGTGACAGCTCGAGCAGCGCGGCGAGTTCGTCCGGCGCCACGGCGCGCAGCGAATGCGGCGCGATCCCGATAGTGGCGTCGCCCGCGAGCTTCGCGCGCGCCCCGTCCAGCAATCGCGCGAAGCCGTCGATATCGGACAGGAAACGGCGCTGGCCCGTACTCGGCGCGACGCCGCCGAAATTGCCGTGGGCGTAGAAGACGGGCAACAGCGTCAGCCCGATCCCGCTCGCGTCCGATGCTGCGACGATCGCGCCCGCCATCTCGGCCGGGTCGGCGTAGGTCACCCCCGCCGGATCATGATGGAGATAGTGGAACTCGCCGACGCGGGTAAATCCGGTTTCGAGCATCTCGGCATAGGCCTGCGCGGTGATCGCCGCGACATCCCCGGGCGTCAGCCTGTCAAGGAAGCGGTACATGATCTCGCGCCAGCTCCAGAAATTGTCGTCGGGACGGCTGCGGCGTTCGGATAGCCCCGCCATGCCGCGCTGGAAACCATGGCTATGGACGTTGCACAGCCCGGGCAGCGCCGCCGCGTGGCGTTCGTCGGCCGCCTCCGGCGCGGCGCCGGTTTCGAGCGTCGCGATCCGCCCGTCCGCTACGGTCAGCCGCACATCCTGTTGCCATCGATTGTCGATCCAGGCACGCTGGAACCAGTAAGACGCCATCCAAGCCTCCATATTATGTCTAGACATAATGGGACGTTCGGACGACATAGTCCAGATGGAACAGCTCTGGACGAACGCCCGACTCGCAACGATGGCCGACGACGCCCTCGGCCTGATCGACGATGGCGTGGTGGCGGCGAAGGACGGCCGCATCGTCTATGCAGGGCCGGCCGGCGGCGCGCCGGCGACAGCGGCAAAGGCAACCGACTGCGCAGGCCGGCTGGTCACCCCGGGGCTGATCGACTGCCACACCCACCTCGTTCACGGCGGCAACCGCGCAAACGAATGGGCGATGCGCCTCGAAGGTGCGACCTATGAAGAGATTGCGCGCGCGGGCGGCGGCATCGTCTCGACAATGCGCGCGACGCGCGAGGCCAGCGAGGCTCAATTGGTCGCAAGCGCCCTCCCCCGCCTCGACGCGCTGATTGCCGAGGGTGTCACGACGATCGAGATCAAGTCGGGTTACGGCCTGTCGGCCGAAGACGAACTCAAGATGCTGCGCGCCGCGCGCGCTCTCGCCGGGCGGCGGAACATCCGCGTCGAACCGACGTTCCTCGGCGCCCACGCCCTGCCCCCCGAATATAAGGGCGACAGCGACGCCTATATCGACCTCGTCGTGGGCGAGATGATCCCCGCCGCCGCGCCGCTCGCGACCGCGGTCGACGCCTTTTGCGAAGGCATCGGTTTCTCGCCAGCGCAATGCGAGCGCGTAATCGAAACCGCGAAGGCGCACGGTCTCGCGGTCAAGCTCCACGCGGAGCAATTGTCGGCGCTCCACGGCAGCGCGCTCGCCGCGCGTCACGGCGCGCTGTCGGCCGATCATCTCGAACATGCGACCGAGGACGACGTCCGCGCGATGGCCGAAGCCGGTACTGTCGCCGTACTGCTCCCCGGCGCCTATTATTTCATGCGCGAGACCAGACTGCCACCGATCGATGCAATGCGGCGTCATGGCACCCGCATCGCGCTAGCGACCGACAACAATCCTGGCACCTCGCCGACGACCTCGCTGCTGCTCATGCTCAACATGGGCGCGACCCTGTTCGGGCTGACGGTGGTCGAGGCACTGCGCGGCGTCACCGTGAACGCCGCCGCGGCGCTCGGCCTCTCCGCCGAGGTCGGCACGCTCGAGGCCGGCAAGGCCTGCGACCTCGCGATCTGGGACGTCAGCGACCCTGCCGAGCTGGTCTACCGCATCGGCTTCAACCCGCTTCACCAACGCATCAAGGACGGACAATGATTATCGAGCCCGGGCATATGACGCTCGCCGACTGGCGCGAAATCCATGAAGGCGCGAGCGCCGAACTGAGCGCCGGTGCATGGGACGCGATCGACGCGAGCGCCGCCGCAGTCGCGCGCATCGTCGCGAAAGGCGCCCCCGTCTATGGCATCAACACCGGTTTCGGAAAGCTCGCGAGCGTGCGGATCGCCGACGACGATCTGGCGACGCTCCAGCGCAATATCGTGCTCAGCCACGCCGCGGGTACGGGAGCGCCGTCGCCGGCCCCCATCGTCCGGTTGATGATGGCGTTGAAACTCGCGAGCTTCGGCATGGGCGCCTCGGGCGTCCGCCGCACGACGGTCGCGATGATCGAGGCGATGCTGGCGAAAGGCCTCACCCCGGTCGTCCCGTCGCAGGGCTCGGTCGGCGCGAGCGGCGATCTCGCGCCCCTCTCGCATATGGCCGCCGCGATGATCGGCGTCGGCGCGATCGACGTCGGCGGCAAGACGCTGCCCGCCGCCGATGCGCTCGCCGAGGCCGGTCTCGCTCCGCTGGATCTCGGCCCCAAGGAAGGCCTCGCGCTGCTCAACGGTACGCAATTCTCGACCGCCAACGCGCTTGCCGGCCTGTTCCGCGCCGAAACCATTTTCCGGTCTGCTCTCGTCACCGGCGCGCTCTCGACCGAGGCCGCGAAAGGCTCTGACGCCCCCTTCGATGCGCGCATTCACGCGTTGCGCGGCCATGTCGGCCAGAGCGAGGTCGGCGATGCGTTGCGCGGCTTGATGGCAGGATCGGCGATCCGCGCCTCGCACGCGGTCGACGATCCGCGCGTGCAGGATCCCTATTGCCTCCGCTGCCAGCCGCAGGTGATGGGCGCCGCGCTCGACCTCTTGCGGCAGGCGGGTACGACGCTCGGCATCGAAGCCAATGGCGTGTCGGACAATCCGCTGATATTCGCCGACACCGACGAGGCGCTGTCGGGCGGCAATTTCCACGCCGAACCCGTCGCCTTCGCCGCCGACATGATCGCGATTGCGCTGTGCGAGATCGGATCGATTTCGGAGCGCCGCATCGCGATGCTCGTCGATCCCGCGCTCTCGGGGCTGCCCGCCTTCCTCACCCCGCGCCCCGGCCTCAACTCGGGCTTCATGATCCCGCAGGTCACCGCCGCCGCGCTGGTCAGCGAGAACAAGCAGCGCGCCTACCCCGCCAGCGTCGACTCCATTCCCACGTCAGCCAATCAGGAAGATCATGTCTCGATGGCCGCACACGGCGCGCGCCGCCTGCTCGACATGGCCGATAATGCCAGCGCGGTGATCGGGATCGAGCTGCTCGCGGCGTGTCAGGGCATCGATTTCCATGCGCCGCTGAAGTCGAGTGACGCGCTGGAGGCTGCGCACCAGCATCTGCGCGCCGAGGTGCCGACCCTCGAAAACGACCGGCACTTCCATCCCGACATGGAAGCCGCGACCACGCTGATCCGCACCGGCAGCCTCGTCGCGGCGGTGCCCGCCAGCCTGCCGGGTCTCGGCTGATGGACTGGCTGCGCGTCCACCGCGGCGAAGCGCCGCTCGTTATCGCCTTCCCGCACGGCGGGACCGGTCTCGCGGGCCTCGACGAGCAGTTCGTCTCGCCCTGGCACGCACAGATCGACACCGACTGGTGGATCGCCGACCTTTACGCCTTCGCCGCCGATCTCGGCGCGACGCTGGTCGCCACCGATATTTCGCGCAGCGTGATCGACATGAATCGCGATCCGTCGGGCGCGTCGCTCTACCCCGGACAGGCAACGACCGATCTGTGTCCGACGACGACCTTCGACGGCGAGGCATTGTACCGCTTCGGCGAACCCGATGAGGCTGAGATCACCCAGCGCCTGAACCTTTATCATCGCCCCTATCATGACGCGTTGACCACCGAACTCGACCGACTGAAGGCCGCGCACGGCAGGGTGGTCCTGTATGATGCCCATTCGATCCGCAGCCATGTCCCGCGGCTGTTCGACGGCGAGTTGCCGCAGTTCAACATCGGCACCAACGGTGGCTCGACCTGCGCAGCCGAACTCGAAACAATCGTCGCGAATGTCTGCGCCGCGAGCGGCCGCAGCCATGTCGTCAACGGCCGTTTCAAGGGCGGCTGGACGACACGCCACTACGGCCGCCCTGACGAGGGCATCCACGCGATCCAGATGGAACTAGCGCAGCGCGGCTATATGGCCGAGCCCGACGCGATCTCCCACGCCAACTGGCCGTCCCCCATCGACCCCTCCCCCGCGATCCGGCCGGTGCTGGAGCAGGTGATCGCCGCGACCCTCGACTTTGCGAAAGGACATTCATGACCCGTCTCGACAACAGCCGCGTGATCCGTCCCGCGACCGGCCCCGAGATCAGCGCGAAAAGCTGGCTCACCGAAGCGCCAATGCGGATGCTGATGAACAATCTGCATCCCGACGTCGCCGAGGCACCGCACGAGCTTGTCGTCTATGGCGGCATCGGCCGCGCCGCGCGCGACTGGGAAAGCTATGACCGGATCGTCGAGACGCTGAAACGGCTCGAGGGCGACGAGACCTTGCTCATTCAGTCGGGCAAGCCCGTCGGCGTGTTCCGCACGCACGAAAACGCCCCGCGCGTGCTGCTCGCCAATTCGAACCTCGTCCCCGAATGGGCGAATTGGGAGCATTTCCACGAGCTCGATAAAAAGGGCCTGATGATGTACGGCCAGATGACCGCAGGCAGCTGGATCTACATCGGCAGCCAGGGCATCGTTCAGGGCACCTACGAAACCTTCGTCGAAATGGGCCGCCAGCATTATGGCGGCAGCCTTGCCGGCCGCTGGCTGCTCACCGCCGGGCTCGGCGGCATGGGCGGCGCGCAGCCGCTCGCCGCGGTGATGGCAGGCGCGAGCTGCCTCGCGATCGAATGCCAGCCGAGCCGCATCGAAATGCGCCTGCGCACCGGCTATCTCGACAAACAGGCATCGAGCATCGACGAGGCGATCGCGATGATCGAGGCGAGCCATGCCGAGGGCGCGCCGGTGTCGGTCGGCCTGCTCGGCAACGCCGCCGAGATCCTGCCCGAGATGGTCCGCCGCGGGATCCGCCCCGACCTGCTCACCGACCAGACCTCGGCGCACGATCCTGTCAACGGCTATCTCCCTGCGGGCTGGACGCTCGACCAGTGGTTTTCGAAGCGCGAGAGCGATCCCGCCGCGGTCGCCAAGGCCGCCAAGGCGTCGATGGCCGTCCATGTGCGGGCGATGCTCGACCTGCAGGCCGCAGGCGTACCGACGACCGACTATGGCAACAATATCCGCCAGATGGCGAAGGACGAGGGCGTCGAAAATGCCTTCGACTTCCCGGGCTTCGTCCCCGCCTATGTCCGCCCGCTCTTCTGCCGCGGCATCGGTCCGTTCCGCTGGGCAGCGCTGTCGGGCGATCCCGAGGATATCTACAAGACCGACGCCAAGGTGAAGGAGCTGCTTCCCGACAACAAGCACCTGCACAACTGGCTCGACATGGCGCGCGAGAAGATCCGGTTTCAGGGTCTGCCCGCGCGCATCTGCTGGGTCGGGCTCGGCGATCGCCACCGGCTCGGCCTCGCTTTCAACGAGATGGTGGCATCAGGCGAACTCAAGGCGCCTGTCGTGATCGGCCGCGACCATCTCGATTCAGGCTCGGTCGCCTCGCCGAACCGCGAGACCGAAGCGATGCGCGACGGCAGCGATGCGGTGTCGGACTGGCCGCTCCTCAACGCCCTCCTCAACACCGCATCGGGCGCGACTTGGGTGTCGCTCCATCACGGCGGCGGCGTCGGCATGGGCTATTCGCAGCACAGCGGCATGGTGATCGTCGCCGACGGCACCGCCGAAGCGGCGAAGCGGCTCGAACGCGTGCTGTGGAACGACCCCGGCACCGGCGTGATGCGCCACGCTGACGCGGGCTACGATATCGCGATCGATTGCGCCCGCGAGAAGGGGCTCGACCTTCCCGGACTGGGGTGATCGCCCGCGCCTCTCGCTCTTTTCAACCGGCGCGTTTTCGCCCATCCTCCAGAATCCGCAACATCTGTTCGCGCATCGCGAACTTCTGGACCTTTCCGGTGACCGTCATCGGAAAGGCGTCGACGAACAGGATGTGGCGCGGGATCTTGTAATGGGCGATGCGGCCCCGGCAATGCGCGCGCACCTCGTCCTCGGTCAGCGCAGCGCCGGCCCGCGGAATGATCCACACGCACAGTTCCTCGCCATATTTGGCATCGGGAATGCCGACCCCCTGGACATCGGCGATGCCCGGGTGCGTCAGCAGAAACTCCTCGATCTCGCGCGGATAGATATTCTCGCCGCCGCGGATCACCAGATCCTTGATCCGTCCGACGATCCGGCAATAGCCCGCATCGTCGATCACCGCGAGGTCGCCGGTGTGCATCCAGCCCTCGGCATCGATCGCCTCCGCCGTCCTCTCGGCATCGTCCCAGTAACCCAGCATTACCGAATAGCCGCGGGTGCAAAGCTCGCCCGTCTGCCCGCGCGGCACGACGTCGCCCGCAAGGTCGATCAGCTTGACCTCCAGATGCGGCTGGACGCGCCCCACGGTCGATACGCGCAGGTCGAGCGGATCGTCCATATCGCTCTGGAAACTGACCGGGCTGGTCTCGGTCATGCCGTAGGCGATCGTGACCGCCTCCATATGCATCCGGTCGATCACCTCGCGCATCACCGCCATCGGGCACGGCGATCCCGCCATGATCCCGGTGCGCAGCGACGACAGGTCGAAACGGTCGAATTCGGGATGCGCCAGCGCCGCGATGAACATCGTCGGTACGCCGTAGAGCGCAGTGCAGCGCTCGGCCTCCACCGCCTCCAGCACCGCCTGCGGGTCAAAGGCTTCGGCCGGATAGACCATCGTCGCGCCGTGGACCGTGCACGCCAGATTGCCCATCACCATGCCGAAGCAATGATAGAGCGGCACCGGGATGCACAGCCGGTCGGCGGTCGAAAGCCCGATCCGCGCGCCGACGAACGCCCCGTTGTTGAGGATGCTGCGGTGCGACAGCGTCGCGCCCTTGGGGAAACCGGTGGTGCCGCTGGTGAACTGGATGTTCACCGCCATCCCGGGATCGAGCCGGATGTCCGACAGCACAGCGGTGTTGTCGCTGGCCAGTACCGCAAAGGGCAGGCAGCCTGCATGTCCGGCTTCACCCAGCACGACGACAAGGCGCAGGCCGGGCAGCCGCGCCGCCTGCAGCATCCCCGGCGTCGCCGCTGCCAGCTCGGGCGCAAGCTCGCCGATCATCGCGACATAATCGCTGCTCTTGTGCGAGGGCGCGAGGATCAGTGCGGCACAGCCGACCTTGTTCAGCGCATATTCGACCTCGGCGATGCGATAGGCGGGATTGATGTTGACGAGGATCAGTCCCGCCTTGGCGGTCGCGAACTGGACGATGACCCATTCGGCGCAATTGGGCGCCCAGATGCCGACGCGGTCGCCGGGTTTCAGCCCGCGTTCGATCAGCCCCGCAGCCACCGCATCGACGCGCGCCTTCAGCTCGCTCCACGTCCAGCGCACATCCTGATGCCGGACGACCAGTGCTTCGCCGTCGGGGTGGCGCAGCACCGTCTGATCGAAACATTCGCCGATCGTCATTTCGATGAGGGCGCGGCTGTCGTCACCGCGAACGAAGCTGTCAGTCATGCGTCGGCCTTCCCGAATTCGGCGTCGCGCAATTCCTTGCGCCGGATCTTGCCACTCACCGTTTTGGGCAGGCTGCCCACGAATTCGATCCGGCGCGGATATTTATACGGTGCGGTCGCCGCCTTCACATGCTCCTGCAGCGCCCTCGCAAGATCGTCCGACGGCCGGTGTCCCGCCGCCAGGACGACGAACGCCTTCACGACCTCGCCGCGCGTCGGATCGGGGCTTGCGACGACGGCGCTCTCGGCAACCGCCTCATGCTCGAACAAGACGCTTTCGACCTCGAACGGCCCGATGCGATAGCCCGAGGAGAGGATCACGTCGTCGGCGCGGCCGACGAACCAGAAGAAGCCGTCGGCATCGACCGTCGCGCGGTCGCCGGTCAGATACCAGCCATCGCGAAATACGCTCGCAGTGCGATCGGGATCGCCGCGATAGCCGAGGAACAGGCCCGGTGGCCTCCCCGCGCCGACCCGCAACGCGATGTCGCCTTCCTCATCCGGCGGCAATATTGCGCCGTCGTGCCCGATCACCGCGAGATCGATGCCCGGGGTCGGCCGCCCCATCGCCCCCTGCCGCGCCGCACCGGCGCGGTTGCAGCAGAGCAGCACCGTTTCGGTCTGCCCGTATCCGTCGTGGATATCGAGCCCGGTCGCCTTCTTCCACAGGTCGATGACCTCCGGATTGAGCGGCTCGCCCGCGCTGACGCAGTGGCGCAGATGTGCGAAGGACCGGCCTTCCAGATCGGCGCGCACGAACATGCGATAAGCGGTCGGCGGCGCGCACAGCGTGGTCACCGGAAAGCGTTCGAGCAGGTCCATAGTGGCGGCAGGGTCGAACCCCGGCGCGTGGTTGACGAAGATCGCCGCGCCCATCAGCCAGGGTGCGAACAGGCTGCTCCACGCCGCCTTCGCCCAGCCGGTGTCCGACATGTTCCAGTGCAGATCGCCCGGACCGAGGTCGAGCCAGAACCGCCCGGTGATCTCGTGCGCAAGCGGATAGCCCGCGCCATGGATCGTCATCTTCGGCTGGCCGGTCGTCCCGCTGGTGAAATAGCAGAGCGCGGGATCGTCGAATGCGGTGTCGGCGATGTCGGCGAGCGGTGCGGCCGCCGCCTTCGCCGCGCCATAGTCGACCCACCCCGGACGGGCGCCGCCGATGTGGATCAGCGGGATCGCGGCATCGACCGGCGTCTCGTCGACGCGCGGCGCAACATCGACCCCGGCAACGATACAGCGCGCATCGGCCGCTTCGCAGCGATAGGCGATGTCCTTCGGCGTCAACTGGATCGTGCCGGGGGAGGCGATCGCCCCCAGACGCAGGCAGGCCAGCATCAGTTCCCACCACTCGATTTCGCGCGACATCAGGATCAGCACCGTATCGCCGCGCCCGACGCCCGCCGCCTTCAGCACCGCCGCGGCCTTCGCGGCATGGTCCGACAGCTCGGCGAAGCTGCGGTCGATCACCGCGCCCGCGGCATCGGTCCACAGCATCGCGCGATCGTGCGGCCTTTGGCTCGCAAGCCGGTCGATCGCGTCGCGCGCGAAATTATAATGCGTCGGCGGACTCCATTCGAAAGCCTCGCTCATCCGCCGCGCGCCACGTTGATCACCGACAGCTGGGTATATTCGGCCAGCCCTTCCTCGGACTGCTCGACGCCCAACCCCGACGATTTGACCCCCGCCATCGGGATATGCGGCCCGATCGCGACATGCTGGTTGACCCACACCGACCCGCTCTCGATCCGGTTCGCCACGGTGACCGCGCGGTCCACGTCGCGCGACCACACCGAGGCGCCGAGGCCGTAAGGCGACGCATTGGCGCGCGCGACGACATCGTCGATATCCGAATAGCGGATCACCGGAAGAATCGGGCCGAACTGTTCCTCGTCGACGATCGCGTCGCCGTCGGTGACGTCGCGCACGATCGTCGGGCGCAGGAAATAGCCCGCGCGGTCGATCACCTCGCCGCCCGCGACGATCGTGCCGTCCCTGCGCGCGCTGTCGAGAAACGCCTTCACCTTCTCATACTGCGCCTTGTTCTGGATCGGCCCGATCTGCGCGCCCTGCGCCAGCCCGTCGTCGACCACCGCTGCCTCGGCGAGCCGCGCCAGTTCCTCGCACATCGCGTCATAGATGCTGTCGTGAACATAGGCGCGCTTGATCGCGAGGCACACCTGCCCGCAATTGAGAAAGGCGGCGTTGAAAATGCCCTGTGCCGTCTCGCGCACATCGACGTCGTCGAGCACGATCCCCGGATCGTTGCCGCCAAGTTCGAGCGTCAGCCGCTTCAGCCCGTCGGCGGCACTTGCCATGATCTTCTTGCCCGTCGCCGTCGACCCGGTGAAGCCGACCTTGGCGATCCGCGGATCGGCGGTGAGATAGCCGCCAAGATCATTGGCGTCGGTGATGATGTTGACCACGCCTGCGGGGAAGATATCGCGGCACAGCTCGCCCAGCATCAGCGCGGTCACCGGCGTCGTCGGCGCGGGCTTGAGCACGATAGTATTGCCCGCGATCACCGCCGGGCCGATCTTCCAGCAGGCGACGAGCAGCGGAAAATTCCACGCGATGATGCCGGCGACGACGCCCAGTGGCTTGCGGCGAACCTGAACCAGCCCGGCCGCGTCGTCCTGGATCGTCCGCTCGGCGATTTCGAGCGTCGCATAATGCCGCAAATAGCCCTCGGCCCATGCGATCTCGCCTTGCGCCTCGGCAAGCGGCTTGCCCTGTTCCTGCGTCAGCGCGCGCGCCAGCCTGTCGGCATTCGCGACGATCGCGTCGGCGAGCTGGCTCACCTTCGCCTGCCGCTCGACCAGCGGCACCCCCGCCCAGCCCGGAAAGGCGGTAGCCGCCGCCTCGATCGCCTCGTCGGCCTGCCGTTCGGACGCGCGCGCGACGGTCGCGAAAACCGCCTCGGTTGCAGGGTTGATTACATCCATCGCGTGATCGCCATCGACCAGCCGTCCGCCGATCAGCATCTTATAATCAGACATGCCTCTCTCCGATCAGAATTTCACGCCCACGGTCACGCCATAAGTTCGCGGAGTCCCGACATGGTTATAGTCGAAACCGAAGCCCGCGAGCAGGTCGACGCGCGAGGTGAAGTAGAATTTGTTGGTGAGGTTCTTTCCCCACACCGAGGCGTTCCAGCGGCCGTCGGCGGACTCCCAGTCGATATGCCCCGCCAGGAGGACGTAGCTGTCCTGTCTCAGCCGGGGGATGTTGAGCACCTCGAAATACTGGCTCGACGAATAGTTGATGTCGCCGTGCAGGCTGAGCTTGCCGCTCGAACCGTCCATCACCGTCGCATCGACCCCGCCGGTGAAGGTGAACTTCGGCGCATTCGACAGATTGTTGCCGCGGACATCGACGCCGCTGACGATGCCGCGCTTGATCTTGGTATCGAGCAGGCCAACCCCGGCGCGCAGCGTCAGCATGTCGGTCGCGCGGACGGTCAGTTCAGCCTCGCCGCCGAGGATGCGCGAGCGCGGGATGTTGAGCAACGTCTGCGCCGCGGTCGCGGGATCGATATTGATGAACTGCTGGTTGCTGTACGAATAATGAAAGGCCGCCATGTTGAGCGTGACACGGCGGTCGGCGAACTGGCTCTTCAGTCCCAGTTCGAAGGCTTCGATCTTTTCGGCTTCCGCAACCGACAGCTCGGAGGGATCGAAAAAGGCCTGCGCGTTGAAGCTCGGAGCGCGGTAACCGCGGCTGTAATTGCCATAGACCATCACGTCGGGGTTGATCTTGTAGTCGGCGCCGATCTTGCCCGACAGATTCTCCTGGCTGTAATCGAGCTGCGACGGCGGGATCAGGTTCATCACGAGCACGCCGTTGGGGCCAAAGGCATTGGCCTCGAAATTGCTCTGCGTCCCCTTGTCGTGCGTGAAGCGGAGGCCGCCGCGCAGCGTCAGCTGGTCGGTCAGTTCGAAACTCACATCCGAATAAAGCGCATAGCTCTTCTTGAGCTGGTCGAAGCTGTTGCGGAACAGGCAGCCCAGCGGGAAACCGATCGCGCAATCGGCGTCGGTGACGCCCGGCAGCCCGTCGGAGTCGATGTCCTTGCCGATCTCGAACGTCGTTTCGTTGTAGACCTTCTCGCGATTGAAATAGGCGCCGAGGATGAAGTTGAACGGACCGTCGAAGTCGCTCGTCAGGCGCAGGTCCTGCGCGAACTGCGTCGCCCGGTCGGTATAGGGGATTTCAAGCAGCTCGGTCGCGGTGCCGTCGGTATCCTCGTAGAAATTGAGCCGCCCCTTGTCCCACGAGGTGACGCTGGTGATCGCGAGCGTGTCGCTGAGATCGACGGTGCCGGTCAGCGACACCGACCAGGTCCGCGCGCGGCGGCGGTCAGTGACGTTCGCCTCGATCTCGCGCCGGCCGAGCCCCGGGCGGTTCACCGCCTCGGGCTGCGCATAGATGCCATAGTTGCGCGGGTTCTGGTAACTCGTCGAGGCGCGCAGAATGAACCGCGCGCTGTCGCTGGGTTCGAACAGCAGGCTGCCGCGGACGCCATATTCGCGTACGCTCGCGAGATCGGGCTCGCCGGGAAGCTGGTTCTTGAACCAGCCGTCGGCGCGCGCGAAGGTGAAGGCGACGCGCGCCGCCAATGTCTCGCCGAGCGGTACACTCACCGCACCATTGGCTTCGTAGCGATTGTAGTTGCCGTAGCCGAGATTGAGATAGCCCTCGGTATCGCCCAGCACTGGCGTCCGGCTGATCAGGTTGACCGCGCCGCCGGTGGTGTTCTTGCCGTAAAGCGTTCCCTGCGGCCCGCGCAGCACCTCGACGCGCTCGAGATCGTACATCGCGACGCCGAGGAAGGCGAAATTGCCCTTGTACACCTCGTCATAATAGGTCGCGACGGGACTCGCCTGGTTGAGGCTGTAATCGGACATCGACACGCCGCGCAGCGCAAAGATCGGGGTGTTGTCGCCGACGGTCGAGGTGAGCTGGAGATTGACGATCTTGCTCGCCAGCTCGTCGGCCTGCGTCACCCGCTGGCGTTCGAGCGAGTCGCCGCCGAGCGCGCTGACCGCGATGGGGACGTCCTGAAGGCGTTCCGACCGCTTCTGCGCGGTGACCACGATATCGGTGCCGTCGACGGTTTCGGCCACGACGGCTTCGGCGGCGGTTTCCTGCGCCAGTGCCGGAGTGGAGACACCCGCCAGCAGCAGGGCCAGCAGCGGGCATGCGGCGCGGCGCCCCGCTCCCCTGGTGATTACCTTGGTCATCGAAAATCCTCCCCTGTTCCTATTTCTGTTGTTTTTCGTCGGGCACGAAGCGGGCGACCATGCCTGCCCTCACCGTCATCGCCTCTGCGCGCAGCGGCTTCAGCCGGAGGCGTCCGACTTCGGCAGGCGTGTAAGGTCTGAAATCTGCCGGAACGTTCGCTGCATCGAACCGCACGAGCGACCAGTTCACCACCTCGGCCAGATCGGCGTCGGACAGCGCAGCGGTCGCGACGCCCGGAACCTGCACCAGATATTCGCGGCCGCCCGGCACCTGCAGGAACTTCGCGACGAACCCCGCCATCGTCGGCGTCGTCTGCGGTGTCCCCGTCGCATCGGCGCGGTGACATCCCTGACACGAGAGCATCCAGTTCTGCTTCGCGCGCGCTGGATTCGCGACGCCCGGGATCGCTTCCGGACCGCTCCACGCCGGGGTCGTCACGGCCGCTCCGGTCGCCACGATCAGCGCGGATACGGCCAGCCATTTCATTTGCCGCCGGCCCTCGGCTGCAACCGGCCGACGGCGGCAGAATTGAGCGCCGCACTGCCCGCACGGTATCCGGCGATCTCGCGCGGGGTGAAGGCTTTGGCCGATCCGCCGCGAACCACATGGTTGAGCACCGCCGCCACCTGCGCATCATTGAGCCCGGCCTGCGCGGGCATCATCCCGCGATAGGGTTTTCCTTCGACCGTGATCGGTCCCGACACGCCGCGGATCACGACCAGCGCGAGATAGCGGCGCCCGGCAGGGGTTCCAGCCAGCGCACGCACGTCGGACTTGAGCGGCGGAAATGCGCCCGGGACCCCCGCGCCGTTCGCCAGATGGCACGCGGCGCAGCGCTTGTAGATCGTCGCACCGTCGTCGGCGGCCAGCGCGGGTCCGGCTGCTGCCAGTCCGGCCAGCGAAAGAAGGATCGCGAGTCGCCGCATCACTGCTGCTCCAGCGCGACACCAAGGATCACCGCGGTCGAGCAATTGTAGATCGCGCTCGACGTGCCGAGACACCAGTTGATGTCGTTATTGGCCTGCGGACGGACCATCGGCCGGTCGCGCTCGTTGCGGTTGCACAGGCACCGTCCGCACGAGGATTTGCCGCAGCAGTCGTTGTAGCTGATGATATAGGCGCGGTTGTCGGCGGGGTTCTGGCACGTGCCGATCCAGGTGATCGGCGACATTTCGGTGCCTGGCGGACAACTGCTCGCCGTGCCGCCGCAGCAACTGCACAAAAAGCCGTCGATCGCGCAGTAGCGCCAGTAATCGCACTGCGTCTGGTCACCGGGGTCTTGCGGATTGCCCGTCGGCTGCGGCGCGACCGGATCGCCGCCGCCCGCGTGACCGTGTCCTTGCGCCTGCGCGCGCGACACCGGCAGCACCGGGATCACCGCGGCACCAGTCAGCGCGCCGCCGATCAGCGTCAGCAGGCTGCGCCGCGACGTCGCGCGCGCGACGCGGCGCGTCATCTTCTCCGAAAATTTGTCCAGTCCCGACATATTCGTCCCCTTCCTGTCGCGGCGTGCGCGATCAGCCGCGCGCGAGATATTCCTGAATCGATGCGACGCGGCGTTCCTTGGCCTCGAACAGGCTTTCGAGATGCTCGCGATTGTTGACGAGGCCGAGCGAGGCGATGTTGCCTTCCTCGTCGATCAGCACCGCGTAAGGCAGTTTCGACACGCCCAGCTTGCGGCCGAGATCTTCGGACAGGACATAGTCGAAGCCGGCGAGCCCCTCGGCCATCACCAGCCGGCGGTGTGCGGCGGCGTCGCCATCGCTCGCGAGTACCACGTCGAGCCAGCCACGTTCGGCTCCGCTCGCCGAGCGGACAACCGGCAGCAGCGTCTTGCACACCGGGCAATCGGGCGAGAGGAAGAAGATCAGCTGGCCGCGGCGCTGACGCTTGCCGCCGATCGCAACCTCCTTGCCTTCCAGCGTCCGCAGGGTCATTTCGGGCGCCCTGTCGCCGACATTCACCTTCTGGTGCAGCGTCAGCGCGCCCGCGGGTGCGATGCGTTCGTGGAGCACACCGACCTGCCGCGCGAGCGCCGCGACGAGCACGCCGAGCACCGCGACGGCGATCCAGAGCAGGATTTGCGAAGCGAGGAAAAATCCGGTCATCGGGCAGCACTCCGGCTGGGGGCGGAAAGATGGGCGATTTCGCCGGCCGCAAAGAGCAGCGCGACAAAGGCGAGGGCGGCGAGGAGCGACTGGATGTCGATCCCGCCACCCCCTGCGGGAGAGAAGCAAAGCGCGAGCGCCGCGGCGGCGAGCGCGAAGGCGCGGCCAATGGTGAAACGGCCGATCCCGCTCCGCCGCGCGCCGAAA
>NZ_DATMST010000215.1:0-32935 GCF_035565275.1 Sphingopyxis sp.
GCCTGCGGGCGGGCTTGGCCCCGTGGATGGCGCTTTCGCCGATGAGTCGGCCGCGCCCGCCTCGTGGCCGGGTGAACCTGCGGAGGCAGCGGTGGACGAGCTGGTGCTCGCCGATCTGGCACCCGGGGGCGAGGTCGAAGCGAGCGATGAACCCTGGCTGCAACCCGCCGAAGTGACCGGGCCGGTTATGCCCGACCCGGCAGACAATTCGCTGGGGGCGATGGTCGCGCGGCTTGAGGCAGGCCTTGCGCGCCGGCGGCAGGATCCCGGCGTTCCCGCTGTGACGACCGCGATTCCGGTGCCCGAGGGCACCAGCCCCGATAGCGAACCCGAAGTCGACCTGGCACTGGAAGCCGCGCTGAGCACGCTGCAACGGATGACCCGCCAGTCGGTCGGCTGACCCCGACTAATCTTCTACCGTCAGAATCTCGATCCGCAGCGTGCCCGGGCCCGCACCGGGTTCGACCGCTATGTCAGCGACGATGTGGCCCGGCAGCGCCCATTCGGCCGCGTTCAGTTCTGCCTGTAGCGCCGCTCCCGTAGGGGCGACCTCGCCCGTCGCAAGATCGCACGGAAACAGGTGGCGCGCGCCCACGAAACTCGCGCTTGCCCACGGGCGAAAGGTCGATGCGCCGAGGCTCAGGCCGGCGGGAAGTGCGCGCGCGAGCAGAAAGCGGATGCGGCGGTGCGGGCAACCGGGGCGCGGCGGCAGGGCAGGGGACCAGCGCATCATGCCTCCACCCTCACATCAAGGCCGCGCGCGGCGCGGGTACGACGATCCCCCTCAGGCGCAACATGGCCCGCGCGACGATCAGCACGCCATTTGTTCATGAAATGTTCCACACGGCATATCAGGCGAAGCCCCGGTTCGCGCCCGCCGCGCAAGTCGCTGACCAGACGCGGATCGTGCACCGCAGCGCGGCCGAAGACGCTCGGCGGCATCGCCGATTCCTTCAGAAAGGCCTCGATCCGTTGCAACAGGCTGCGCTCCATATCTTCCTCCCAGATCGCAATGAAAACCGGGCGACTCACCCGATAGGATATTTCCTATTTGATATTCGTTTTCCTACTTGTCTAGGATAAATCCGCTTGCTAGGAACGAAATAGGAAGGACCAGCCCCAGCGACCGTTATGACCGAACCCGTCCACGATCCACGCGCCGCATTGGACCGTCTCTTGACCGACAAGGGCATCGATTATGCGCGCCTTTCGCAGGTGATCGGGCGCAACCCGGCCTATATCCAGCAATATATCAAGCGCGGTTCGCCGCGGCGGCTGGCCGAGCAGGATCGCGCGCGCATCGCCGCTTATCTGGGCGTGTCCGAAGCGATGCTGGGCGGGCCGGTCCAGCGTGTCGCGAGTGCGGCTCGGTTGCGCGGGCCCGGCATGGTGCTGGTGCCGAAGCTCGCAATCGGCGCGTCGGCAGGGGCGGGCGCCAGTGTCGACGGCGAGGCGGTGGAAGGCGAGGTGGCGTTCGACCCCAAATGGCTGCGCGGTCTGGGCGCGGACCCACGCGCGCTCAGCATCATCCGCGTCGAAGGCGATTCGATGGCGCCGACGCTCGACGATGGCGACGATATACTGGTCGATGGCGGCGATGCCGCGGCGAGGCTGCGCGACGGCATCTATGTGCTGCGGATGGACGATGTGCTGATGGTGAAGCGCGTCGCGCGCGCGCCGGGACCAGGCCGGATTTCGGTGATCAGCGACAATCCGCATTATCGCAGCTGGGACGACCTGCCGATGTCGGCGATCCAGCTTGTCGGGCGCGTCGTCTGGACGGGCCGGCGGGTGAGATAGCGGACCGATGCCGCAGCGCTTCAATAAGGCGCTGCCATCTCCGCCTCGATCTCATGCTCCAGTACCTGCGCGCGCTGGCATTGTTCGGCGTTGCCGCGCTGGCATTTTTGCGCCGCCTTGTCGCGGTCGCGCGACAGCTTGCCGACGCGCTCCTCGCGCTTGCGCAGTTCGCGCCCGCGATTGCGATCGGATTCCTCCTGGCTGGTTGTCGACCAGTCGGCAACCTGACCCACCGCCTTCACCGGCGCCGTCACGACTGTTTTGACCGCGCTGACGCACCCTGCGAGCAGCAGTGCGGTCAAGGCCGCAGCAATGATAATGCGCATAAACCTTCTCCTCGCGGACACCCGCCTCATCGCATAATCGACTTGATCTGAACAGGATGTTGCGATGGAGCGATCATCGCCAACGCCGCGTGTCACATCACTGAAACAATTGGTTAAATTCGTGTTTACCACAGACGCGTAGGGCGAGGCACGAACCATCGCCGCTGCCGGAAGAGAGACGGATGAACGCCATAGACCACGCCCTTTCTCCCGCATCGGGCCATGCGGCGGCGATCGGCGCAGACGCCCATTTGTCGCAGGTTATCGACCTGTTTCGCGGCAATCCCCAATTGCGGGCGCTCGCGGTGCTTGATCGCGAGAAACGGCCGGTCGGAATCATTCGCGAACAGCGGGTGCGCGAATTGCTCTTTTGTCCGTTCTGGTTCTCGCTGATGCAGAATCCGACGATCGGCGGGTCGATCGCATCGATGATCGAGCCTTGCCCGACCGCCGATGTGTCGCGATCGACGACCGACTTGTTGCGCATCGCGGCGCGATCGTCAGGACAGGAGGAGCTCATTCTGGTCGATGGCGGGCGGTTCGTCGAAACGCTCGATAGCGGTCAGCTTGCCAAGCTCGCGATGCTGCGCGAAGTCGAGTTGGCGCAGGAGAGCGCGGCGCGGACGGCGCGCGTCGACGGCGCCGGACAACAGTTTCAGCAGGACATCACCGCGCTCACCGCCGCATTGTCCGAAATGGCACGCAAGGTCGAGGCGGTCGCCGGCGCCCTGTCCGATCGCGCGCGTCAGACGGGCCGCGACGCGGTGACCGTGGCAGGTGCCACCGCGCAGACGTTGGCGGGCTTGCAGGAACTCGGCGATCGCGGCCATGCGCTTGCCGCCACGATGACCCGGATCGTCGACGATGGATCGCGCGCCCGCGCGGTCCGCGGCGACGCGCATCAGAAGGTCAGGCAAGCGAGCGAACGCGCGACCGCGCTGAAGGCCGCGAGCCAGTCAATCGAACATATGCTCGCGCTGATCATCGATATGGCGGGCCGGACGAACATGCTCGCGCTCAACGCGGGGATCGAGGCGGCGCGCGCGGGCGACGCGGGGCGCGGCTTCGCGGTCGTCGCATCCGAAGTGAAGACGCTGGCCAGCCAGACGCGCGTCGCGGCCGGCGACATCACCCGATATGTCGACAGGATTCGCGATATCGTGGGGCAGGTCGCTGCCGGCTTTGCCGAGGTCGAAAAGGCGATCGACGCCAACAATGATTTCTCCGACGCAATCGACCGTGCCGTCGACGGACAGAGCGCGACGACTCTGACGATCGCGACCTATGTCGAGCAAGCGGTATTCGCGGGCCGCGAAATCGACGCGCGGGTCCACGAGATCGGACGCGGAGCGACCGCGGTCGGTGACGATGCCCAGGCGCTCGGCCAATTATCCGCCGGCTTGTCTCAAGCGGCGCTGTCGCTGGACCGGCGCGCGCGCGACTTCGTCGAAGCGGTTGCGATCGCGTGAATTTGCCGTGTTTCGCAAGGGGTTGCCCGATGGCGCAGCCCTGATAGGATGACGTTCGCGCCGGAGGCGTCCGTGGCCGTCGGCGGGGAGGAGGGTCATCATGACGAATGTCCAAAAGGGTTTGGCCGAATTTATCGGCACGTTCTGGCTTGTCTTCGGCGGTTGCGGCAGTGCGGTGCTCGCCGCGGCGTTCCCCGATGTCGGTATCGGATTGCTCGGCGTTTCGCTCGCTTTCGGTTTGACGGTCGTCACCATGGCCTATGCGATCGGCCATATTTCGGGTTGCCACCTCAATCCCGCGGTCACCGTGGGGCTGTGGGCGGGCGGGCGTTTCGATGCGCGCGAAATCCCGCTCTATGTCGTCGCGCAGGTGCTTGGCGCGATCGTTGCGGCGTTCCTGCTTTTTTATATTGCCAGCGGCAGCCCGGCTTATGATCTCGCGACCAATGGTCTTGCGGCCAACGGCTTCGGTGAAGGTTCGCCGGGCGGCTATGACATCTGGTCGGGTTTCCTTATCGAGATCGTGCTGACCGCCTTCTTCCTGTGGATCATCATGGGATCGACCGACGGCCGCGCCCCCGCGGGCTTCGCGCCGATCGCGATCGGCCTTGCCCTGACCTTGATCCACCTGATTTCGATCCCGGTGACCAACACGTCGGTCAATCCGGCGCGCAGCACCGGTCCCGCGCTTGTTGTCGGCGGGCTGGCGTTCAAACAGCTCTGGCTGTTCTGGGTCGCGCCGATCATCGGCGGCGTGGTGGGCGGTCTGCTCTACAAGACACTCGGAGCCGACAGCTTCCCGAAACCGAATATCGAGGGCGAATGATCGCCATGCCGGCGGGGGCGTAAAGCCGCCGCCGGTTCTATTTCAGCAAGTCGATCGCAAAGGCGCGAACTTCGTCGGCCATGTCGGGGCGTGCGAGCGCGACGGCGAGATTGGCCTGGATATAGCCCGCCTTCGATCCGCAGTCGTAGCGCGCGCCGTCGAAGGTCACGGCGTGGAAGGGCTGGTTGCCGATCATCGTCGCCATCGCGTCGGTCAGCTGGATTTCCCCGCCCGCGCCCTTTTCCTGTCCCTCGAGGACACGCATCACCTCGGGCTGGAGGATGTAGCGGCCCGAGATGATCAGGTTCGATGGCGCGGCGTCGACCGCCGGCTTTTCGACGAGACCGGTGACCTCCGTCAGCGCGCCGTCGCGGGCGCCGGGCGCGATCACGCCGTAGCTCGATACCTGTTCGCGCGGCACTTCGATGACCGAGATCAGATTGCCGCCGACCTTGTTATACGCATCGACCATCTGTTTCATGCAGCCGGGCGATCCGTGCATGAATTCGTCGGGAAGAAAGATGGCGAAAGGCTCGTCGCCGACGATATCGCGCGCGCACCAGATCGCGTGGCCGAGGCCCAGGGGTTCCTGCTGCCGGACATAGGCGCAATTGCCGGGGCCGAGCCGCGTCGGTTCGAGCACCGACAGATCCTTGCCGCGTTCCGACATCGTCTTTTCAAGTTCGAACGCGACGTCGAAATGATCCTCGATCGCGCTCTTGCCGCGGCCGGTGACGAAGATCATCTGCTCGAGCCCTGCCTCGCGCGCCTCGTCGACCGCATACTGGATCAGCGGCCGGTCGACGACGGGCAGCATTTCCTTGGGGATCGCCTTGGTCGCGGGCAGGAAGCGGGTGCCGAGGCCGGCAACGGGGAAGACGGCTTTGCGGATCGGTTTCATGTTCGACGACTTAGCCGCGAACGCCCGTCAAGAAAAGCCGGGAAGGCCGTTGTCGCAGCGGCCTATTGCGGCGTGACGATCACGACGACGCGCCGGTTGTCCTGACGCCCCTCGACTGTGGCGTTGCTCGACATCGGCACCGATTCGCCGCGCCCCACGATCTGGTCGGCGGTGAACTGCATGCCGCCGGCCTGCATCGGCGCAGCCACCGCCTGTGCGCGGGCCTGCGAGAGGGCCAGATTATAAGCGGCGGTCCCGGTCGAATCGGTGTGACCTTCGACCCGCGCGGTCGCGATACCCACCGAAACGAGCTTCTGCGCGATATCACTGATACGCTGTTGCTGGTCGGGCGACACGCTGCTTTCGTTCGACGGGAAGAGCAGCCGTTCGGGCATGCTGAGCGTCCAGTCGGCCCCGGTTTCGACGAAACCCTGTGACTGGAGGACGGCAACCTGTTCGGGCGTAAAGCCGGTGACGGGCGGCACGCTCTGGCACGCGGCGAGCAGCGCGGCGAAGCCTGCGAGGAAAAGGATTCGGATCGATCGGGGGAATTCGAAAGTCACGGCGTCTCTCCGTTGGTCATCAACTGGAACGGTTGGTCATCTTGTCGCTGTACATCGCGGCATCGGCGGCGGTGAGCAGCGCGGTCGCATTGTCGCCGTCATCGGGAAAGACCGCGACGCCGACGCTGACCGCCGCGCGATAGGTTTCGCCTCCCGGCAGCGCGATGGGCTGCGATACGCAGGCGCGAATCCGGTTCGCAAGCTGGTCGGGAACGGCTTCGGTGTCGAGCGGGTCGATAAGGACGATGAACTCGTCCCCGCCGATCCGCGCCGCGAAATCGCCCTTGCGAAGCGTTTCCTTGATGCATGTCGACATCGCGACGAGCACGGTGTCGCCCGCGGTATGGCCGAAATTGTCGTTCGCCGCCTTGAAATTGTCTGCGTCGATGAAAAGCAGGGCAAAGCGGTCGCCATGAGCCGTCGCCGCCGCGATACGCTCTGCCAGCTGCTCGTCGAAGGCGGCGCGGTTCGGCATCGCGGTGAGCGTGTCGTGCGAGGCGCGGTGCGCGAGCAGCGCATGCTCGCTTTCCATATGTCCCTGCCAGCCCTGCAATTCGTCGAGCAGCGCGTTGATATCGCCGCCCAGCCGGTCGAGTTCGGCGATGCCGAGCGGCTGGACGCGCTTGTCGAACCGGCGGTGCAGGCGCACGTCGTGGGCGACGGTGGCGATCTCGTTGAGCGGTTTTACCAGCTCATATTCGAACCGCCGGGCAAGAAAGATCGTGCCGAGCGCGGTGATGAAGAGGCAGCCGAGCCCGGCGAGCAATCCGATACGGACATAGTCGATCAGGGTCGAGCTGTCGCCCCATACCTCGATCGTGCCGATCGGCGACCCGTTGCGCTGGACCGATACCGCGAAGGGGCGCGGAAAGAAGATGCGGGTGAGCACCGGGGCGGGGTCGGCGACCGGCGATGTCCACTGGGTGAGCGGCCGGCCGCGATCGTCGAGCACGCGCAGCCGGGCGATGCCGGGAATGCGGGTCAGCGGCTCGAGCCCCTCGCGGACCGCGTGCGGATCGTTGAACACCAGTGCCGGTTCGACGCCATAGGCGCCGAGCTGCGCCGCCAGTTCCATATTGCGGTCGGCATAGCCGCGCAGCGCCGTCACCCCGGCGAGCAGGATGGTAAGGCCGGACAGCGCCACAGCGAACAGCGTAATACCGAAATGAAAACGCGACAGCAGCTTTTGCAGCGTGGTGCGCGGGCCAATCCGTTCGGCGATGCGGGGCTGGTTCGGCGCGGTCATGAGGACCCTCCACCGCCGCCGATGCGGAGCACGCGCGGGTCGATCCGGAGCGGGCCGCGTCCGATGGCGTCGAGATTTACCGAGAAGCTGAGGCTCGCCGCCTTGTTGTTGAGGCAGAACATGGCCCCGTAAATGCAGGCGGCATCGTCGTCGGTGATCGTCAGGATAGGGCGTCCGCGTACCCAAGCGATCAATTGCCGCCGGTCGGCGACCGGCATCTTGCCAAGGAACAGGATATCGCAATCGGTGCGGTCGGTCGCGGTCGCCGCGTTCATGAGGCGAACGGCGATCGAGCCCGGGCCGGGGATGTCAGGCGCCATCCGGTCGGTCAATCGCGGCGTTCCGACAAGGCACATCACGCGCGTGCTTGCCGCCGATCCGTCGGGCCAGCGGACATAGCTTGCGATGCCGCCGATCATCCGGTTGACGGCGCGGGTCATTCCGCCCGAGCCGTCCTCGACAACCGTCTGGCTTGCGGCCTGGACCGACATCTGGGGCGTCGTGAACAACGCGCCAATCAGAAACAGCGATGCCAGCACCCGGCAGCGACCCCCAACTGCGTCTCGGGGCATCCTGCCCCAGCGAAGGGGCGTCCGCTAGACAAAACAACTGGAAAGTCAATGAAAAGCGACGTCATGCAGCCTTATTGCCACAGTGGCCGGGATGTCCGTGCGAGCCCTCAGTCGGTACGCAAGCGGTCGCCGAACCCCTTGCGCAGCTTTGCGAGCTTGGGCGGGATGACTGCCATGCAATAGGGATTGCGCTGGCCTTCTCCCTCCCAATAGGCCTGATGATAGTCCTCGGCCGGATACCAGTCGGACGCGGTTTCGATCGTGGTAACGATGGGCGCTGGCCACTCGGCGCCCGCGCGTTCGATCCCTGCGCGCGCAGCATCGGCCTGTGCGGCATCGAGCGGAAAGACCGCGCTGCGATACTGGGTGCCGATATCATTGCCCTGGCGGTTGAGCTGCGTCGGATCATGCGTCGCGAAGAAGACGTCGAGCAGGTCGTCATAGGAAATGATGGCCGGGTCGAAGGCGATGCGGATCGCCTCGGCATGGCCGGTCTCGCCGCCGCAAACCTGCTTGTACGTCGGGTCGGGAACGGTGCCGCCGATATAGCCGCTTTCGACGCCGTCGACACCGTCCAGCGACTGGAACACGGCTTCGGTGCACCAGAAGCAGCCTCCGGCGAAGATGGCGGTCTCACGGGTCATGGCTCTGTCCTTGTTGGGGAGAAACGGAAGGATGATGAAATAGGGTGCGCGCGGGGCTATTCCAAGGGCGGCGGTGTATCGATCCATGCCGGATGCGCAGCGGGATCGGCGGCGCGCGCCGTCCGCATCGCCGCCATCTCGCCCTCCAGCGCCGCGATGCGCTCGCTGCGCGGCGGATGCGAGGCATCGCGGATCAGGGGGCGCTTGTGGCGATCCCAGAACCGGATCGCGGCGGCGGGATCATAGCCGGCACCCGTCATCAACCATACCGACAGCCGGTCGGCCTCGAACTCGGTCTGCCGGACGCGCGACGCCGACCGGTTGGAGCCCAGCCGGGCGCGGTGGCGCAGGATATTGTGGGCCAGCTCGTGCGCGACGACAGCGGCGAGTTCGTTGTCGTCGTCGATCGATTGCGCCAGCTTTAACGTCAGGCGCACGAGCATTCCGTTTGCCGCCGCCTGCGCCCCGCGCAGCTCGATACGGAAGGCGCTCGCGCAACCCGGCGCCGGAGGGATTTGGTAGAGACGTCCTCCAGCATCGGTGATCGTCCATGCGGCAGCGGGGTCGAGCGCGGCGACCTTGACGATGACTGTGTCGATCCGGATCGTCGGCTCGTCGCCGGGCGGCGCGATCGCCTCGCCATTTATCGCGGCGATCCGGGTGCCGCGCGCCAGTCCGGCGCGCCCGGCGGGTGAGCCGGGGGCGACGGCCGCGACGAATGGTCCATCGGCGTCGCCGTAGGTCTCGCTCGCGGCGGCGCGGTCGCCTTGTTCGAACCGGCGCAAGTCACCAAGAATCCATCCCGGTTGCGGCACGGTTTCAGGGCACCAGCCAGCGTTCGCGGCCGTCAACCGGTACGAAATGGTCGCAAGCCGCGTCTCCTGATGCGCAAGCGCGGCGTAATAGGCCGCATCGCGCGCGGCCGCCGGTGCAGGCGGTAGCGCGAGCGTCGAGAGAAGGAGGCAAGCGCCGAGATTTCGCATGCCTGCCTGTTACCAAGCGACCCCTGTCGGGGCCATGAATTTTACCCGGGTAGGTCATTCCGCCCCCTTGCCTATCGCAGGGCAAGCGACGATAGGGCGGCGATGACCGAAGTTTCGCTCAATTCCGCCATCGATCGCACCACCGGCGCCCCGCGTCCGGCGGCGCTCGCACGCTGGCTCTGGACCGTCGCGCTGCTCGTGATCGCCGTTGTCGCGGTGGGCGGCATCACGCGGCTGACCGAATCGGGGCTGTCGATCACCGAATGGCGCCCGGTTTCGGGTGTATTGCCGCCGCTGAACGAAGCCGACTGGGTCAGGGAATTCGAAAAATACAAGCAAATCCCTGAATACAGAGAGATCAATCTCGGCATGACGCTCGCCGGCTTCAAGGCGATCTTTTTCTGGGAATGGCTGCACCGCATCCTGGGCCGCC
This sequence comes from Sphingopyxis sp., assembly GCF_035565275.1. GTDB lineage: Bacteria > Pseudomonadota > Alphaproteobacteria > Sphingomonadales > Sphingomonadaceae > Sphingopyxis. Next base: position 9,764 of record NZ_DATMST010000215.1, read on the forward strand.
TCGTTGGCATGGCGCTGGTGATTCCGCTCGTCTGGTTCGCATGGCGCCGCGCGATCCCGGCGGGATATGGCTGGCGGCTTCTTGCGCTCGCCGCGCTCGTGGGCCTGCAGGGCGCAATCGGCTGGTGGATGGTCGCATCGGGGCTCGAATATCGTGTCGATGTCAGCCATTTCCGGCTGGCGACGCATTTGCTGACGGCGCTTTTCCTTCTCGCAGGGCTGGTTTGGACCGCGCGCGATCTCGATGCACTGGCGCGCAATCCGGCGGCGCGCCCGGCGCGGCTGACGGGCACCGTATGGGGCGTCATCGGCATCCTGTTCGTGCAATTGCTGCTTGGCGCATGGGTGGCGGGGCTCAACGCCGGCTATGTGGCGAGCAGCTGGCCGCTGATGAACGATCATTTCGTGCCCGAGGGGATCGACTGGGCGGGCGGTGCATGGCTGGCGTTCACCAACGATCCGTTCCTGATCCACTTCCTGCATCGCTGGTGGTCGTGGGTGGCCGCGGCCGCGCTGTTGCTGCTCGCACGGGCACTCCTCAAACACGGCGCGCGTACCGAGGCGCGGCTGGTGGTCGCGGTCGTCGCGGCGCAGATGCTGCTCGGCATATGGACCGTCGTGTCGGGCGTCTCGATGTGGGTCGCTGTGCTGCACCAGGTGACCGGCGCGATCCTCGTCGCGACCGCAGCGGCGGCGATGCACCGGCTGGGCCGGCGCGAGACATGATGCGGGCGGGGTGGCTGGGCAGCGCATTGCTGTTGCTCGCGGCCCTGCCGATGCCATCCTTGGCGGACGACACGCCGGCGGCTGCATCCCGGCAAGTCGCGTTCGCCCCGCCCGTCGGCCAGCCGTTGACTTATCGGGTTACGACGCGCCGTATCGGCCGTGACGGATCGCTCGTCAGTTTTTCGCTGGTCTATGCGCTGCAATGGCATCGTGCCGGGCGGGGTTACCGTCTCGAGGCGGCTTTGCAGCGGATCGATTCGGATGCGCGGCCGGAGGTGGTCCGGGCGCTTACCTTGCTGTTGCAGCCGCTGGTTGGCGAAGCGATGGCCTATCTGGTCTCTCCCGATGGCAGCAATATCACCCTTGTCGATCCCGAGGGACTGTGGGAGCGGGTGACGGTGCGCGCCCAGACCGCTGGCGCCGAAGCCGGTCGCCCCGAAGCGAGACAGGTCGCGCAGTTGCTCGCTGCGCTTTCGCCGGCCCAGCGCGACGACCTGGCTACCGCCGACATCCGCGCGCTCGTGGCTCCCGCCAACGAGGCTATTTCGTTCGCTGCGCAGGCGGACGGCGCAAGTGTTTCGGCGATGGAGGGGGCGCTGCGGACGATTGCGCAGGTCGAGCGCGATTCTGCGGCGGTCGGCGGCGGTGCGCAGCCGCTGGAAATCGATAATCTGTGGACCCTCGATACCGAAACGGGGCTGGTCATGCGCGAGCAGCGGCAGAGCTGGATCGTCGAAGCTGGCGGCGATGCGCGGACGCTGGTCGAGGAGCAGGTCCGCACACTGGAACTGGCTCCCCAGATATGAGGGTATCATAATACCTGTCAGGAAAGCCGCGCAATGCTTGACTTTCCGGTTGTTTGGCGTCATTGGCCCGCTCCGAAGCGCCGCTCAGTCCTTCATGGATCAGGCGGCGCGGTTTGTTTCGGGCGGCGCGTGCCGTTCGTCCTAGTCCATCTCTGTCAAGGAGCGTGCCATGAAGGCGCTGACCAAGACGACTGCATCGGCGAACGCCGCGACGGTCGAAAAGAAATGGGTGCTGATCGACGCCGAGGGTCTCGTTGTGGGCCGCGTTGCTTCGATTATCGCCAACATCCTGCGCGGCAAGCACAAGCCGTCGTTCACCCCGCACGTCGATTGCGGTGACAATGTCATCGTCATCAACGCCGAGAAGGTGGCGTTCACCGGCAAGAAGCTGCAGGACAAGCGTTACTACAAGCACACCGGTTATGCCGGTGGCATCAAGGAAACGAGCCCGGCGAAGATCCTCGAAGGCCGTTTCCCCGAGCGCGTGCTCGAAAAGGCCGTCGAACGCATGATCCCGCGCGGCCCGCTCGGCCGTCAGCAGATGCGCAACCTGCGCGTTTTCGCCGGCGCTGAACATCCGCATGAAGGGCAGAGCCCCGAAGTGATCGACGTCGCGTCGATGAACCGCAAGAACAAGGTGGGTGCATAATGGCTGACGAACAGACCATGACCGATCTCAAGGACCTCGCCGGTGCCGTCGAAAGCACCGTCGCTCCCCAGATCTCGAACGCGCCGCTGCGCGAGAAGATCGTCGACAAGCAGGGCCGCGCCTATGCGACCGGCCGCCGCAAGGACGCCGTCGCCCGCGTATGGGTCAAGCCCGGCACGGGCAAGATCACCGTCAACGGCCGCGACCAGGAAGCCTATTTCGCGCGTCCGACGCTGCGTCTCGTCATCAACCAGCCGTTCGGCCTCACCGACCGCGTCGGTGCCTATGACGTGATCGCGACCGTCAAGGGCGGCGGTCTGTCGGGCCAGGCTGGCGCCGTGCTGCACGGCATCGCGCAGGCGCTGACCCGTTTCGAACCCGCGCTTCGCGGCGTTGTGAAGACGGCTGGCTTCCTGACCCGCGACAGCCGCGCCGTCGAGCGCAAGAAGTACGGCAAGGCCAAGGCCCGCCGCAGCTTCCAGTTCTCGAAGCGCTAATACGCTTTTTCCGTCGACGGACGGAGAAGGGAAGGGCGGTCCGGCAACGGGCCGCCCTTTTCGTATACCCTGGCTACAGCAGGTCGAGGCTTTCCAGCGCCAGCGCCTGTCGTGCCGGCCGTTCGGCCATCACCGCGAACATCTCGTCGCCGCGCGTGGTGCGCTCGACGCTCATCGACGCGAAGACCGCCATGAAATAGCCGCTCAAGGCGCCGATCCGGTAGTCGGTCCACAGCCCGGCCTCGTCCGGCGAGACGCCGCGCCGGTCGAGCGCGGCGATCCAGCAATCGAAGGCGGGCCGGTCGGCTGCCGCGCGCTCGGCGGGATCCGCGATGCTGGTGCCAACCAGATAGGCCAGGTCGCCTGCGCCGCTGCCGCGCCCCAGCGTCTGCCAGTCGATCAGCCAGCAGCGCCCGCCGTCGGGCGCGAAGAGGATGTTGTCGATCCTGAGATCGCCATGAACGATCGTGCGCGCCGCGGGCTCGCGTGCCAGATAGGCGTCGAGCCGGTCGACGATTCCGGCGCCGAGGTCGAGCACCGCCGGGTCGAGACGCGCCGCATAGCGTTCGCGGAAACCAAGGTAGAATTGCGGAAAGAGCGTGCGGATGAGGTCGCCATTGTCCCGCGACAGCCAGGGCAATGTCCCGAGCCGCGGATCGTCCCAGAGCAACGCATGCAGGCCCGCGGCGGCGTCGATGCAAGGGAGCAAACCCGAAAGGGCGGTTCCGGCAAGCTGGTCGCCCTGCCGCGCCGGCGCGAGATCGGACAGGATCAGCACGAAATCGACATCGTCGTCCGCGATGTCGGCATGGTAGCAATGCGGCGCCGCGACGCCGCTGCCCGCCGCCAGTTCGCGGTACCAGCTGACTTCCTTGACGTAGGTGCCGGTCAGTTTCGCAATGTTGCGGCTCGCCTCATCATGGCTGGGGCATTTTGCGACGACGCTGGCGGGCCCCCCAACCGGTTCCGCCCAGTCGAGCGTGAGGCGAAAGCTGTCGCACATCTGCCCGGTGCCAACGGGGGTGGCGGTGAAGCTGCGTAGCGCTTCGGGCTCTTGCCCCAGTTTTTCCGCAAGCCATGCCGGCGACATGGCATCGGGCGAAGTCGGAAAGCTCAAGGCGCTGGGTCCATAAGGCCGGCAAGGCCGGTCGGTTCATGCGGTCCGACGAACAATTGTTCCAGCACTCCGGCGCCGTGATGGACACTGTCGCCGTCGACGAGTTCGGCGGTGACCAGGGCCTGGATGTGCATCGCCAGCGGGTTGCCCCAGCCGCGCCCGGTTTCGGACAGGCTGTCGTGCGCAACGGCAAGTTCGGGTCCGTGATCGAGGCCGTGGCCCCATGCCGGATGGGTGTAGCCAAGCCCGCTCATCGCGAAAACCGGCCCTGCGGGGGTCAGCGTCAGCGACCGGTCGTTGCCGAAATCGGCGGTCATCTTCGCGATCCGCCGCGTTCCCGCCTGCCATTCGGCGCCGAAAGTCGCGCTATCGAAATGGCGCTCGGTCCCGCCATCGCCGATGATGACGGCGCGGCGGTTCCACGGATTGCCCGCGCCATCGTCGTTGCTGTGGAAGAAAAGCGAGCTGCCGTTGAAATTGCACGGGGTCCACAACCAGAAGAACTGGTTGAAATTGCCCTCGGGCGGCGGCTGCGGCTCGCTTGCGCCGACGGGGCGGACGCCCCAGCTGCGGTCGCGCGTTCCCGCCCAGTCGGCATTGGCATCGACGCGCCGGCCATCGACCGACAGCCAGCCCGACCAATGGCCGTTCTGCGTCATGCGCGTGTAGTCCATGAACAGGCGTGTGCCGTTGCGGCGGATGAAGCGTGGTTCCTCGATCGGGAAATGGCGGCCGGCAAAGCGCAACTCGCCCGCGAGTAGCCCGTCATTCGGCGCGATACGCAGCGTGACGATTTCGAGCGGGACGTCGATGTCGAGCGCGATCGGACCGACCGACAGATTCAGTCGCTCGCCGCCCGAACGACGGCTGGCGCGCAGGTTGTGCTGCACCCCTTCGACGATGACGCAAAAGCTCGCGTCGACGATGCCGAGCTGCGGATAAAATCCCATCGCCGCGGCGAAGAAGACCGATCCGTCGGGCGAATAGCCGTTGAAGAAATAGCGGTCGTAAAAATTGCGGTCGGTGCCGGCGAACGCGATCGGTTCGCTGGTCTGGTGCAACGGAAAATCGTCGCCTTTTGTCAGCATAGTCCTCATCCCGTTTTTTGTTGCAACCTAACGGGCCGCCGGGATGCGTCAATGGGGTGCGGCGTCAATGCACCGGTGGGTCGACCGGCGGCACGGCCGCGACAGGAGCCACCGGCTCCCCGGGTTCGCGCGGCGGCAGCGCGTCGGGTGGTACATCGTCGATCTGCATGTCGGGGGTCGGGACATGTTCGAGGTTGCGTACCCGCACCGAAATTGCTGCGCCTTCAACGGTAAGGTCGTTGAAGCCGGGCGGGGTCGAACGAATGCGCTGCGACAGCGTGCCGGCACCAATCATGCGAATCGGACCGGCGGCCGTCTCTTTCACAAGATCGAAGGCGTCGTGGACGTGCCCCGTGAGCACTGCGGCGACGCCGCGCTTTGCCAGCGCCGCTAGCGCGCGTTCGCCGCCGCGGGTCAGTGCGCGCCCCTTCGTGCCCGCTTCGACGAGCGGATGATGTGCGGTAACGAGAACGGCGGTACCCGGCGGCAGCATATCGATGGCGGCGAGCGTCTTTTCCAGTGCCTTGCCGGTTACCCATCCTTTCGACCAGTCGAACCGCCACTGCGCGCGCGCGGTGGTCTTGAGCGGGACAACCGCGACGCCCGCGAGGTCGAGCTCGCGCTCGACAAGCCGCTCGATCCCGCGAATCCGGCGATAGGGATAAAAGAATCGGGCGACCGGATTGAAATAGGGAAGGTCATGGTTGCCGACCTCGACCGTCACCGGCACGTCGAGCGTGCCGATCCAGTCGCAGGCCGCGGCGAACTCGCGGCTGCGCGCGCGCATCGTCAGGTCGCCGGTGATCAAAACCGCGTCGGGGCGTTCGCGCCGCACGCAACCGGCGAACCAGTCCATCGCAGCACGGTCCTCGAGTCCGAAATGCAGGTCACTGATATGGAAAAGCCGGGTCATGCCGTCGCGATGAAATCGACGGCGCTCGTCCCCAGTTCGAAGCTTGCTGGCGATTTCGCCTCGCCGAGCTCGCCGTCATATTCAAGGCTGATGGGGGCTTCGCTTTCGAGAAGGATCGTTTCCCCCGTCACGATATCCTCGCTCGGCCCGTCGCGGAAATCGCCGCCGAGCCAGGCAAGGCCATGACGCAGCACGTCGGCCGTACCTTCGGTCAATATTCCGTCGGCGCGGATGCCGTGCGCAGTCGGGGTGAGGATGATCGCCGGATAGGCCTGACCATGCCCGGAAACCGCGACGCCCGGGGCGTTCATCATCTCGTCGAGCGCGTCGGGCGCCGACCGGCTCGCCTCGATCAGCCCGTCCTGCCGCATCGTTTCGCGCACCTCGGCCCATCGCGTCGCGGGGCCGGCGACGATCGTGATGAAGGCGTCGCCGCCATCGGAGCGGATTACAGGCACTGGCCGCCGGCGGCCGTTGCCCTGCAGCGCATCGGACAGGATTTCGGGCACTGGCCGATCACCGTGAAGCTCTTTCGACAGAAGGTTGAGCGTGCCGCCGGGCAGCGGCAGGACCGCGCCGTTCCAACCTGCAGCCCGCGTCGCCGCCGCGTTGATCGTTCCGTCGCCGGTCCAGACGAGCAGCAGGTCGATACCGCGCCGTTCGAGTTCGGCGGTATCGGGGATTTCGTCATCCGGCAGCACAAAGGTTGCGGCGAGCGGCGCTCCCGACGTACGGCAGATCTCCGTAATTTCGCCGAGAACGGCTTCGTCGTGGCTGCCGCTCTGGCTGTTGCAGACAAGGGCGGGGCGAGAAAAATGGCTGGTCATTGCACCTTTCTACGCACGAACGCGGAAAAGGTGGCGATCGATATCGCGCAGCCGTCTTGTTCCCCGCGTCACCGCCCTGTAGGGCGCCGAAGGACGGCGGCGCGGGTTTCAAGGGACGGCGATTGATCAAATTCCTCTTCGTGCTTCTGTTGCTTGTGCTGCTGTTCGGCGGCGGGGCAAAGCTTGTCGTTGCGGGCGGCGCGAAATCGCTCAACATGGCGGACCGGCTGCTCGGACAGGGTGATGGTGCGCGCTTGCTGCTGGCCGACCAGCCCTATGGCCGCGGCCCGCGTCAGCTGCTCGACATCTGGGTGCCCGACAGCGCGACGGAAGGCAGCCGGCTGCCGGTCACCGTCTTTTTCTATGGCGGCGGCTGGGACAGCGGCGAGCGGGGCAGCTATGGTTTTGTCGGGCGAGCGCTGGCGCAGCAGGGTTTCGTCGTCGTCATCCCCGACTACCGGCTGGTGCCGAAGGCGCAATGGCCTGATTTCCTTGCCGATAGTGCGGCGGCGGTCGCGTGGACGCACGAGCATATCGCAAAGCTCGGCGGCGATCCCGACCGCGTTGCGCTGATGGGGCATTCAGCCGGAGCCTATAATGCGGCGATGCTCGCGCTCGACCCGCAATGGCTGCGCGCGGCGAAGAGCGATCCGTCGATCATCCGCGGCGTCGCGGGCCTCGCCGGCCCGTATGACTTCCTGCCGCTCGAAAAGGGTGGCCGCGCCGAAAAGGCGATGGGCAAGGTCAGCCCGATCGAGCAAACCCAACCGATCCATTTCGCGCGCGGCGATGCGCCGCCACTATGGCTCGCGAGCGGCGACGAAGATGATATCGTGCGTCCGCGCAACAGCCAGAACCTCGCCACCGCGATCGAGCGTGCGGGCGGATCGGCGGTGCTGCGCGTCTATCCGGGCATGGGACATACCGGCATTGTGATGGCGCTCGCCGCGCCGTTCCGCGGCCGCGGACCGGTGCTCGACGAAGCGACCGATTTCCTGCGCGGGGTGACGGGTCGCCGGGCGGCATCCAGGACGGAGGCCGCGCAATGACCGCTCCGATCCCGGCGATCGTCCTCGCGGGTAGCCGCCCCGGCCCCGACCCGTTGCTGACGGGTAGCGGCGTGTCGACCAAGGCGCTGCTGCCGGTCGGGGGACAGGCGATGCTCTTTCATGTCGTCAAGGCGTTGCGTGCCTCGCCGCTCGTCGGTCCCGTCACGATCCTGGCGCAGAACAGCGCGGAACTCGCCGCGGCGCCGGGGCTTGCCGGCTTTTCCGAACTGCGTTTTGCGGATTCGGGACAGGGGATCAGCAGTTCGCTCGCCGCTGCGCTGCCGCCGGGGGACGATCCGCTGTTCGTCACGACGGCCGATAACGTCCTGCTGACGCCAACGATGATTGCCGAATTTCTGCACGGCGCCGGGGAGAGCGATGTCGCTGTCGCGATGGTCGAGCGCGATGTGCTGCTTGCGCGCTATCCGCAGTCGAAGCGGACATGGCTCAAATTCCGCGGCGGCTGGTGGTCGGGTGCGAACATGTTCCGGCTGCGCGGGCGCCGCGTGCTGCCTTTGCTGGACTTCTGGGGTAGCATCGAACGCGACCGCAAAAAGGGGATCAAGATCGTTGCCGCCTTCGGGCCATGGTTGCTCATCGGCGCACTGCTTCGTCTCTTCACGATCCAGCAGGGGGTCGCCCGCGCCGGGCAGCGCTTCGGGCTCGACGTCCGGGTCGTGCCGATGTCGGAGGCGGAGGCATGTATCGACGCCGACAAGCCCGCCGACATCGAGCTGATCGAAGCGATATTTGCCGCGCGGCGCGAAGGGGCTATAGGCCAGCCCCTATGAGCATCGATAAAGCCATCATCCTTTCGGCCGGGCAGGGCTCGCGCCTGCTGCCGCTGACCCGCGACATCCCCAAATGCCTGATCGAGTTCAACGGCCGCAGCCTGATCAGCTGGCAGGTCGCGGCGCTCGTCGCGAACGGCATCAAGGACATCGTGGTCGTGACCGGCTTTCGCACCGAGCGCGTCGAGGATCATGCGCTCCAGCTTTACCGCGACACCGGCGCGCGAATCCGCACCCTGTTCAATCCCTTCTTCCAGGTCGCCGACAATCTTGGCACTTGCTGGATCGCGCGCGAGGAGATGGACCGCGATTTCATCATCCTGAACGGCGACACCATTATCTCGGACGAGATCGTCGCGAAGCTGATCGCGGGCGCGAACGAGCCGATCAACGTCACCGTCGATGTCAAGGCGGACTATGACGACGACGATATGAAGGTGAACCGCGACCGGGAAGGCCGCCTGCATCACATCGGCAAGCGGCTGTTGCCTCCGGATACCAACGCGGAGTCGATCGGCATGCTTGCTTTCGTCGGCGATGGGCCGTCGATTTTCCGCAATCAGGTCGATCAGATGATGCGCACCCCGGACGGGGTCGAGCGCTGGTATCTGCGTGCGATCGACATCATCGCGAAGGGCAACCGCGTCGGCACTGTGTCGATCGAAGGGCTCGAGTGGCAGGAAGTTGACTTCCCGCAGGATGTGGAAGCCGCCGATGCGCTCACCGCGAAATGGGCCGCCGAAGGCCGTTACGCGAAATAGGGTTTGAGCCAGCCGACGAGCGCGGCAATCTGCGTTTCGTCCAGCTTGATCGCTTGTCCGAGGTCGGGTTGCCCGGGCCATCCGGCGTCCCCCACCGTCAACCCCGCACCACTACGGTCGCCCTCATAGCGCGGCAGCACGTGAAAATGGACGTGCGGGTCGACCATCATCAGCATCAGATAGTTCATCTTCGCATAACCGACCGCTTGCATCAGCGCGCGCTCGATCGCTGCGGTCGCCACCTTTAGCCCGGCATGTGCCTCGGCTGGCAGGTCGCCGAACGCGGTGGCTTCGGATTTCGCCGCGAGCACCAGCGCGCCAAGTGTCGGCTGGGCGGGGCGCAGCAATATAAGCCAATGGTCGTATTCGGCGATCAGCGTTGCCGGGTGCCCGAATTTTTTGATCGTGTCGTTCATGCTTCTGCCATCCAGCTGACGATGGGTTTCCCGGAGCGCTTTACCGCGTAGGCCTGCACCAGCCGCACCGCGTGGACGACGAGCGAGATGGCCGTCCACCATGCGAGCAGGATCAGGCCAACGTCGGGGCGGCCGGCCAGCGTTGCGAAAAAGAGGATCGCGAAGTTCGGGTTGCGCCGCGCAGTGATCAGGCGGAACTGGCTGTCGAATTTCCGCCAGACATGAATGTCCATGCCGAAATCCTTGATGAACAATCCTTCGATCACGCGCTGGAGTATATATCCCGCGACGACTGTGATCATGACCAGCAGGAATGTCTGATTTTCCAGTGCGAGTCCCCAGGTGCCCAGCCCGACGCCCCAGAAATACCACCAGAAAGGCGGGTGGATCAGGTCGACGCCATGGTCGGCGACATTACCCCATTTTGACGAAGTGATCGTGCAGCGCGCGAGTTTCCCGTCAACCGTGTCGAGCACCATGAAGGTGAAGCCGGCGAGCATCCCGGTCCAGTAATGGCCGTAGGCGAAGAGATATGTCGCATAGACGCATAGCGCCGCGCCGATCGCGGTGACCATATTGGGCGTCATGCCGATGCGCGCGGCGATGCGCGTCAGCCACAGCGCCAGTTCGGGCCAAAGATATTTGGTGAGCGCATCGGTGACGCCTTTATACGCGCCGAAATAGCTCTTCCGCTCGATACCCCGCGCACTCTCCGGGGTCAGACGTTCGGCAAAAGGTGTTTCCAGCTTGCGGAGCTGTTCGTTGTAGAAACTGCGGCCCTCGAGGGGCAGTTGCTCGACCCCGTCGAGCCGCGCGGGATCGGTTTCGGCCGGCAGGACACCCAGCACCAGTTCGCCGCTGATCGTCAACGCGACCCCCGGACGCTTGATCGCCTCGCCGACGAGTGACGGATCGAACGCAAAGGCGAGGTTGGCGTTCAACACATGATCCGGCGCGATGCGTCCGGAGACGTCGAGTTTCGCGGCCAGCCGCTGTACACGCTCGGCGTTGCTCATGCCCCAGATTGGCGTCACGTTGCCGCCGATCAGGCGAAGTGCGGTGGTGTCAGCCATGATTGTCGTGTCCTTCACCCATCGCCGCGAGGTGGCTCGCGACGGCGTTGGCCGTGGAATAGGGAAGCGCGAAGCGCCTGAGATCGGCGCGCTCGGGTGGCGCGGCGATCCATGTACGCAGCGCATCGGCCAGCGCTTCGGTCGTGCGTTCGACCACGACGCAGCCGGGCGGGTCGGTCAGCATCCCGCGCGCGCAGGGAAAACAATCGGTGCTCACGATCGGAAGGTCCGATGCCAAGGCCTCGATCGCCACCGCGGGCAGCCCTTCATAATCGGATGACAGGACGAACAGGTCGGCTGCGGCCATTTGAGCCGGCATGTCCTGAGTGTAGCCGATCATCTCCACCCGGTCTGCCACGCCCAGTTCGACGGCCAGGGCGGCCAATGTTTCGCGGTCGGGGCCGTCGCCCGCGATGCGCAGTCGCGCATCGACCGGACCGAGGGCGGCAAATGCGCGCAACAGTCGATCGAAACGCTTCTGCGCGGCCAGTCGCCCCGCGCCGAGCAGCCGGATAGGGCCCTCGCCACGCGGTGCACGCCGCGGCGCGGCGAAGGCGTCGGTCAGATAGGCATTATATACCATGCGGAAACGATTGCGCGCATCCGGAAACTGGCCCTGAAGCACCGCCGTTTCCGCATCGCTCAACGTCAGCACCCCGTCCGTACGGCGAAAGACAAGGCCATAGATCGCGCGTCGCAGCCAGCCGGACAAAAGGCCATCGGATTGGCGGATAATCGGATTGGTTGTCTTGATGTAGCAGCGCGGGCGTTGCCGGGAGGTCAGCACTCCCAGGGCGGCGAACCAGCTGATGTTGTTGCCGGTCGCCAGAACGATGTCGGGACGATGATCCCGTAACCAGCGGCGATAGGCAGCGAAGGTGAGAATCTGCCCCAACGCGCGGCCGCCCGGGCGTCGATCGGTAAGGGCATGGGTTTCGACGCCCGGTTCGGGCGCGCCGGCGCAGTCGGGGGCCAGCCCCGTCGATGTGCAATAAAGGACCGTTACCCGATGCCCCGCCTGGGCAAATCCGCCGGCCAGATGGCGCAGCACACGCGTCGTTCCCCCTTGATCCGTAGCATAGGCCACGAGCGTGATGAAGGCCAAGCCATGTTCCTTTTAGCAAATGCCGATAGTGTCCCTCCCGCGCCCTACTAGAGCGGCCATCCGCGTTCAAGCAGGGTAGGAGAAGTCGACGAGCGTCCACCCGTGGGCCCGCGCCAGCCGCGCCAGCCGCCCGCTCCGCCCGACGGCGAAGCATTCGTCGGCGAGGGCGAAACTGGGCGCGTCGCTGGCATGGTCGGAATAGACGCGCAACCGGCGGTCCCCCGGCTCCGCATGCCGGGCAAGCCATTCCTCGATCCGCCGCGCCTTTTCAGCGCCATAGCAATTGGTTCCGTCGATGGCCGGCAACCATGCGCCATCCTCGCCGCGCAAGTGCCGGGTCGCGACCACGCCGTCGAACCCCAGCGCTGCCCCTATCGCCGTCGCGTAGAATTCAGGCGCGGCCGTTGCCAGCAGCAAGCGATGTCCCTCCGCCCGGTCGCGGGCGATCGTTGCTACCGCGCCCGGCGGAACGTCGGCCGGGACGCGCCATGCCGCAAATCTTCGTGCCAGATCGGCCGCCCGCGCGGCGGGAATTTGAGGGCCCAACATCAGCCGGATCGCCGCAGGTTTAAAGGTGTCGCGCCCATAGAGCCCCAGCCCGGCTCCCGCGAACAACAGCAGCAACGCGGGCAGTGCGAGCAGCCGCCAGGGCGCGACGCGCCAAGCCGCCCACAGCAGGAACAGGGTGAAGGTCGGTGTGCGCAGCACTGTGCGATCCAGGTCATAGATCGCGATGCGGACGGGCGCTGCTGCGGTCATGCGATATTGCTTTCGAACAGGCGCAGCCGCCGCCCCGTCTTGCCCAGTGACGCCCGGTCGGCAAGCGGCAGGGCAAAGCGCATCGAGAACCAGATTGATGTCAATGCGATCAGCGCGATCAATGGAAGAGCGATCGGATCGGGCAGGAAGCTGACCAGCAAGGCAGCTGCACCGGCGACGATCGTGATCGCCAATCCGCGCAGCGCGACGATACGGAACCGATGGTCGAACGGGTGGAGCTTTTCGTTCATCGTCAGCTGGAGCGTCGGAATCGCTGCCATCGCGACAAGGCCGATCGCAGTCGCGAACGTCACGCCGGTCAGGGCATCGATGCGCCCGACGATCATCCAGCCGACACCAATCGCGATGCCGCCGCCCAATATGCTCCCGGTCAGCTGGTGGCGAAGGGCCGAGATCGATTGCAGGACCGGGCCGGAAATGCCGAGCACGCCCTCTGCCGCGCGCGCAAAAAGCAGGATGATCAGCGCCGCCTGCGCTGCATGCGCCTGATGCCCGAACAGGCTGAGCAGCGACGAACTGCCCGCGGCAAGCACGGCCGCGAGCGGCAGCGCGATCGCCGAGATCAATCGCGTCGCGTAGGCATAAATGTCCGCGACCTGCCGGCGATCTTCGCGCTCGGCGCTCGCGGCGAGCGGCGACATCACATAGGTGAACGCGATGCGTACAAGCTGAACGACGCTCGATAATTTGCGTGCGATCGTGAACAGTCCCGACGCCGCCGCGCCCGCCGCGCCGGGAAGCAGGAGGTTGAGGATCAACGCCGGCGCATCGCTGAACAGCCGGCCGATGATGTTCGACGGCAGCATCGAAAGCCCCGCCCAAAATGTGTTGCGTGCCGTTTCGGTCCTTGCAGGTCCGCGCCACAGATCAGTGAAACTATATTGACGTGCGAGCAAGCGAACGCTGAGGACGGCGGTGATCGCCAGCGAGCAAAGATGCGCGATGAACAGCCCTTTGAGGCCCAGCCCGCCGGCAAAGAATATCCCCGCGAACACCAGCCGCAGCAACTGTTCCCATACGATCCGCAGCCGGATTTCCGGGCCGAACACCATGCGCGCGCGCAGCGCCGACGTCGCAATCTCGACAAAGGCCCACAGCGGTAGCGCCCAGACAAAAATGCGGATCGCGGGCGTAACAAGCGCGCGGTCATGATCCGCAACATTGAGCAGCGGCCCAAGCTCGGCGGCAAACAGTGCGATCAGCGCCGCGACAAGGATGCAGGGACCGACGCCAAAGATCATCGCAGTGCGTAGCGCAGCGGCGGCCTCGGCCTCGTTCGTCGATTGCGGCACGGTGCGCTGCATCGCGCTGGTCATGCCCATGTCGAAGATATTCTCGATCAGGTTCACCGCCGCCCACAGCACGGCGTAGAGGCCAAAGCCCGTCAGCCCGAACATCAGCACATAAAGCGGCTGAGCGACAATCTCGACGACCGCGCCCAGCCGCCCCAGCACGGACGCTCCCAGTCCGCGCGCGACGCTGCGGCTGGTTACGGCAGGTTGGGAGGCGCTCTCGCTCATCGCTGTCGCCCTAGCGCCTTGCCCGCACACCCGCCAGCGGCTTTCGCGCGTTTCACCCCCTTGCCGCCCACGCCAATCGGGTCTAGGCAGCGCGCGATTGCATAGGGAGCCCTCGCAACATGGCCGAATTCCGCCTGCCCAAGAACAGCCGCCCGCAAAAGACGGGCAAGGTCCACAAGGCCGATGGCGCCGCGGCGGTGAAGAAATTCAAGGTCTATCGCTACGACCCCGACAGCGGTGAAAATCCCCGCTTCGACACGTTCGAGATCGATACCGAAAAATGCGGCCCGATGGTGCTCGATGCGCTCATCAAGATGAAGAGCGAGCAGGATTCGTCGCTGACCTTCCGCCGTTCGTGCCGCGAAGGCATTTGCGGCAGCTGTTCGATGAACATGAACGGCAAGAACGGCCTTGCCTGTACGACCGCGATCGAGGATCTGAAGGGCGACATCACGATCACCCCGCTGCCGGCAATGGACGTCATCAAGGATCTCGTCCCCGACTTCACCCATTTCTATGCGCAATATGCGTCGATCGAGCCTTGGCTGAAGACCAAGACGACGACGCCGAGCGGCAAGGAACGGTTGCAGTCGCCCGCCGAACGCGAAAAGCTCGACGGTCTCTACGAGTGCATCCTGTGCGCCTGCTGTTCGACAAGCTGCCCCAGCTACTGGTGGAACAGCGACAAGTTCCTTGGCCCTGCAATCCTGCTTCAGGCCTATCGCTGGCTCGCCGACAGCCGCGACGAGATGACCGGCGAGCGGCTTGACGAGCTGGAAGACCCCTTCCGCCTCTATCGCTGCCACACCATCATGAACTGCTCGAACGCATGTCCCAAGGGCCTGAGCCCTGCGCGCGCGATCGCCGAGATCAAGAAGCTCGAGGCAGAGCGGCAGGTGTGAACGACGGAATCGAGGAGCCGAAGCGTCGGGACAATTTCACCGCCGAGGAACTGGACGGCGGCTGGCTGAGCTGGAACCTCAAGGATCCGGCACGCTTCAACAGCTTTATCGAGCCGCTGACCGTACGCGCCGAACCGCCGACGGCCGACGGCCGGCCCTGTGCGCGGGTGCGCATGATCCCCGAACGCAAGCACAGCAATCTGGGCGACAATGTCCATGGCGCGGTGACGCTCGCGCTCGTCGATATCGCGCTGTTCGCGGCATCGCATCAATTCGGTTCGCTCAACGCCGGCCATTCGGTGACGCTTGACCTGTCGACCCAGTTCGTCGGCGCGGGGCGGGTCGGCGAGCCATTGGACGCGCTCGTCGAACTGGTGCGCGAAACCGGCCGGCTGATCTTTCTGCGCGGCCTTGTCGTGCAAGGCGAAGACGATAGCCATATCGTTTTGAGTTTCGCAGGAACGATCCGCAAGGCGAGCGGCAAGTGATCACCGTCCTTGCCGCCTATGACGCGCTTGTCGCGGCGGGCGAGCTTCGGCCCGATCCCGAACAGCGCGCCGCCGCCGAGCGGCTGAACCGGCTGCAGGCCGAGCTCGAAGCGGTGCCGCGGCGGGGTAGCCTGCTGTGGCGCCTGACCGGGCGCAAGCCCGACGCGCTCCGCGGCGTCTATCTGTGGGGCGCGGTCGGGCGCGGCAAGTCGATGCTGATGGATCTTTTCTACGATCATCTCGCCATCGAACGGAAGCGGCGCGTTCATTTTCATGCGTTCATGCTCGATGTCCATGCGCGGATGCGCGAGGTCAGGAAGAGCGAAAGCGGCGATCCGATCCCGCTCGTCGCCGACGCGCTCGCCGAAAATACGCGCTGCCTCGCGTTCGACGAGATGGTTGTGAACAACAGCGCCGACGCGATGATCCTGTCGCGCCTGTTCACTGCGCTGATCGATCGCGGCGTGACGATGGTCGCGACGTCGAACCGGCCGCCGAAGGATCTCTACAAGGACGGGCTCAATCGTGAGCATTTCCTGCCGTTCATCGCGTTGGTCGAAGAAAGGCTCGACGTGATGGGCCTCAACGGCCCGACCGATTATCGCCGCGATCGGCTGGGCGATGGCGTGCGCTGGTTCGTGCCCGCCGACGATACGGCGAGCGCGGCGCTTTCCGCCGCCTTTTTCCGCCTTACCGATTATCCGCCCGAGGATCGCGCGCACGTCCCGACATGCGAACTCGATGTCGGCGGGGGGCGGACGCTGCATGTGCCCAAGGCACTGAAGGGCGTTGCGGTCTTTTCGTTCAAGCGGCTTTGCGGCGAAGCGCGCGGTGCTTCGGACTATCTTGCCGTCGCGCGCCATTTTCACGCCGTGATCATCGTCGGAATTCCGCGCATGGGGCCGGAGAATCGCAACGAGGCGGCGCGCTTCGTGACGCTGATCGACGCCCTCTACGAATACAAGGTCAAGCTGCTGGCGAGTGCGGCGGCGACGCCTGACCAGCTTTATATCGCGGGTGACGGGGCGTTCGAGTTCGAACGCACGGCGAGCCGCCTCGCCGAAATGCAGTCGGATGATTATCTGGCGCTGGGACACGGGCAGGACGACGCCGTCGCCTGACCCCTTGCGTCAGGCGAGGACCAGCAGCACGCCGCCGATGGCCTTGCCCCAGCGGGACGAATGGACCGTCACATAAATGAGGTCGCGGACGTAACGCACTTCGTGGGCGACGTGACCCACTGCCTGCTCGACAGAGCGGCGCAATGTGCGAAGCGGCTTGGGTGCGGCAATCGTGATACGACCAGGGCGCGGTGGCGGGCCGGGCAATGTCGCGAAACCGCCACTCGTTACCCGTGCGTCGTCGGCCACCGTGCGGCATAGCGCCTCCATGCGGGCAATCGCGAGGCGATTGGGGACCGCGCGGTCGCGGCTCAAGAGTTCGAAGCTATGGCTGAACGCTGAAAACTGGATCGCTCCGGCCGTGGCGCTATGATCGAGCGCATCGCGCATTTCTTCTTCGGACATTGCGCAAAGCTGGGCGGGCCGGAAACGGCTCGCGCGGTCCATCAGCCCGCTGACCGGAACTTCGCACACGCCGTGGTGCGTCCGCATGCCGAGATTGCCGGGGTCGAGCGAGATGTCACAGCCATGCCCTTGGTAGGCACCGTTGAAGCTGCTGTCGAAGCGGAACCCCAGTGCCGCGAGCGCATGCAACGTGTCGTCGTTCGCGCCGAAGTTGCCGGCGCGAAATGCCGTCGGTCTGGGCGCACCGGCGCCGACCAGTATGTCACGCGCAAGGCTGATCAGTTTCTTCTGCGCCGCCAGCGGAAAATCGCCAATGTTGCGCCCCGTGAGCCGGCCGACGGGGTTGAAGCGGGCGAAGGCAAGCCATTCGGTGTGGATATGCACCTGCACCTCGTGTCCGCGGTCGACGATGGGGCGGACGATCGCGTCGATCACCGCGGGGCCGTAAACCAGCGCGGGCATCGGATCGACGAAAAATACGCCCGTCAGCCCGTGACGTTCGAGCATATCCATCTGGAAGCCTATGCCAAAATCGCCATCGCGGCAGCGGCCGAGGATCGAGCTTTCGAAATTGGCACGCGCATCGAAGCCCCGTTGATAGAGGCCGGCCGACAGTTCGGTGTCGAAGCTGATGATCGCGCGCGTCACCATGTGCGCGTAACAAGGCGGGGATAAGGGAGGGTTAACCGGGGGTTGCGGCCACACCCTGGAGAGGTGGCACGTTTTTGCTCCATCCTGCCGCGAACAGGTTGCGATCTTGCGCAATCTCGCGCCGCTTCCCACTTCAAAAGCCTCTCCGCCTGTGCTTTATTGTTATTGCGAACTGTTAGCAAAAAAAGGCTGTTTTTCGTCCTTTTCGCTGTTGTTTCCTTAAGGGAATCGGCGTAGGGCGTCGCCAGTCTTGGGACCGGAGCGGAGCTTTAGCCCGTGCTCCCGCCGGTCTGTGAACCAATTGCCGGGCTTGCCACGAAGGAGTGCCGCGCACCATGGGACGCAAGAAGATCGCTTTGATCGGAGCCGGAAATATCGGCGGAACGCTGGCGCTGCTCGCCGCGCAGAAGGAACTGGGCGACGTCGTCCTGTTCGACGTGGTCGAAGGCGTGCCGCAGGGCAAGGCGCTCGACCTGTCGCAGGTCGGCCCGATCGCGGGCTTCGACGCGAAGATCACCGGCACCAACGACTATAAGGACATCGCCGGCGCCGACGTCATCATCGTCACCGCGGGTGTCGCCCGCAAGCCGGGCATGAGCCGCGACGACCTGCTCGGCATCAACCTGAAGGTCATGAAGGCCGTCGGCGAAGGCATCAAGGCCAATGCGCCCGACGCGTTCGTCATCTGCATCACCAATCCCCTCGATGCCATGGTGTGGGCGCTACGCGAATTCTCGGGCTTGCCGCACAACAAGGTCGTCGGCATGGCCGGCGTGCTCGATTCGGCGCGCTTCAGCCACTTCATCGCCGACGAATTCGACGTGTCGGTGAAGGATGTGAACACCTTCGTCCTCGGCGGGCATGGCGACACGATGGTCCCCGTCGTCCGTTACTCGACCGTCAACGGCATCCCCGTTCCCGACCTCGTCAAGATGGGCCTGTCGAGCCAGGACAAGATCGATGCGATCGTCAAGCGCACGCGCGGCGGCGGCGGCGAAATCGTCGCGCTGCTCGGAACCGGTTCGGCTTTCTACGCGCCCGCAGCTTCGGGCATCGCGATGGCCGAAGCCTATCTGGGCGACCAGAAGCGCATCCTGCCCTGCGCCGCCTATGTCGACGGTCAGTACGGGCTCGACGGCCTCTATGTCGGCGTGCCGGTGCTGATCGGTGCGGGCGGCGTCGAGAAGATCGTCGAGATCGAACTCGACGATGAAGACAAGTCGGGCCTGCAGGTCTCGGTCGACGCGGTCAAGGAACTGCTCGACGCGTGCAAGACGCTGGACCCCGGCCTCGCCTGATCCTTTTTTGGCTGCGCCCGGCGCCTGGCGCCGGGCGGGCCGGCTCTCCCCAGGAGAATTAGAATATGTCCATTCTCATCGACAAGAATACCAAGGTCATCACGCAAGGGATGACCGGTGCCACTGGCACGTTCCACACCGAACAGGCGCTTGCCTATGGCACGAAGATGGTCGGCGGCGTGACGCCGGGCAAGGGCGGCACGACGCACATCGGCCTGCCGAACTTCAACACCGTTGAAGAAGCGAAGGCCGCGACCGGCGCGACCGCGAGCTGCATTTACGTGCCGCCGCCGTTCGCCGCGGACTCGATCCTCGAGGCCATCGATGCCGAGATGGAACTGATCGTCTGCATCACCGAGGGCATTCCGGTGCTCGACATGGTCAAGGTGAAGCGCGCGCTTTCGGGTTCGAAGTCGCGCCTGATCGGTCCGAACTGCCCCGGCGTGCTGACCCCCGGCGAATGCAAGATCGGCATCATGCCCGGCAGCATCTTCTCGAAGGGCAGCGTGGGAGTCGTCTCGCGCTCGGGCACGCTCACCTATGAAGCCGTGTTCCAGACGACGAACGTCGGGCTGGGTCAGACGACTGCGGTCGGCATCGGCGGCGACCCCGTCAACGGCACGAACTTCATCGACGTGCTCGAACTCTTCCTTGCCGACGAAGCGACCAAGTCGATCATCATGATCGGCGAAATCGGCGGCGACGCCGAAGAACAGGCCGCCCAGTTCCTGATCGACGAAGCAAAGCGCGGCCGCAAAAAGCCGATGGCCGGCTTCATCGCGGGTCGCACCGCGCCTCCGGGTCGCCGCATGGGCCACGCCGGCGCGATCGTGTCGGGCGGCAAGGGCGACGCCGAAAGCAAGATCGCGGCGATGGAAGCTGCGGGCATCAAGGTGTCGGCGAGCCCGTCGGAACTCGGCTCGACCCTCGCCGAAGTGCTGAAGGAACGCGTCTGATCGGGCGGCCCGCCGGCAGTCTTTGCCGGCGGGCCTCCGCTCCCCATATAAAACCCACCCCCTACCTCCCCGTGGAAAAGCAGATGAACCTCGAACGACAAAGCTTCGACATCGACGAGCCGCAAGCCGGCCCGAGCTGGGCACCGAAGAACTGGCCGCAGATCGACAGCGACGACCTGACCGCCGCGCTTGACCCGCAGCAGATGCAGGTCGCGGTGAAGGCCGCCGCCGCCAAGGCGGGCGCCCCGCTGTCGAACGCCGAAGTCGAGCGCGCCGCGGACGATTCGATCCGCGCGATGATGCTGATCCGCACCTATCGCGTGCGCGGCCACCTTGCCGCCAATCTCGATCCGCTTGGCCTCAGCACGCGCGAACTGCCCGCCGACCTGACGCCCGAGTTTCATGGCTTTGTCGGTGCCGATCAGGATCGCCCGGTGTTCATCGGCGGCACGCTGGGTCTGGAAAAGGCGACCATTCGCGAAATCGTCGCGATCCTGCGCGCCAATTACTGCGGTAATGTCGGCCTTGAATATATGCACATCTCCGACATCGAGGAGCGTGCGTTCCTTCAGGAACGGATGGAAGGTGCCGACAAGATCATCGAATTTTCGGTCGAGGGCAAACGCGCCATCCTGAACAAGGTGATCGAGGCCGAGGAGTGGGAGAAATTCCTCGCGCGCAAATATGTCGGGACCAAGCGTTTCGGTCTCGACGGCGGCGAATCGATGATCCCCGCGATGGAAGCCATCATCAAATATGGCGGCCAGTATGGCGTGCGCGAAATCGTCTATGGCATGGCGCATCGCGGGCGGCTCAACATGCTCGCGAACGTCATGGCGAAGCCGTACAAGGTGATCTTCCACGAATTTGCCGGCGGCTCGGCGAACCCCGACGATGTCGGCGGGTCGGGCGACGTCAAATATCACCTCGGCACCTCGACCGACCGCGAGTTCGGCGGCGCGTCGGTGCATATGTCGCTCGTTCCCAATCCGTCGCACCTCGAAGCCGCCGACCCGGTCGTGCTCGGCAAGGTGCGCGCGCAGCAGGTCGTGCGCGACGATCTCGCCAAGCACGAGCAGGTCCTGCCCGTGCTGATCCATGGCGACGCGGCGTTCGCGGGGCAGGGGATCGTCTGGGAATGCCTCGGCTTCTCGGGCATCCGCGGCTACAACACGGGCGGCTGCATCCATTTCATCGTCAACAACCAGATCGGTTTCACGACCAGCCCGCAGTTCGCGCGTTCGTCGCCCTATCCGTCGGATGTCGCGAAGGGGGTGATGGCGCCGATCCTGCACGTCAACGGTGACGATCCGGAAGCCGTGACCTTCGCGTGCAAGCTCGCGATCGATTTCCGCCAGCAGTTCAAGCGCGACGTCGTGATCGACATGTGGTGCTATCGCCGCTTCGGGCATAACGAGGGCGACGAGCCTTCGTTCACCCAGCCTTTGATGTACGGGGTGATCCGCCAGCATCCGCCGGTGTCGCAGCTCTGCGCCGCAAAGCTCGAAGCCGAAGGGGTAATCGATGCGGGTTGGGCCGATGCTCACCGCGCCGAGTTCGTCGCGCGGCTCGAAGGCGATTTTGAAGCGGCGAAAAGCTACAAGCCGAACAAGGCCGACTGGTTCGCGGGCCGCTGGTCGGGGCTGCACGCCCCCGCCGATCCCGAAAATGCGCGCCGCAATATTTCAACCGGCGTGTCGGACAAATTGTTCGATTCGATCGGCCGCACGCTGACGACGATCCCGGGCGACGTCGAGGTCCACAAGACGCTGCGCCGCGTGATCGACGCGCGTGGCGCAATGTTTGCCGACAAGAGCGACGGCGAAGTGTTCGACTGGGCGACCGCCGAGAGCCTCGCGTTCGGCACCTTGCTCAGCGAAGGCTATCAGGTGCGCCTGTCGGGCCAGGATTCGGGTCGCGGCACGTTCAGCCAGCGCCACGCCGTCTGGGTCGACCAGAAGACCGAAGCCAAATATGTCCCGCTGACGACCGTGCCGCACGGCCGGTTCGAGGTGCTCGACAGTCCCTTGAGCGAATATGGCGTGCTCGGCTTCGAATATGGCTATGCCATGGCCGATCCGAAGAGCCTCGTGCTCTGGGAAGCGCAGTTCGGCGACTTCGCCAACGGCGCCCAGATCATGATCGACCAGTTCATCGCGTCGGGCGAAGCCAAGTGGCTGCGCGCCAATGGCCTCGTGATGTTGTTGCCGCACGGTTATGAAGGGCAGGGACCCGAGCATAGCTCGGCGCGTCTCGAACGCTTCCTGCAACTCTGCGCGGGCGACAATATCCAGGTGTGCAATATTTCGACCCCGTCGAACTATTTCCACGTCCTGCGCCGCCAGATGCTGCGTCCGTTCCGCAAGCCGCTCATCATCATGACGCCCAAGTCGCTGCTCCGTCACAAGCTGGCGGTGTCTCAGCGTTCGGACTTCATCGGCGACGCGCATTTCCGCCGCCTGATGTCCGACCGTACGCCGCCCGCCGACAAGGACGTCAAGCGCGTCGTGCTGTGCTCGGGCAAGGTCGGCTATGACCTGATGGAGGCGCGCGATGCCGCGGGCCTCACCGACACGACCGTGGTCCGCGTCGAGCAGATCTACCCCTTCCCGGGTGAGCCGCTCGCGGTTCGTTTGAAGCGGATGCCGAACCTTGAGGAGGTCGTCTGGGCGCAGGAAGAACCGCGCAACAATGGCGCGTGGTTCTTCGTCAACGAACTGATCGAAGAGGCGCTGGCCGAAGCAGGCAGGAAGGGCATGCGGCCGCGCTATGCCGGCCGCGCCGCTGCGGCATCGCCCGCGACGGGCCTGATGAGCCGCCACCAGACCGAACAGTCGGCGCTCGTCGCCGATGCGCTCGGTCTTTCGGTTCGCGCCGAAATCCGCCGTACCAAGAACAAAGCCTGAGCCCAGAGCCTAATCCCCAAGGAACTGCACCTATGAGCACCGAAGTCAAAGTCCCCACGCTGGGCGAAAGCGTTACCGAAGCGACGATCGGCGAATGGCTGAAAAAGCCCGGTGAAGCGGTTGCGCTCGACGAACCGATCGCGAGCCTCGAAACCGACAAGGTCGCCGTCGAAGTGCCGTCACCCGTCGCTGGCGTGATGGGCCAGCAGCTTGCCGCGGTTGGTGACACGGTCAATGTCGGCGCGGCGATCGCGACGATTGAAGCCGGTGGTGCTGCCGCCGCTCCGGCGCCTGCTGCCGCTGCCCCAGCGCCTGCACCGGCCAAGGC
>NZ_DATMST010000216.1:0-14556 GCF_035565275.1 Sphingopyxis sp.
ACCCGCCCGCGGCCGACGGAATCAGCGCCCACGCGAAGGCGGCGGGCGTGATGATCGCCATGGCGGTCGGGATCGCGGCGAGGATCGCCACCGTTCCGAACAGCGCCCACCAGCGGCCGAGCTGCGTCGCCGCCGCGCCGATCGCGACATTGGTCGCCGCGAGCAAAAGGAACTTCGCCGCCACGGGGTAAGGCAGGCTTGCCATCGCGGGTGAATAGTCGCCGAGCGTGAAAGCGGCCTGGATGTCGAAGAGCAGCCAGTTCTCCCATGCGTCGCAGAGCGCCGCGACGGCCGGCAGCAGGGCGGCGGCGAGCAGCGCGCGATGTCGAAGCTCGCGCCACAACGCGATGCAGCCGCTGACGAGAAAGCCTGCGTAGAGCAGCATATAGAGATAGTCGCGTTCGTTGCCGGTGCGCATCGCGGCAAGGCGCGTCACCTGCTGCGGATCGGTGAAGAAACCGAAGATCGCTTCGAGATCGGCTTGGCCGCCGGCGAATTCGAACGCCAGCACCGCCGAGCCATAGCCCGGCGCGATGTCATGTCCGCCCTGCGGAAAGACCTGCGTCAGATAGAGGCCGAAAAGCAGGGTCGCGATCCCGAAGGCGAGGGTCCAGACCCACGCGCGCGTCGGTGCGGGCGGGCGCGTCCGCTGTTCCTCGATCCAATGCTGAAGCCCCCCGATCGGCATTCAACCGTCCGGCGGAGCGCGGCGGCTCACCTTATTGGCACTCGGCGCATTTGCCGCGCACCTCGATCACCGGGCGCTCGGCAGCGAAGCCGGTCTTTTCGGCCGCGGCGCGGACGCCGGTCGAGAGCTTGTCGTCGTCGACGTGGACTGCAGTGCCGCAGCTGTCGCAGATCAGGAAGATGCAGTCGTGGAGGCAACCCGGATGGCTGTTCGCGACGAAAGCGTTGGCGCTTTCCACGCGGCGGACGAGGTTGTTCGCCACGAACAGGTCGAGGATGCGATAGACGCTGTTCGGCGCGACCCGCTTGCCACGCTTCTGCGACACGATATCGGCGATTTCATACGCGCTGGCAGGCTTGCCGATCTCGGCGACCGCGTCGAAAATCTCGGCGCGCATGTCGGTCCAAGCCTCGCCCGCGCCCTCGAGCGCGGTCTGCGCTGCCTTGGCGAGCGAGGCGCCGCTGGCCTCGACGTGCGGATGATCATGCTTGCCCATTGGCGTTTCCTCATGCGAGGGAAATCCCGCGCTAACAGGGTTCAATGTAGGCTGTTTATGGGGCGCCCGCAAGTTGCGGACATCTCCGATGCGGTGGGATCAGTGCCGCGCGCGACGGTTGAGGTCGTGACCGAGCGCGACGACCGCGACGCCGATCATCGTCGCGATCACTTCGCTGCCGTCGTGTGGCCGCGACAGCGCGCCCGCCATCATGCCGAGCCCGAAGCTGCCGACCGCGAACGGCATCATATAGCCGTGGCTGAGTACGCCAGAGACAAGCGTGATCAGCGCGAAGCCGATCGCGACGATCAGCCCGATCTCGTGGAACAGGTGGTTTTCGAGAAACACCCCGCCGACCGAAGCGATCGAGGCAAAGAAGATCGTCGTCGCGAGGCAGTGGACAAGACACAGGCCCGACAGGCCCATCGCCAGCTGATCACCCGAAAGCGAGGTCAGCGGCCGCGAATCGCGCGCAGCCCGAACCATCGCGCCGAAGCGCGACTGGACAGGGACAGTGCTGGCGACCTCGGCCACCCGATTCTCCAATTCAGCAGGTTTGCGACCAGCGTTATGGCATATCATGACAAAGGTTACAACATCTCATCATTCGCGATCTTCTGCCCGCGGATTTGCGGCGCCGGCGCAGATTGCATCGCGCCGACCGTTTGGCGACCGATGGCGCCGGGATTTATCGCCATATTTTTCAAGCGTGAAGGTCCGGAAAAAGGAATCGATCCTGACATAAAATTAACATTGACATCGATGTGAATGTAATTAGCAATAAGTACAGGAGAAAGCTCCGGCCGGGGATCCGGCACAATAATCAGGGGAGAGATGGATGGGTGTTCTTCGGATCGCGCATACGCCGTGTATGGCCAGTCTGGCTGCCATGGCGGTCGCATTGTCGTCGCCGGCGGTCGCGCAGGACGGCAGCGGCGAGCCGCAGGCGGATACCGCCGATGGCAATATCATTATCGTTACCGCACAGAAGCGCGAAGAGCGGCTGACCGACGTTCCCATCGCGATTTCGGCCTTTTCGGCCGAAGCGCTCGACAATTACAAGATCGAGGGCGGGTCCGAACTGCTTCGCGCCGTGCCGAACGTGAATTTCTCGAAGAGCAATTTCAGCATGTATAATTTCTCGATCCGCGGGATCGGGACCAAGGCGATTTCGGCGTCGAGCGATCCGGCGGTCGCGGTGAGTTTCAACAACACGCCGCTGATCCGCAACCGGCTGTTCGAGTCGGAATTCTTCGACATGCAGCGGATCGAGGTGCTGCGCGGGCCGCAGGGCACGCTTTACGGCCGCAACGCGACGGGCGGTGTCGTCAACATCATCCCCGCGCTTCCGGGTCCGGACTTCGCGCTCGACGCGAAGGTCGAGGTCGGCAATTTCAAAAGCATGCGTGCGTCGGCCATGGTCAATGTGCCGTTGACCGATACGCTGGCGGTGCGCGTGGCGGGAGCGCTGACCAGTCGCGACGGGTTCGATTACAACACGTTCACGCAAAGGCGCGTCAATGATCGTCACCTCTGGTCGACCAGGGCCAGCCTCGCATGGGAGCCAAGCGACCGCTTCAGGGCCAATGTAATCTGGCAGCATTTCAAGGAAGACGACAACCGCTCGCGCACCGGCAAACAGCTTTGCACCCGCGATCCGGGGCCGGCGACGATCGGCGGCGTTGCTGTTCCGGAAGCCGTTCAGGGGCGCCTCAGCCAAGGCTGTCTGCCCGGCTCGCTTTACGACGATGCGGCTTATGGGACCCCCAACGCCAGCGGTTTCGCGGCGGTGGTCGCAGGCAATGGCGGATTTGTGAGGATGGGGTATGTTCCGGGCACATATAACCAAGTCGAGGGTCTGAAACCCGGCGACCCCTTCGCCAACGGCGTGCAATCGCGCGATCTGCGCAAGATCGCGACGAGCATCGATCCGGTGTTCCGGGCCAAAAATGATGTATTCCAAGGCAATCTGGAATTCGACGTTACCGATGCCGTCAAATTTGTTTCGCAGACCGCCTATGCGCGCGACCGATATTTTTCGACCCAAGACTATAATCGCTATGTATCGGGGCCGATATTCAACGATACATCGGGATTGGTGGACAACACGCCGCAGGTCATCATTCCGCTGCCGCCGCCCCTGCCGCCACTGGTTTTCGGGGACTTGCCCTTGCCGATCGATCAGTCGCACGCGGCGCCGGGCGGGATATTCTGCGACCCGCAACTCGGATGTTCGGACCGGATTCTCTCGATGGATCTCAGCCGGTCGCGCAGTCGGCAATGGTCGCAGGAATTCCGACTGCAATCGGATTTCGACGGGCCATTCAACTTCAACCTTGGCGTCAATTATCTCGATTTCAAATCCCAAGACGATTATTTCGTTTTCAACAATCTTTACACGTTCATTGCCTATAACCGGAATAATAGAGCTAATGATGGCACGTCCAACGGCGCGTACAGATATGACCTTTGCGGTCCTGATGTAACGACAGGGGATTGTGTCTATGTCGACCCCAATCCGATCGATTCACTCGACGAACAGGGGCATAATTATTTTCGCAGTCGCAACAATGTGCGCACCAAAAGCTGGGGCTTTTTCGGTGAAGGCTATTGGAACGTCACCGACAATGTGAAGGTCACCGCCGGGCTGCGCCTGACCCGTGACAGCAAACGCGCCGTCCTTTACCCCAGCCAGCTTCTCCTCGGCGGTGGCGGGACCAGCGGCGGTTCCGTCAGCGGCGGATATCCGGCCAATGCGCCGCTCGTTCAGCGCTGGACAAAACCGACCGGACGACTGGTGATCGACTGGAAACCGGACTGGGCATTTACCGACGACAGCCTGGTCTATGCGTCGGCTTCACGCGGGTACAAGGGCGGCGGGGCCAACCCGGCGCGCCCCGGTATCTCCGATGTAAATGTTCAGTTTTCCGACATTTCTCCCACGTTCAAGGCTGAATATGTCAACGCCTTTGAAGTGGGTATAAAGAATAGTTTCGATGGCGGGCGTTTCACCCTTAACGCCACCGGTTTCTATTATGACTACAAGGATTATCAGGTCTCGCAGATTGTGGACCGGATCGCGCTCAACGAAAATTTCGATGCAACGAGCTGGGGTCTGGAATTCGAAGCGGCCTGGCGGCCATCGCGCGCCTTCCGCGTCGATGCCAATCTTGGTTATCTGAAAACCCGGTTGAAGGAAGGCTCGCAATCGATCGATGTCATGAATCGCACGCAAGGTGATGATGATTGGGTCGTGGTCAGGCCGTTCCTCCAGGTCCCCTCCAATTGTATTGCGCCGCGCGCTTATGTCGAACGGATCATGGAATTGGACCCGTCCGGTGCAAATATCGGGGCTACTTACGCCTTGTGCGGCCAATCCAAGTCCTTCGGTACCTTCGATCCCGCGACTGACGTACTCGGCTATCTGGCACAGGCTTATGGCTTCACTTACGATCCCTTTGCAGCCTATAATCCCGCCACGGTCGGTGCGATCGTGCCCTACGATCCGGCGAATCCCAATGCCTGGCGCGGCCAGGTCAGCGGCGCGCCCAATGGCGGACGCGGCTTCTTTGCCGACCTTGGCGGCAATGAATTGCCCAACTCGCCTCGCGTAACCTTTAATCTGGGCGCGCAATATACGGCCATCATCGGCGGCGGCGATTGGGAACTGACGTTCCGTGGTGATTATTACCGCCAGTCGAAGAGCTTCGCGCGCGTCTACAACACCGAATATGATCGGCTGAGGGCGTGGGACAATGTCAACCTCGCGATCACGCTCACGCGGCCGGCGGATGATTTTGCGCTGCAACTCTATGTCAAAAACGTCTTCAACAAGACACCGATCACCGACGCCTTTACCAACAGCGACGATTCCCTGCTCAGCACCAACGTCTTCACGCTTGATCCGCGCATTATCGGGTTCAGCGCGACGAAGCGGTTCTGATGGTGAGCATATCCTGTTTCGGCGCTGACGCCTCCGGCGAGAGCGAGGGCAGGGTTTGTAAATGGACTATCGACGCGTCCGGTCCCGTTTCGGGTCGTGGATGAGAATAGCATTTAACGATTGATATTTGAATAATACTGAAAGTTATAAGTATCTGATAATATAATGTAGAAGCTCTGCTTCTGCAGAGGCAATCTATTTGGCTTGTTTGATTTAAGTATTTATACACATATTAGTGAATCAATATTTAATATTGACTATTTTTTATAGAGACAATATTTTTAATTCGCATCGATTCGTTTGATGCTTAACTATAATTAAACAGCTAACAGGAGAGTTGATATGAAGAAGTTCTCTGTTATTTGCGCGGCCGCGATTTTGCTGGCTATTCCGGGCGTAGCCCAGGCCAGCGCCACTCCGGATACTACTCCGACTACCCCGCACAGTTTTACGGGGACTCTGGACGTTCAAAAAAGTCTGGGGATATGGACGACGTGCAACGTCGACGCCAAGGTTCAGGTTACGTCGGGCGTTCCCCGACTGCAGTCGGTTACTCTCTCCAGCGGCCTCATCTGCCCGGGTATCACCTTCACTGGCCTTCCCAGCGCTCCTCTCGATGTGTCAGCATTGCCGGTCGTCAAGGTGCCGGCCGTTACGGTGAATATTGCGTTTCCCTCCGGTACGTGCAGCGGAAGCCTCTCTTTTATTTGGGGCGGCAACGGGCCGCCGACGCCGCGCACCATTACGTTCCAGGATGTACTCTCGAACATCCCCGGTGTCCCGGCCTCGAGCCCCCCTTGCCGGATCCGGGGTGTCCTCAGCCAGACCGCGGCGACTCCGCCGCTTAGCGTCTTCAACCCGTAACGCTTCCTCTCGGAGCCGCGGTCCGACCCGGATGGCGGCTCCAATCGGCGGGCACCCGTTCAAGGTGCCCGTCCTTTTCAGCGACATGTTTTGGCAAACTATCGGCCGCGCTTTGCGAGACACGGAGTTGTTCAAATGTCGGACCTTCCCGACGGGGGCAATCCCTCGTGCAGGATCAAGGGAATCATCCCGGCTCGCGTAACCTTCGGTGATTTCGGTTGCGATCGCTGTCGGGAGGTGGACAGGTTCTAACTGATTGCGAGACAATTTTGGCTCTTCGGAATTTCTGTGAAGCCGTCGCTGCCATACGGGATTGTCCGACCCGTCGCGGACCATTTTACCTGCCGGTTTCGTTGATCGCGGCCTTTCTATGTCTGGCCGGCGCGGGACCGTGCGAGGCAGGCCCGCCTGCGGAAACAAGTGGAAAGGAATCCACCGCAGCCGCAGATGATCCGGCGCCTGCTACGGGATCCGACCCGGCATCCTGGCTGGATAGAGACATCGTCGTTACGGCGCGCCGCGGCGAAGCGCTGGTCGAGCCCGAGACCGAGCTCGACGAGGAACGGATCGCAACCTATGGCGCCTTCAGCATCCGTGAACTGATCGGCAATCTCGCGCCGCTGATCGGCGGCCGGGACAAGCCGCCGGCGCTGCTCGTCAACGGCCAGCGTGTCGGCGATACGTCGATGATCGAGGGCTTTCCGCCAGAGGCATTGAATCGGCTGGCCATCCTGCCTCCCGAAGCTGCGGCACGCTATGGCTATCCTGCCGAGCAGCGGGTGGTGAACATTGTGCTTAAGCCGCATTTCGCCAGCTGGACCACGGGTTCGACGCTGACGCAGCCGACATCCGGCGGACGCGATGGCGAGACGCTGTCGGTGAACCGCGTCGCGATCGACGGGTCGGCCTACTGGAGCACAGGCGCGCGGCTGGGACGCGAGAGCCGATTGCTGCGCAGCCAGCGGTTCCCGGAATTCGATGACGAGGACCGGTATAAAAGCCTGTTCCCATCCACGCATAATCTCGACGTCAACGCCGGTATCACGCATCCGGTCGGTGATTTCTCGGGCTCGCTGAGCCTTAACGCCGGGGCCAGCGCAAGCCGCGGCCTGCTGGGGCAGGATGAATCCAGGGTCTTGCAGGAAAGGCAGGATTCACGGTCGGTTGGTGTGTCGGCCGGGCTTTCGGGATCTGTTGGTGATTTTCGTACCAATATTGCCGCCAGCTATGGCCGGAGCTGGAGCAAGAACCTGTTTGGAAAGAAGGCGCCGTTACGGGTCGACAGGAGTTCCTCGCGGAACGAAAACTGGTCCGTCCAGCTGAATGTCGACAAGATGGTTGCAACGCTGCCGGCAGGACCGTTGACGTCGAACTTCGCGATTGGCGGGAGTCGCAACACGTCGTTTTCCCGGCGCAGCGACGGATATGCCGACACGCTCCAGCGCGATCAGCTGACGACCCAGATGTCGCTTGCCATCCCGATCACCAGCCGCCGAATGTCCTTCCTCGCCGCGCTCGGCGATATTTCGGTCGACCTGACAGGCGGTATGGATATGGCTTCGCGGGAAAAGCGGAGCGTGCGATATTCTGCGGGGCTCAGCTGGTCACCGATCGAGGCGCTGGATCTGCGCGGATCGACAAGCTTTTCGGAAATGGTGCCGTCTGTCTCTCTGCTCAACGCGCCGCGTGTGGAAACCACCGCACGCCTCTACGACTATGCGCGGCAGGAAACGACCGAACTGATCTGGATATCGGGGGGCAACCCCGATCTTCGCCGAGGTAGCCGGCATATGCTTTCGCTACGCGCGTCGCTGCGCCCTTTCGGCAGCCAGCTGGTGACGTTGACGACATATTATCAGCGCGAGGTCGCGCGTGGCGGGATCACATCATTTCCTCAGCTGACCCCGGCGACCGAACGCGTTTTCGCCGGCCGCATCGTGCGCGATACCGAGGGGCGTCTCGTTTCGATCGATGCCCGTCCCATCCCGATCGAACGCGATCTGACGTCGCAACTCAGCAGCGGTGTCACGCTGTTCTTTGCAGGCAAGGCCAAGGCCCCGGTCGGCGCGGTTCCGAAAGCACGGATATGGGACAATGGGCAAATTACGATGTCGCTCACCCACAATTGGCAGCTTCGAAGCGAACTGCTGATCGCGCCCGGATTGCCGGTGCTCGACCGGCTGGGCGGCAATGGCGGCCAGTCGAACCACACGCTGGGGCTGCAGGTCAATGCCGGGTGGCCGGGCCTGGGCGGAAGTCTCGCCGGAAACTGGCAAAGCGCGGTTCGCGTTCGCGATGCGGCGCGTCCGGACGGGCAGGGGGATTTTCTCTATCCGGCAACGGCGCAGTTCAATTTCGGGTTGTTCGTCGAACCCGGACGCCTGCTGCAGGCGTCGGGCAAGAAATCCTGGCTTTCGAAACTCCGCCTCACGTTCGATGTCCAGAATCTGTTCGACACTTATCGCCGCGTCAGGCTGGCCGATGGCAGTGTTCCGGCGGGATATCGGCGCCATGAAATCGATCCGCTGGGCCGCACGATCCAGATCGGCGTCCAGAAGCAATTCTAGCCCACCTTGCGTCGCCCCCCGGATCGCTCCGGAAACGCGGGTTCAGGGCATCGCGGGCGGAATGCCCGACGGGATCAGGAACAGGGGCAGAATGCGCGCGATCAGGTCGCGCATCGCATCGTCCTTCTGATCGAGCATGTCGCGGACATGCGGGCCGATCACCGCATCGCCGAACGCCGTAACCGCCATCATCAGCACCGCGAGGCGAACCCGTTCAGGCGCGGCGTCGTCTCTCGCCTGGCCGACGATCGCCTCGACAAGCGCGCGCACCGCTTCGCGCACGGGTTCCAGATGCCCGACATCGCCCGAAAGGATGATCCAAGCCGCCAGCGGTCCGGCGCCGCCCTTGTCGAACGCGTCGAACACCCGGTCGGCGATGGCGCGAGGGGCTGCGGCGTCGGTCTTGAGCATCTCGACCACATGGTCGAGCGCGACGGTCAGGTCGTTGATCATCGAGCCCATCAGCGCCGATTGAAGGCTGGCCGCCGACCCGAAATGATGGAGCACATTGGCATGCGACATGCCGATTTCGTCACCGATATTCGCCAGCGTCACCGCCGAAGGTCCGCCCTTGAGCAGCAAGCCCCGTGCCGCTGCCAGGCCTTCCTCGCGAACCTCCGCGCCCAGTCGTTTGCGCCGCTTCACGCGTGCTGGCGCCTGCTTGTCCATTGTCTTCGTTCCTCGCAGCAGTTCCTCCCGCCGGAACCGTTCCCAAGCGCTTTAGCGCAAAGCACGCAATAGTCATAACCCCGCATAATTCAGGACAACGGTCCACGTGCCTTGGCGAAACTGCTGCAAAACGGCACTTGCATCGTTCGTGCTGCTGCAATATATACATTGATGTCAATGTTATTTGAGTCGCTACGAGGTGATTATGCATCAAAGCCCGCACACGCCGCAGGACCTGAAGATAAAAAAGCGCGATCTGAAGTTCGGGCGCGAGGATGCGCCGCCGCGCTGGTGGCATAGCAGCGACCCCGGACGCACCGCCTTTTTCAACGCCTTGTCGTCGACATTTCCGGTTGGCGAGAAATTCTTCATGACCGCGGTGCGCCACTACCGGAGCGACACGCCCGAGCCGCTGCGCAGCCAGATCGACGATTTCCTCTATCAGGAATCGATGCATTCGCGCGAACATGTCGTGTTCAACCGGCAGGCGGAGGATGCGGGGTTCGATATCGCCCCGCTCGAGGAACGCGCGCGCCGCACGATCGCATGGGTAAAGCGCCGTTCGCCGCTCCAGCAGCTTGCCGCGACCTGCGCGCTCGAACATTTCACCGCGACGCTCGCGCACGACGCGCTCGCGGATCCCGAGCATCTGGCCGGCGCGACCGACGAGGCGCGGCGGCTGTGGCAATGGCACGCGATGGAAGAGATCGAGCACAAGGCCGTGGCGTACGACACCTACCTGCACGCGACGCGGCACATGACCCCGTTCAGGCGCTGGCTGAAGCGCAGCACGGTGATGTGCGTGACGACGATGCGCTTCCACTATGTGATCTTCCGCAACACGGCCGACCTCCTGCGCCAGGACGGCCGCAACGATTGGGCGACGTGGCGCGGGCTCCTGTCCTATCTCTATCGCCGCCCGGGCACGCTGCGCTTGCTGCTCGCCGGGGTGTTCACCTATATGCGTCCCGGTTTCCATCCGTGGGAAATCGACGACCGGCCCCTCCTGTCGAAGGCGCTCGCCGCGCTCGAAGGCAAAGAACCGAAAAGGACCGCTGCATGACCAGACTGGCTCTCCCCCTTGTCGTCGCCGGGCTTCTTGCCATGCCGGCGGCGGCATCGGCGGCCGACATTACCGGTATCTGGGCGACGGGCACCGAGGGGGGCCGTGTCGAAATCTACCGCTGCGGCAAGGCGCTTTGCGGCCGGGTCGTCGATGCAAGCCGCCTGCGTGCCAATCCCGATCTTCGCGACGTCCGCAATTCGGACGCCAGGCTCCGCCAGCGGCGGATCAAGGGGCTGGTGGTGCTCAACGGCTTTGCCGGCGGCCCGGTCGAATGGAAGGGCGGGCCGGTCTATGATCCCGAAACGGGCGATGGCGCGGGACGCGGCTATCTGAAGCTGCTCGCCAATGGCAAGCTGGAACTGAAGGGCTGCGTCGCGCTATTCTGCCGGACAAAGATCTGGACGCGGGCAGCGGGCCGCGCGAGCGTCGACTAGTCGTCGCCCGGCTACCGCGCGGTTTCTTCTTCGGTACGGAGTGCCTTCCGGTCGAGCTTGCCGATCATCGTCTTGGGCAGGTTCAACCGCACATCGACCGCGTTCACTCGCTCGTGCTTGCCGAGCTGGGGATTGAGCCACGCGGCGAGTTCGTCACCCGTGATGTGGAACCCGTCCTCCAGCGTGACGAATGCCTTTGGCGCTTCGCCGCGATACGCGTCGGGAATGCCGAGCACGATTGCTTCCTTCACTGCGGGATGCTCGTGCAGGTGCGCCTCGATCACACTGGGATAGACTTTGAACCCGCCGACCGCGATCATGTCCTTGAGCCGGTCGACGATGCGGATATAGCCGTCGGCTGCGACCGTTGCGACATCGCCGGTACGGAGCCAGCCGTCGTCGGTAAAGCTGTCCTTGTCGGCGTCGGGCCGGTTCCAGTAGCCTTGCATGATCTGCGGCCCCTTGACCGCCAGTTCGCCGGGTTCGCCCGCGGGCGCGTCGCGTGACGGATCCTCCTTGTCGAGCAGGCGGATGTGCGTTGCGGGAAGCGGCTGGCCGATCGTGCCCGGCTGCACGGGTCCTTCATAAGGATTGGTCGCGACGACGCCCGAACTTTCGGTGAGGCCATAACCCTCGACCAGCGAAGCGCCCGTCGCGGCGACAAACTTCTCGCGCAGTTCGGCGGACATTGGCGCGCCGCCCGAAATACAGACGCGCAAGGAAGAGAAGTCGGTCGCGGCGAGGGCGGGATGATCGAGCAGCGCCTGGTACATCGTCGGCACGCCCGGAAGCGCGGTTGTCTTTGTCCGCGTGATCGCCTCAAGCGCCTGCTTCGCGTCGAAACGCGGCAGCATCGTGATCGTCCCGCCGTTGAGGACCGTGCGGTTAAGGACGCAGGTGTTCGCGAAGACGTGAAAGAAGGGGAGTGCGCCCAGGATGCGATCCTCGGCGTCGTGATCGGGATCGATCGCGTTCACCTGCCGCGCGTTGGCGGTCAGATTCTGGTGCGTCAGCATCGCGCCCTTGGGCGTACCGGTGGTGCCGCCGGTATATTGAATCAGCGCGATATCGCGTTCGGGATCGATCGCGACGGGATCGGGCCGGCCATCATTGTCGGTGAGCGCTGAAAAGCGGATGACGCGCGGGTCGTCGGGCAGCGGTGTGACCTCGCTTCGCTTGAACAGGCGATAGAGGACCGACTTGGTGGCCGGAAGACCGCCCGCGACCGAACCGACGACCAGCCGCTTGAGGCTTGACCCGTCGAGCACCTTGAGCGCGGTGGGGAGCAGCGCCGCGGCGCTGACCGTGAAGAGCGTGTCGGTTCCCGAATCCTCGACCTGCGCCTCGAGTTCGGCAACGGTATAGAGTGGCGAGAAATTGACCACCGTCGCCCCGGCGGCGAGCGCGCCATAATAGGCCGCGACATAGTGTGGAACGTTGGGAAGGAAGAGCCCGACGCGGCTGTCCTTGCCCAGCCCGAGGAGCTGGAGTCCGCGCGCGACGCGCGCCGCGCCGCGCGCGACCTCGGCATATCCGAATTGCCGGCCCATGAAATCGAGCATCGGGGCGTCGCCGCGCCGCGCCGCGCTGGCGGCCAGCATGTCGGGAAGTGACAGCGGCGCGAATTCCTGGTCCCATGCCGTCGGATGGCGATAGTCGGTCGACCAGGAAAAGAGGCTATCCATCGGAGGCAAAAGTCCTTTCGAGCGCGCGGGCGATCTCCTGACACTAAGGTAAGTAAGCCGGCATCGCAACCGGCTCGCGCTTGCGGCACGCCGTCGCTCCCGCTAGGCAGAGCCATCTTTCTCGCCAGGGGTTTCCACCATGTCGCAACTGTCATCGCGGGTCGCCGCGCCGTTCGCCCTTCTTGCCTGTGTGGCTGCCATGCCCGCCGCCGCCAAGGACAGGGAGTCGACGGCCCGGCCCGTACAGATTCAGGAGCTATACGCCTGCCGCGACATCGTCGACTCCACGGCGCGCCTCGCCTGCTTTGACCGCGAAGTCGGTGAATTGTCGGCCGCCGATACCAATCGCGAGATCAGTTTTGCCGATCAGGCCACGATGAAAAAGGCACGCCGCGGTCTGTTCGGCTTTTCCCTGCCCAATCTGGGTCCGCTGTTCGGCGGCGACGACGACAAGGAAGAAGAACGGATCACCAGCATCGACAGCACGATCAAGGCGGTATCGACGAACGCGGCCGGGAAATATCGTCTGACGCTGGAGGATGATGCCATATGGGTGCAGATCGATGGTATCGGAACGGTTTTCGATGTGCGTCCCGGCAGGAAGATCAACATCAAGGCTGCCGCGCTCGGCAGCTATCTTGCAAGGATAGATGGTGGACGCGCGTTTCGCATCCGCCGCGAACGTTGACCGGTAGCGGGGCGGCCCGCGGCAATCCTTGATGTCCAAAGCCGCCATTTCCTTGCCGGGCGAGGAGCGCCCGCCCTTCGTGCTGCTCGACGACGCGCGCGTTGCGGGCGCCGCGCCCGCACGGCTGTTCGAAAGGCCTGTGGACGTCCTGATCGCACAGCGCGCAGCAGAAGTCCCGGCGCTGTTCGATGCGCTGGAGGCGGCGCGGAGGCGCGGGCTCCACGCCGCGGGTTATCTGGCTTATGAGGCGGGGAAGGGGCTCGCCCCGGCATGGCGCGGGACGGTCGGTGACGATGGTGGCGGGGATATGCCGCTCGGCTGGTTCGGGTTGTTCGAGCGGATCGAGCGGATCGACGCCGGCGCGGTCGAGGCCCTGCTGCCCGATCTGGCGGGGGCATGGGTCGGCAGCGTCGCACCGCGCATCACCCGCGCGGAATATGAGGCGGCGGTGGCGCGCGTGCTCGATTATGTCGGCGCGGGCGACATCTATCAGGCGAACCTGACCTTTCGCGCCGATGTGCCGGTCGCGGGCAATCCGCTGGCGATCCACGCGCGGCTACGGCGTACCGCACGCGCGGGCTACGGCGGTTTCATCTGGACCGGCGAACGGGCGATCAGCTCGCAGTCACCCGAGCTGTTCTTCGCGCTGCGCGAGGGCAGGGTAATGGCGCGGCCGATGAAGGGGACGGCGGCGCGGCTGATCGATGCCGAGGCCGATGCGCGTGCGGCGGCCGAACTCGCGCGCGATCCCAAGCAGCGCGCCGAAAACCTGATGATCGTCGATCTCATCCGCAATGACTTGTCGCGGGTCGCGGTGCCTGGATCGGTCGCGGTGCCCGATCTTTTTCGCGTCGAAAGCTTTCCGACGATCCACCAGCTTGTGTCCGACGTGAGCGCGCGGCTTGGCGAGGGCATGGGGGCGGTCGATATTCTTCGCGCCGCTTTTCCATGCGGATCGATCACCGGGGCGCCCAAGACGCGGGCGATGGAAATCATCGACGAGCTGGAAGAGGGCGCGCGCGGCATATATACCGGGTCGATCGGTTTCATCGAAGCGGAGGGCGACGCCGCATTCAATGTCGCGATCCGGACGCTGGTCTTTCCGCCGCTGGGCGGGTTGCAGGACGCGCCGATGTGCGCCACGCTGGGACTGGGATCGGGTATAGTCGCCGACAGCGTGCCGGGCGAGGAATGGCGCGAATGTCTGGCCAAGGGGGAATTTGTGAGCGTAGCGGGCGAAAGTTTCGACTTGATCGAAACCATGTTCTTCGACCCTGTCGAAGGCATCCAGCGGCTCGAGGGCCATCTGGCGCGGCTGAAAGCGAGTGCTGCGGCGCTGGACTTCGTCTTCGACCGGCACGGCGCGCGCAACAGCCTGCAATCGGCGACCTTCCGCATGCGCAGCGCCGCGCGCGTCCGGATGCGGCTCGCACCGTCGGGCGCGCTCGCGATCGAG
>NZ_DATMST010000217.1:0-1912 GCF_035565275.1 Sphingopyxis sp.
GCATCGCCGCGCGTTCGCGGGCGATGGCACGCCCGACCTGCGGCATTCGCGCCGCGGGCGTTCCGGCACGCGGGCTATAGGGAAAGATATGGCCGAAAACGATGTCGCAGTCGTCGATCAGCGCCAGCGAGTTCGCGAACATTGCCTCGTCTTCGGTGGGGAAGCCCGCGATCAGGTCGGCGCCGATCGCAAGTCCGGGCCGCGCGGTCTTGAGCCGTTCGATCAGCGCCAAGGCATCGGCGCGGCGGTGGCGGCGTTTCATGCGCGTCAGCACCATGTCGTCGCCCGCCTGCAGCGACAGGTGGACGTGCGGCATCACCCGCGCTTCTCCGGTCAGCAGCGCGAACAACGCATCGTCGATCCGGTCGGGGTCGAGCGACGACAGGCGCAGCCGCTCGATCGGCAACGCCAGCAAAGCCTCGACCAGCGTCGCGAGGCTGGTGCCGCTGTCGTCGCCATAGCTTGCAAGGTCGACCCCGGTCAGGATGATCTCGCGCTGCCCGCGATCGATGGCGGTCTGCGCGGATGCGCGGACGGCATCGACGGTCGCGGACCGGGCCGTCCCGCGTGCGAGCACCGTCGCGCAAAAGGTGCAGCTATGCGAACAGCCCGTCTGGACGCCAAGGAAGGCGCGTGCATGATCGGCGCCCGAAAGGGCCGGCGCATAGGGCAGGGCGGCGACAGCGGCAGCTTCGCCGCCGTAGCTTTGCGCAAGGCTCTTGGCATCGTTGCGCACCACCCGCGCGCCCATTTCGGCAAAGCGATCGGCTTCGAGTTCCGCCGCGCATCCGGTCACCACCACCGCGGCGCCCGGCCGCTCGCGGAGCGCCCGCCGCACTGCCTGCCGTGCCTGTCGCACGGCCTCGTCGGTCACCGCGCAGCTGTTGAAAACGATCGTATCGCGTGCGCCGGCGGCCCTGACCGCCGCACGAATCCCTTCGCCTTCGGCGATATTCAGCCGGCAACCGAAATTGACGACCTCCTGCCGGTCGGCGAGGGATGCGCTCATCCGAACTGCGCCCAGTCGGTCTCGCCCTCGTACACGCGCGTCGCGGCGCCGCTCATCACGATCGGCTCGCCCGGTGCCCAGCGGATGACGAGGTCGCCGCCGGGCAGCGAGACCGTCACCGGCGACTGGACGAGGCCGGCGCGGATCGCCGCGACCGCGGTCGCGCACGCACCGGTACCGCACGCCTGCGTCAGCCCGACGCCGCGTTCCCATACGCGCAGTTGCAGCTGGTTCTCGCCATCGAGGCTTGCGACATTGACGTTGACGCGCTCGGGAAACAGCGGATCGGTCTCGATCCGCGGGCCGAGCTCGGCGAGCGGAACGGCATCGGCCTCGGGCACGAAAAAGACGATGTGCGGATTGCCGACATTGACCCCGGCGCCATGCTCCAGTTCGTCCCACGCGACGGGCATGTCGCGCGTGTCCATCGGCATGGCGAGCGGGATATGCTCCCAGTCGAATTCGGGCTCGCCCAGCACAACCTCGGCACCACCATCGGCCGGCGTGACGCGCAGCATGCCGCCCAGTGTCTCGATCACCGCGGGCTTGCCGATCAGCGTCGCGACGCAGCGCGTCGCGTTGCCGCACGCCTCGACCTCGCCGCCGTCGGCGTTGAAGATGCGCATCTTGACGTCGGCATTTGCGGACGGTTCGAGCAGGATCAGCTGGTCGCACCCGATGCCGTGGCGGCGGTCGGCGATCGCGTGCGCGCGCCCCGGCGTCATCTCGACGGGCGCCACGCGCGCGTCGATCACGACGAAGTCGTTGCCGAGGCCATGCATCTTGGTGAAGCGGTCTGCCATAGTCCGCGCATGTAAGGGCGCGGGCGCGCGAAGTCTAGCGATGCGGCGGGATCAGGCCGTCTTGCGCAGCGGCGCGTCTTCGCTGGCGTCGCGGGCGGGG
>NZ_DATMST010000218.1:0-15011 GCF_035565275.1 Sphingopyxis sp.
GTCGCGCGCGAACGGCCGGGGGCGCCCCTGCTGGTCCTGACGCCGAAGCGCGAGGCGGCGCGGCGCATGGGGCTGCTGTGGGGCGCCCATGCCGTGCCGACGAAGGACATCGGCAGCTTCGAGGAGATGATCGCCAAGGGCAAGCGCATGGCGCTGCGCCACGGAATCTGCAAGGCGGGCGCCAAGCTCGTCATGATGGCGGGGGTTCCGTTCGGCACGCCAGGCTCGACCAACGTGCTCCATGTCGCGACGCTGACCGGCGACGAACTGCGCGGATACAGCTGATCCGATTCAATTCGGCACAAAAGTTACCAGCCGATTCAGAAAATTTTCCGGTTGATTCAGATCGGGACGTTCAAAAATGGTAAATGGACTTTGCACCATTGACGGCGGGCGCCATAATTGGTGCAAGCAGTGCGTCGGACCCGCGTCGGGGGGATCGGCATCGCAAGTCCGGAGGTTGTTTTCGCGTGTCCGCACCGTTCCGTTTTCCGCGCTTTTTCGTGACCAGCCCTGCGCCTTGCCCCTATCTGGAGGGCAAGACCGAGCGCAAGGTGTTCACCGAACTCAGCGGCAACACCGCGAACGAACTGAACGACGCGCTCGGCCGTATCGGGTTCCGGCGCAGCCAGTCGGTCGCCTATCGCCCGAGCTGCGCCGATTGTTCGGCGTGCGTGTCGGTGCGCGTCTGCGCGGGTGAATTCGTCCCCAGCAATTCGCAGAAGCGCAACCTGCGCCGCAACGGGGATCTTGTCGCCACGGCGTGCAAGCCTTGGGCGACCGAGGAGCAATATGCGCTGCTTCGCTCCTATCTGGGCTCGCGGCATCCGAACGGCGGCATGGCCGACATGGACGAGCAGGATTTCGCCGACATGGTCGAACAGACCCCGGTCGATTCCTATATGATCGAATATCGCGAGCCGGCCGCGGACGGCGGCAAAGGCCGCCTTGTCGGCTGCTGCCTGACCGACCGGCAGGGCGACGGGCTGTCGATGATCTACAGCTTCTTCGACGCCGCACATCCGATGCGCGAGGGGCTCGGCACCTATATCATCGGCGACCATGTCCAGCGTGCGGCACGGGCGGGTCTGCCCTATGTCTATCTCGGCTACTGGATCGAAGGGTCCGCGCGCATGGCGTACAAGGCGCGCTTCCGCCCGCTTGAGCGGCTGGGCCCCGATGGCTGGTCGCGGTTCGAGCCGACCCCGTCCGAGCGCATTGCCGCGATGTTCGAACTCGCCTGAGATATGGCGTCGACGTTCGCCCGTTGACGCAGGCGCTTTTCCATTTCATTGAATGCAAAGGGGAATTTTGAGGCGGGGACGATAGGAGACGACCTTGTTTCACACCCGTGCCGCCGCGAAATCCCTGTTTCCCGCCCTCGCTGCCAGTCTTGTCCTTGCCGCCGCGCCGCTGGCCGCGCAGCAGCGGGGCGGCACGGGGACGCGCGACGGCGCTGCCGTCCATGGCGTCGAGCAGGTGCACCGGATCGATTGCGGAGGGCGTCCTGCCGAAGTGTCGGGATCGGACAACCGCATCGATTTCGTGGGCGACTGTCCCGGCCTGACCGTCAACGGCGTCGACAACGAGATCAGCATCGTCCTGCGTCCTGGCGCCCCGCTCAGCGTCTCGGGCGTCGATAATGTCGTGACGTGGCGCGTGAATGGCAAAGGCAAGCCGCGCGTTTCAGTCCAGGGCGTCGACAACAGGGTACGGCCCTCGTCATAGGTTACCGGGCTCGGCAGCCCGCCGTCTCGACAACCGAGTTGCGAACGTCTCGCAGTACCGCCTCGCCGGTTGACCTTTTCCCGCTTTCAAGGGCATAGCCTTGGGCCCAGGACATAAGTCCGGGTCGCATCCGTAGTTGTGGTCGCTTGGGGAAGCGATTGGGGGGAATGGGGTGCCCGTGCGTGCGTTCACCAGCATCTTGAGCGTGGATAATTGCCTCGGTCGCGAGAGTGCGTCCGCGTGAGCGAGGCCGTCAAAGTCGCGATCATCGGTTCGGGGCCTGCAGGGCTCAGCGCGGCATCGCGCGCGGCCCAGCTGGGGCTCAGCCATATTCTCCTCGAAAAGACCGATCATCTGTCGGACACGATCTTCAAATATCAGAAGGGCAAGCGCGTGCTCGCGACGCCCGAACGGCTCGACCTGCGCTCCGATTGCCGTTTCGCCGAGGGCGCGCGCGAATATATTCTCGCCAACTGGGACGAGGACGCCGCGAACAACAAGGTCCAGGTCGCGTATCACGCCGACGTCGCCGAAGTGACCGGCGAAAAGGGTGCCTTCGTGATCAAGACCGCGAAGGGCGACGTCTACAGGGCCGAGAATATCGTGCTGGCGATCGGCACGCAGGGCAATCCGAACCGGAT
The DNA here is from genome assembly GCF_035565275.1 of Sphingopyxis sp. Taxonomy (GTDB): domain Bacteria; phylum Pseudomonadota; class Alphaproteobacteria; order Sphingomonadales; family Sphingomonadaceae; genus Sphingopyxis. The sequence goes on from NZ_DATMST010000218.1 coordinate 2,370, forward strand.
GCGCTGCGAGGGCGCCGACCTGCCGCACATCATCTATCAGGTCGACGACCCGGAGGATTTCAAGGACAGGCATATCACCGTCGTCGGATCGGGCGACGCGGGGATCGAGAATGCGCTCGGCGTCGCCGAGGAAGCGCTGGAAAACACCGTCACCATCCTCAACCGCTCGAAGGATTTCGCGCGCGCCAAGGCGAAGAATGTCTCCGACATGATGGAGGCGGGCGAGAACGGTTTCATGTCGATCCGCACCGAAACGCAGCCGAAGAAGGTCGAGCCGGGCTGGCTGACGCTCGAAACGCCGACGGGCGAGGAAAAGATCGAGTGCGATGTGATCGTTGCACGGCTGGGTTCGGTCGCTCCGCGCGGTTTCGTCGAATCGATGGGGATCGAGTTCACCGGCCCTGATCGCGAAGCCTTTCCGAAGCTGTCGCCGACCTTCGAGACGACGGTGCCCGGCATCTATGTCATCGGCGCGCTCGCGGGCTATCCGCTGATCAAGCATTGCATGAATCAGGGCTACGACGTCGTCGAGTTCATCAATGGCAACAACGCACTGACCCCCGCCGACGAGAAGGATCTGGCAGCGATCTTTGCGGGATTGCCCGGGCAGAAACCGGTCAGCGAATGGCTGGAATATCTGCGCGAGCGTGCCACCATCTTTGGCGACGTTTCCCCACTGCAGATGCGCGAATTCATGCTCGATTCGAAGGTCGCCTTTTATCGCAAGGGCGAAGTCGTGTTCGAAAAGGGCGAGCCGGGTTCGTCGCTCTTTGCGATCGCCGACGGTCATGCCGAAGTCGAGGTCGGGCCCGGCATCACCGTGCCGATCGAGCAGGGATCGATCTTCGGCGAGGTCGGGCTGATCTCGGGCCGCAAGCGCGGCGCAACGATCCGCGCGGGCGAGGACAGCATTTTTGTCGAGGTGTCGCGCACCGCGGCGCTCAAGCTGATGGCCGCAGTGCCGGGCGCAAAGCGCGTGATCAACCGCATCTCGCTCGAGCGCCAGCTGCTGCAAATCTTCAAGGGCGGCCTGACCGTCCCGGATCTGGCAGAGGTGGTCGACACCGCCGAAGTCGAGCGCGTGCCCGCGGGCAAGGTGGTGCTGACCGAGGGCGAGCAGGGCGATGACGTCTATGTCATCCGTTCGGGATCGATGGTGGTCGAGAAGGATATCGGCGGCAAGCCGATCTTCCTCCGTTACCTGCCGGCCGGCAGCTTCTTCGGCGAAATGGGCGTGCTGAGCGGCGCGCCGCGCAATGCCACGGTCAAGGCGGCGGTCGGCGCCGAACTGATCAAGCTGACCGGCGAAAGCTTCCGCAAGATGCTCGCCGTGCGGCCGCAGGTGCGCGAGGCGACCGAAGCGGCGGTGGCCGAGCGCGCAGCGATGAACAGCTTCATCGAATCGCGCAAGGCAAGCTATTCGAGCGCGGTTGACCTTTATTCGGACACTGCGAGCTTCATCATGAAGGAGGGGCTGGGCGAGGCGACCGATGCGCTGCTGATCGACGAGAATCTGTGCGTCGGCTGCGACAATTGTGAAAAGGCGTGCGCCGACAGTCATGAGGGTCTTTCGCGGCTCGACCGCGAGGCGGGCAAGACCTTCGCCCACCTGCATGTCCCCACGAGCTGTCGCCACTGCGAACATCCGCACTGCATGGCCGACTGCCCGCCGAACGTGATCCACCGCGGCCCCGATGGCGAGGTGTTCATGGAGCCCGGCTGCATCGGCTGCGGCAACTGCATGCGCAACTGCCCCTATGGCGTGATCCGCATGGAGTCGGCGCCGCCGCAAAAACCAGGTCTGCTGCGCTGGCTGCTCACCGGTTTCGGCCCCGGCCCGGGTGAGCCGTCGCCCAAATGGACGAAGCAGCAGCTGGGCGACGAGAAGCCCAAGAAGATCGCGGTCAAATGCGACATGTGCAAAGGCATTTCGGGCGGCCCCGCATGCGTGCGAGCGTGCCCCACGGGCGCCGCGATCCGCGTGTCGCCCGAAGAATTCCTGTCGATCGCGCGGCTCGACGAGGCCACCGACTGATGGCGTCGTTGGTTCCCAGAAGGCTTTTGGGCGGTCGGTCGAAGGCAACGCAGATCGAGCGCGTCCGCGAACGGCGGCACGAAGGCTTCCTGCGCTATGCCGGGTTTCGCTGGGCGAAGATTTCGGGCGGGCTCTGCCTGCTCATCATCGTGAGCTACGCGCTGGTCGACGTCACGCCACGGCATAATGGGGGAAGCTGGTACGGCTATACGCTTGGCACGATCGGGGCGCTGCTGATCCTCTGGCTGACCGCGCTCGGCTATCGCAAGCGCAAGATGACGAGCAGTCACTGGTCGTTGAAGGCGTGGACCTCGGCGCATGTCTATCTGGGGTTCAGCCTCATCGTCATCGGTACCTGGCACACGGGATTCCAGCTCGGCTGGAATGTCCACACGCTGGCGTGGGCGCTGATGATGCTGGTGATCCTGTCGGGTCTTTATGGCGTGATCGTCTATACGACGCTGCCGCAGGCGCTGTCTAACAACCGCGACGAGATGACGCAGATGCAGATGCTGGAGGCGATCCGCGCTTTCGACCGCCAGCTGCATAGCGCCGCACAGCCGCTGATACCCGCCGACACCGCGCCGGTGCTGGCGGCGCTCGACGAGGACCCGTTTGCGGGCGGCGTCAGGGTGCGACTGTCGGGCCGCTATCCGGATTGCGCGACGGCGGCGGCGCTACGCGCGCTGTCGGTTTCGACCGGCAGCGACCGTGAAGCGCGCGAGAAGGTCGTCGGACTACTCAAGCAGAAGGAAGCGGCGCTCGTCCGTCTGCGCAAGCATCTGCGCATTCGCGCGCTGCTCGAAATCTGGCTCTATGTCCATGTGCCGCTGACCTTTGCGTTGATCGCGGCGCTGTCGGCCCACATCATCAGCGTCTTCTTCTACTGGTGAGGCGGGGACGATGAGTTTCATCCTGCGCCGCATCTCGACAACGAAGACCGGCAAACAGATCGTCCGCGATCAGGCGCTGCCCGGCGACACGATTACGCTCGGCCGCGAGGGCAGCAACGACATCCACGTCGCCGACCTTGCGGTCAATCCGCACCATGCAACGATCGGCAGCGCCGACGGCCGCCATGTGCGCGTCGCCGCGCTCGAGGGTCTGGGGTTCGATTTCAACGGCCGCGCTGTCGATGCTGCCGACATCGACAGCGCGGCGGGTGCCGAATTGCGTTTCGGCGGCCACCGGCTGACGATCGCGCGCGAGGAAGACAGGATTATCCTGCTCGTCGAGCGCATCGACGAACTGTCGCAATCGTCGAAGGACGTCGACGAGGCCAAGGCCTTCTCGCTTGCCGGCGTGATGCCCGGCAAACGCATGGGGGCTTGGGTTTTTGGCCTGTTGATGCTGCTCGCCTTCCTGATCGGGCCGATCTGGGCGTGGTACAGCTACAGACAAGTGAACGAGCGCCCCGACGGCTATCACGCCGACAGCGCCTGGCTCTCGGGCCCGTTGTCGAGCGCGCACGCGAGCCTGAAAAACGACTGCCAGTCGTGCCATGTCGAGCCGTTCGTCGCGGTGACCGACAAGGCGTGCGTCGGCTGTCACACGGGCGAGCACAAGGCGATGAGCATGGCGCATGCGGGCGCGCCGGCCGCGATGCTGCTCGCCGCGCGGCATCCGCCGGGGGTGGGCGAGCGGGTCCTTGCGGGCTTCGCAAAGACCTTCAACAAACCGCAAGGTCGCTGCGTCGAATGTCATACCGAACATGAGGGCGCGGGGCCGATGGCTGCGACGCCGCAGAAATTCTGCGCCGATTGCCATGACGGCATGTCGGCGCGGCTGAAGACTGCAGGGCATCCGACGACGCTCGCCGATGCCGGCGATTTCGGCACGAGCCATCCGGAGTTTCGCCCGCTGGTCCGACCCGCGGCTGGCGGCAAGCTGGTGCGTACGACGCTCGCCAAGGGCATTGCCGATTACAACGGCCTCAAATTCCCGCACGACATGCATTTGCAGGCCACCGGCGGCGTCGCGCGCATGGCAGCGAGCTTCCGCGGCCGCCATGACTTCGGGAAGAAGCTCGAATGCGAAAATTGCCACCGTGTCGAGGCCGACGGGGTGCGCGTCAAACCGGTCGAGATGGAGCGCGACTGTGCGATGTGCCACAGCCTCGCCTTCGAGACGGTCGGCGGTGTGACCCGGACGTTGCGTCACGGCGAGCCCGGCCAGGTCGTTGCTGACCTCACCGCTTATTATCGTTCCGCGCCGCCTGCACGGCCGCTCCAGCTTGGCGGCATGCAGCGGCGACGGCCGGGCGCCTATGCCGAGGGGCAGGTCTACAACATCTATTTCAACGAAGTCGCGACGCGGCCCAGCCGGGCGCAAGATGCCGTTCGTGCGGTCTTTTCGAAGGGCGGTGCGTGCTACGACTGCCACACGATCTTCGCGCCGCAGGCCGGGAACAGCTGGCGCGTCGCTGCCGTCGACCAGACACCGCGTTACCTGCAAAAGGGTTGGTTCGACCATGACGCGCACAGGGAAACCGCCTGTGCCGATTGCCACACCGCGGCGCCCGCTTCGAAGGCGTCGACCGACCTGCTGGTCCCGGGGCTGCGGCAGTGCCGCGACTGCCATGTCGGCGAAGGCGGTGCGCGCATGGTGAAGGTCGAAACTGCAACCGAATCGCCCTGTGCGATGTGTCACGAATATCATTCGGATGGCGGAAAACCGTGGATGCCGCCGCGCAGAGCCAAGAAAAATACGGCGGCAATTACAAATAAACGTCTTGGCGCTAGCTATGGTGTGAGCATGATCACAGGAACCGGGGGGCGGGGCCTTTACGATGTGACGTGGCGCACACCTTCCTTGCACGGGGCAAGGCGGGGCGGGTGAGGTTTTGGTGGCCGGGACCAGCCGGCGGGAAACGGGGGACGGATATGCTGATTGCCCAGATCACCGATATCCATATCGGGTTCGATCCGGACAATCCGGCCGAATATAACCGCAAGCGGCTCGACGAGGTGCTCGACCTTCTCATCGAGGGGCCGAACCGGCCCGACCTCTTGCTCGCCACCGGCGACATCACCGATCGCGGCGATGAGGACAGCTATCGCCGGCTCGCGGAGATTTTCTCGCGCTGCCCCTTTCCGGTGTGGCCGAGCGTCGGCAATCACGACCTCCGCGACAATTTCCACGCGCACTTCCCGGATTTCGACGACGGCAACGGCTTCATCCAATATGCGATCGAGCTTCCCGAACTCAGGCTGGTGACGGTCGATACGCTTGAGGAAGGACGCCACGGCGGTGCCTTTTGCGACCGGCGTGCCGCCTGGCTCGATGCCGAATTGTCCAGGGACAAGATCAAGCCGACCTATATCGTGATGCACCATCCGCCGGTCGAAAGCGGGATCGAATGGATGAACACCGATCCCGATGAGCCGTGGGTAGGCGTGTTCACCGACGTCGTGCGCCGTCATCCCCAAGTTCGCGGGCTGATCTGCGGCCACCTTCACCGGAGCGTTACCGTCGCATGGGAGGGGCGCACCATCGCGATCTGCTCGTCGACCGCGCCGCAGGTGTCGCTCGACCTGAGGCCCATCGACGAGAACAGGCCCGACGACCGCCCGATGATCGTTGCCGAGGATCCGGCTTATGCGCTGCATCGCTGGAACGGGCGCGAACTCGTCAGCTTTTACGATCATGCCGGCGCGCGCACGATGCTCGCCAAATATGACGAGCGTTTGCAGCCGCTGGTGCGCGAGTTGAAGGCCGAGCGGCCGGGTCAGTAACCCAGCGTCAGATCGACGCGCGGCTCGACGGCCTCGCCCTTTTTCCAGCGCCCCAGATTTTCGAGGAAGCGCTGCGCCGAACGGATGAACATCTTGTCCTGCGCGCGGCCCGACAGGTGCATCGTGATGTGGGCGTTGTCGAGGCTCCACAGCGGGTCGTCGGCGGGGAGCGGTTCGGGGGTGGTGACATCGAGGAAGGCCGCGGCGATCTGCTGGCTGTCGAGCGCCACGACGAGCGCGTCCTGATCGACGACGCTGCCGCGCGCGATGTTGATCAGCGTTGCGGTCGGCTTCATCGCCGCCAGTTCCGCCGCGCCGATCATGCCGTCGGTTTCGGGGGTCGCGGGGACTGCGAGGATCACCCAGTCGAAATCGCCGAGCCTGGCTCGCCACTGGTCGGGCGTGAGCGTGTTCTCGCCCGGCGACCGGCGCACGACGGTGACGGCGACCGCGAACGCCTTCAGCCGTTCCTCGATCAGCTTGCCGATCGCGCCATAACCAAGCAGCAGCGCCTTCGACCCGAACAGTTCGACCTTGCCCGGCGAGTCCATCAGCCATTCGCGGCGTTCCTGTGCGCGAACCACGTCGCGATAGCCCTTGGCGATGGTCAGCATCCCCATCACGACATATTCGGCGATCGTGATCGCATTGATCCCCGCGCCATTGGTGACGATGGTGCCGCGTTCGTGAAGCAGGTCGAGCGGCATGCCGTCGACCCCGGCGTAGATCGAGTTCAGCCATTTGAGGTTGGTCGCGGCAGAAATCACCGCGGCCATATCCTTCTTGTCGTACATGTCGAACCAGCCGATCTCGGCTTCGGGCGCCAGCTCGAGCGCTTCCTCCTTCGACTGGAAGAAACGCGGTTCGACCCAGTCGGGCAGGCGGTCTTCGACGAGCGGACGGATGAGGCCCGAGAGGACGGTGACGGTCTTGGTCATGGATTTCCTACTGCTGAAATGCGTGCCAGCCCGCCCACGCCAGCGGGACGAGGCCGATCAGATCGACGAGCGCGATGGTGGCGAGCGGGGCGGGGCGCCCATATGCCTGATAAAGGAACAGAAAGCCGAGCATCGAGATGGCGGCGAGCAGCGTCGCGAGCTTGCGCCCGCCGGGGTCGAACGCCGCCCACACGCAAGCAACGAGCACGGCGAAAAACAGCGCCGCGCGGTGGTGCATGAGCACAAAGACCGGGCTGTCCGGTGCCACGCCATAGAGCCGCGTGATCAGCGTTGGCCGGAACAGGGCCAGCGCCGGGATCAGGTGGGCAAGACCGACAAGGAGCCAGCAGATCAGTTGCGACATGCAACGAGGCTAGCATCCTGCAAGGCGGGGACAAGTCCCTAGTTGGTTTCGAGCCGCCAATCCCAGCCCAGCGGGTCGCCGTCCATCACCTCGACTCCATTGCTTAGCAGGGTGTTTCGTGCCTCGTCGGCTTGTGCGAAATTCTTCTGCTCGCGCGCAAGCTGCCGAGCTTCAAGCAACTCCGAGATTGCTTGTTCGTCGACTGTTGCAGCTTTCGGACGCACGCGCAGGTCTGCCCGCTTGTTTAGGAGAAGATCGAGGCCAAGCACTTGATCGAGAGTGGCGATAAGGTGCCAACGAAGCTGATTGCTTATTGTGGGATCGCCCAAAACGGCTTCGATCACTAGCAGAGCTTTTGGAGTATTCAGGTCATCCGAGATAGCCTCGTCGAAATCTTGCAGATAGCCGAGTACTTCCGTTTCGTTCCATTTTTCACGAGGTATCGGTTCAAAGCGGGAAGGCGAATCCACAGGTAATCCAGCCTGTTGGAATTCTTTCCACATTTGAACTTCAACGGCCTTGTACATCCTTTTTAGCCGCGTCAGCGCGGCGCCAAGGCCCTCCCAAGAAAACTCCAGCTCGCTGCGATAATGCGCCTGCAGGCACATCAGGCGATAGGCGAGGGGGTGGTATCCCTTGTCGATCAGAAGCTGCACGCGCAGGAACTCGCCGCTCGATTTCGACATCTTGCCACTACGGTCGACGAGGAAATTATTGTGCATCCAGAAACGCGCGCCGCTCGCATCGCTGCAGCTGTGCGCCTGGTTCTGCGCGATTTCGTTCGGGTGGTGGATCTCGCGGTGGTCGATGCCGCCGGTGTGGATGTCGAATGGGAAGCCGAGCAGCGCTTCGGACATCACCGAGCATTCGAGGTGCCAGCCCGGCGCGCCGCGGCCCCACGGCGAATCCCATTCCATCTGGCGCGTCTCGCCGGCGGGCGTCTTGCGCCAGATCGCGAAGTCGGCGGGATGGCGTTTGCCGTCGACCGGATCGATGCGGCTCTCGCCCTCATCGGTCCCGTGGCGCGCGAGGCGACCGTAATCGGCGACGCTCGTCGTGTCGAAATAGAGGCCGCTTTCGAGTTCGTAGCAATGCTTGCATGCGATCGCTTCGGCAAACTCGATCATCTGCGGGACATAGTCGGTTGCAATCGACCAGTGCGCGGGCTGGCGGATATTCAGCGCCTTGATGTCGGCCCAATAGGCCTCTGTATAATGTTTTGCGATATCCCAGATCGACTGGGCTTTTTCGGCGGCAGCCTTCTCCAGCTTGTCCTCGCCGGCATCGGCGTCGTCGGTCAGATGGCCGACGTCGGTGATGTTGATGACGTGGGTAAGCCTGTACCCCTTATACGACAATGTGCGGCCCAGCGTGTCGGCGAAGACATAGGCGCGCATGTTGCCGATATGCGGATAGTTATAGACCGTCGGCCCGCAGCTATAGACGCGTGCCTCGCCGGGGTGGACGGGCTCGAATGTTTCGAGACTGCGCGTCAGGCTGTTGAACAGCTTCAGCGGGCGGGCATGGGCGTCGGTCATATCCGCGCCCATGCCTTGGCTTCCCGGTCTGCGTCAACCGAAACGCGGCTTAGGGTCAGGACCCTAGTCGCCCGGTGTCGTCCAAAGGTCGTCGTTGCCGGCGCCGGTCACCGGATCGTCGACCAGCGGTTCGCCGCTGAGCGGATCGAGGTCGCGCATCGTGATCAGCGGCGTCGGCAGATTATTGCCCTCTCCCTCACCGTCGGAATCGGCCTCTTCCTCGATCACGTCCTGAACGGGGAAGTTCGTGCCTGCATCGACCGCAACCGTCGTGCAGGCGGTCGGGTTGGCGATCAGGCAGCCGTTCAAGGTCGACCGGGAGTTGAAGCCGCCCGCCGCGCCGCTCGCCTGAACGATCGACAATGTGGGGAGGACGTCGAACCCCGTGACCTGACCGTTCGGACCCAGATATACGCCGTTGACGACGATCCGCGGCTGTCCTGTCGTCACCACGGTGAGCCCGCCCTCGCCGAAGCTGAGCCCGCGCCGCTCGCCGAAATCACTGCCGGCGCCGCTGTTCTGGACATAGAAGCCGCCCGCGACCTGCGCCCGGATGCCGCGCGCAAAGAGCGCGCCTTCGTCGAGCACCACGCCGTCATTCTGGGCGAGACGTGCGTTGATCGCATCGATCGTCGCAGCGTTGCCGACGGCGGCGATCGCCGCCTCGGTCGCGACGATCACGTCGTCGGATATCAGGTCGAGCCGCCCGCCCGGGGCATCGCCGTCGCCGAGCAGTCGTACCGTGCCGCTGCCCAATATGATTTCGAGCGCATCATCCGCGGCAAGGGTCAGGCCGTTCGCGTCGGTCAGCCCGGTCAACCGGACATCGCCGATCACGCGCATCTTGCCCGGGGTGCGAAGCGTGAGCGTGCCGTTGGCGCCAAGGTTCGAGTTCGACCCCCCGCCGGTCATGGTGAAGCCGTCGACGATCATGTCGGGAGGGGCCGCCGAGCCGACCGACGTGACGCTGACCGCCTGCACCTCGGGCGCAAAGATTTCGATCCCGGTGCCATAAAGGCGGGTCAGTTCGTCGGCGTCGATATGGTAGCCTGCGACATTGGCAGTCGGAGCGCCGCCGACGAAGGTCTGGTTGTCGTCGTTGTTGTTGGCCACCGACACTTGCTGCGTGACGCCGGCAGTCCCGACGCGCGCCGCCGATCCGATCGCGATGTCGGCGGACGCGAGCGCGATCGACTGGCCGGTGATGACCCCGCTGATGCCGAGCGATGCGCGCGCGGTTGCACGGAGGTTGCCTGCGACCGCCACCGTATCGAGGTTGAGGAACCCTCCCGAATTTTCGAGGATCGCGTTGGCGGCGGTCAGATTGCCGATCGTCATCGCTTCGCCTTGGGTCGCAAGATCGGCCGTCCCGGCGATATTACCCGCCGCGACCGAAAAATCGCCGCTGCTGCGGATATAGGCATCGCCGACCTCGGTGGTCAGCGTCGTGAACTGCATATCGCCGCCGCCTTCGATGCGGATTGCGTCGGCACTGGCGCTGATGGTGCCCGAGGCGAACAGGCTGCCGAGCCGGATATCGCCATCGCTGCTGTCGAGGCTGATCGTCCCCAGTGCGTTGACCGCATCGGCGGCGACACCGGTGGTTCCTGCCAGCGCCACATTATTGCCCTCGACCCCGGTAACGTCGATCGCCGTGCCCGCGGTCAGCGTCGCGTCGCCGAGCGCGCGGATGCCCCCACCCGTGATCCCTGCCGACGAATTGACGGTGACCGTGCCATCGGCGCTCAGCGCGGGAACGGCGTTGCCGCCCGATCCGGTCAGCGCCGCGAGCGTGACGTTCTGGGCATTGATCGTCGCGTTGCGTCCCGCCGCGACGGTGCCGGTCAGGTTGGCAAGACCCGCCGCCTCGACCGCGATGTCGCTGAACGCGTCGAGACCCGCGAGCGTCGTCGTGCCGCCCTGTGTCCGGATGCTGCTGTCGCCCCCCGTCGTCCCGAGCCCGAGCGTGGTCGCGCCGTTGACGGCGATGCTGTTCGCGGCGTTGAGCAGAATGTCGTCGCCCGCCGACAGCATCGCGGCGTCGATCGCGCCCGCGGCGGAGGCCATGACGATGTCGGCGCCGTTGATACCGTCCGTGCCTTCGCCGGCGCTGATGATGAACGTCGGGCTGCTCGATGACGAGTCCGCCGAAAAGCCGAGAATATGCGTGTCGGCGCCGGCGCCCGTCGTGCTCACATCGACCGCGGTGATGTTGCCGGGCGCGCGGACGGTGACGTCGTCGCCGGCCGTCACGCCGGTCAGGCTGGCCGTCGTCCCGGCAATTACCAGAATGTCTTCGCCCGCGGTTCCGCCATCGACCGACGCGGCGAGTTCGGCGCTGACGCCGAACATGCGCGCGGCCGAACTGTCGGTCAGCGCCGCGTCGCCCGCCGCGACGACGAACAGATTGCCTTCCGTAGAGATGCCGTTTCCGTCGACATAGCCCCCGCTCGCCCGGGCCGATGCCGTGATATTGCCGCCCGAATTCAGGAAGATGTCGCCGCCCGCGACATAGGTGCCGGCAAGGTCGGCGGCGGAGAAGATCGAAATCGTGCCGGCGACGGCCGCGTCGTTCACCGAAACGGCCCCGCCATTGCTGAAGGCGAAGAAGGACATATCGCCCGTGACGGTGCCGGAAAGCGCGATGCTGTTGCCGAACAGGTTGATATTCCCGCCCGCGGCGATCGACCCGCCGCTTATGCCTTCGGCGCCCGCGGTCATTCCTTCCGCCGAAAGGCCCACCGAAAGGCCGGCGTTGATCGTGTTGAAGGCGATCGACTGCCCCGATACCTGAACGAAGCCGCCTGCGGTCGAATTGCCGAGATCGATCGCGCCCGGTGAGGTGAGGACGATATCGCCGCCGGTGATGATCGAGTTGAGCCCGGTGCGGAAGCTGCCCGCCGTTGCGGTGAAGTCGTCTGTCGCCTCGGCATGTTCGACGCTGGCGGCACCGTCGCTGCTGATCGTGATGTTGCCGCCTTCGAGCCGGTCGACACCGATCGAGCCCGCCGCGCCGGTGGTCGCAAGCGACAGTATATCGCCAGCCGCGAGCGTGCTTCCGGGCGCGCCGCTGATGCTGTTCAGCGCGGTAGCGGTCAGGCTGTCGCCTGCACGGATCGTCGGTGCCGCGCCTTCGCGAAGGTCGTGCCGGACGTCGATCTGGTCGCCCGCGTCGATCGTCAGGGAGCCGTTGACGTCGAAAATGCCGTCCGACTGCGCGTAGACGCCGACCGAGCTGTCGGTGGTCAGCGTGACGTCGCCCTCGCTGGTGATCGAGCCGCCGTCGAGCGCGGCAAAGATGCCGGCCGGCGCAACGTTGGTGTCGTTGTTGGTCGGCGCTGCGGTGCCGAATGCCGTGGCGTCGAGTCCGGCAAAACTCAGATTACCCTGAGCGCGCAGTTCGATCCGGCCGGCGGCGTCCCCGCTCGCGGTGATGTTCGTCAGGCCGAGCGCGATCTGGCCCGGGCCATCGAGACCGTTCAGCGCTTCGATCGCGACGCGGCCCCCGCGCGTATCACCGAAAGTGCCATCGGCGCCGTCCGCGCCGCCGCCCCGGCCAATGCCGCCGAGGCCGGTTTCGCCCGACACGCCGCTGGCGTCGATGTCGACATTCTCGCCATTCGACGTGATCGTCCCGCCGTTGGCAAGCAAGCGCACCGTGCCGCCGGTTCCGGTCCCGCCATTGCCGCCGTTGCCCGCCTGCGCCTCGGCGTCGAACGCGCTGTCCGATCCCGCGCCGCCCGCACCGCCGCGGCCGAGGCTGCTCAGCAGGACGCTGTTGCCCGAAGCGAGGCCGAGCGTGATGGTCGCGCCTTCATCGGCGACGGTTTCGATGGCACCGCCCCGGCCGTTGCCGCCATTGCCGCCCGATGGTGCGGCGAGTTCGAACGATCCGAAGCCCAGCTGTCCCGCGCCGCCATCGCCGCCGGTCCCCTCGCTGGTGAAATTGTTTTCGAGGACGGTCAGACCCGCACCGGCGCCGTTGGCGCGCATGCGTGCGGTCCCGCCGGTGCCATTGCCGCCATTGCCGCCG